>CAYSPU010000090.1:0-20454 GCA_964432995.1 uncultured Verrucomicrobiota bacterium
ACCAAGCCCACCCAGCACAGCGTCAAGGAACTGCGCGCCATCGGCATTCAACCCGACATGCTGGTGTGCCGCTCGGAGCGGTACCTGGCGCAGGAAGTTCGCGAGAAGATCGCGCTGTTCTGCGACGTGGCCGTCGACGCGGTGGTGACCGCCTGCGACGTCAAGAGCGTTTACGAAGTGCCGCTGATGCTGGCCGAGCAGGGAGTCGACGAGATCGCCATGCGCCTGCTCAAACTGGAGGCGGGGCCGCGCGACCTGACGCGCTGGAGCGCCATGGTGGACCGGCTCAAGAACCCATCCGGTGCGGTGGACATCGGCCTGGTGGGAAAGTACGTCGAATACGCGGATTCCTACAAGAGCCTCAACGAAGCGCTGCTGCACGGCGGGCTGGCGCACGATGTTCGGGTGAACATCCATTGGGTCGAAGCGGAAGAGCTGAGCTGGCCGGGCTGCGCGGCGCGGTTGCGCCGCTACGACGCCATCCTGGTGGGCTACGCTTTGTGCGGGAATCTCATCACGGGACTGCAGGCGCGCGACACCCAACTGGTCATCCCCCGCGCCCACGACTGCATCACGTTCTTCCTGGGATCCAAAGAGCGCTATCTGAGTCTGAGCGCCTCTCTTCCGGGCGCGTATTTCTACACCTCGGGCTGGCTGGAATGCGTGCGGCGCCGCGGGGAGAGCCTGCCGCCGACGCATCCGGCCTATCTTCTTCCCACTCGGCCAGACGCCGGCGAGCAGCCCAGCGCCATGTACGAACAGTGGGTCCGGAAATACGGCGAAGAACAGGCCCGCCACCTCCTCGAGGTCATGAGCCACTGGGCCCAGAACTACACCCACGGCGTGCTGATCGACTTCAAATTCACCAAGCCGCTCCACCTCCACGAGCAAGTCCAGGCCGTCTGCTCGAAACGCGGCTGGCAATTCGAGGAAATCGAAGGTGACATCCGCCTCTTCCAGCGCTGGCTCGACGGCGAATGGGACGAAGCCAGCTTCCTGATCGTCAGCCCCGGCCGCCAGGTCACCCCCACCTACCGGGACGACATCATCGCCTCCGAACCGGCCGCGGCCCCCTCCGCCACGCCCGTCACAGCGTAATCTCCGTCCGCTCGGGGCCAGCAGAGGACTCCCACGGATTCCGACCATCCCCGGGACGGTCCTTGTCCCTGGGGACATTGCTAAGGAACGAGGACGATTTCGGGGCAATTCCCCAGGGATCGAAACCGCCCCGGGGATGCCCACAGGCTCAATCTACGCGCGCCTTGCATTGCCTTCCTGACGGGAGGGGAGTCTCAGTCGGGCGGCGTGGTTTGCACACATCGGGTCCCGGACGGGACGGTGGCTGCGGTAGTACGCACGAAGGCCGGGCTTGGGGCCCGGCCTTTCGCGCACACACTTCAATGAGAACTTGCTCGTTTTCGGCTCCCTCGCAGCGCCGTCCGCTGCGGTCCAGTGTCGCTGTTGCGGCGCCGCAGACTCACGCCATCTCACACACGGAAAACCTGCGCTTCTGCACCAACGACGCCGCCAAGATACTCCGCTGGTCGTCCCCAGCCAGTCACCAATACTGGGGACAGATGCTGAGTCACAGCCCAACGAGCTGCGGGATAGGGGGACTATCGGTCTGGTCGAGCCTGCGACGGTGCCGCTCGTCGGAGCGCCCGCGTGTTGCCGGCCAGAGGTGCATGCATCTGGGCCCCGCGCCGAGCGGGGCGCCCCGACTGGTGTTCGGCTCCGGAAGGTCCGAGAGCGCGTCCGCCCGCGGGGCTGCTGCCCGCCGGGACGGCGGGCGGTCCGACGGAGCGCGACCGGTCCGACGGTCGCAGCAGCGACGACAGGCCAGGAGACACACAAGGGTTCGACGGCGCGTCCGCCTACCGGAGCGCCGCGTTGCACGCGGCCAGAAACACAGTCAGCAACCATTTTCCTCTGGCCGGCTACAAGCCGGCGCTCCGGCAGGTGAATGCGTGCCCGAAATCAATCTGGAGACGAAGGATGCGCGGCGGCGCGCCTCAGCCTGGCCTCCCGGCCCGGCGCATATTTCACATGCTCGCCGCGTGTGAAGTATGCGGATCAGGATGGATCTCCGCGGCGCCCACCGACTGCCAGCAGGAGGGTGCCCAACGCGGCCAGCAGGCCGAAAGGAATGCCCGCATCGGGAACCGGCGTTCCCGACGACACCGCGCCGACCGCATCGATGTCCGCGCCGGCAAACGGGGAGCCGGTGTCCCGCGCGCCGGCCGGATCGATTTCGACGATGCGGACGTAGCCGTAGCGTCGACCAAGCTGCACGCCGGCCCAGGCGTCAATATCGATCCCTGAGGTGGAGCCGAGGGCTGTCCCCACCGAGATCCAATCCTCCCCATCCGCGCTGATGTAGACGTCGGTAGGCTCAGCCACGGACCAATGCGAGGCGGACCCGGCTTCGAAGATCCACAGATCGGCCGCGCTGTCGCCCGAGGCCACCAGGCTGTTGTCCAGGAAGCGCACGACCAACTCGCCGCCCGGTTCGCCGAGGCTGACGAAGCCCAGCTCCTGTTCGCCGAGCGGGTAGTCCGGAGCACCCAGCGCGGCGGTCGGATCGTTGAATTTGTCGCCAACCGCGCTCGCACCGCCGCCCGGCACGTAACGAACCACAGCATCGGCGAAGGAAGCGATGCCTCCGGGGAACTCCACTCCCTGGTAGGACGTCGCCAGGGTCGGGATCTGAGTGCAAAGGCACGTGAGGGCGCAAAGGGAGAAAACTCGCATGTTCTTCATTGGGATGACAAAACGGTTGGCGGAGCTTAGCTGCCCGCCGCCGGTTTTCCAGTAGAAACGTCGGTGACGATCACTTCCAAGCCCTTGCCCCGCAACGCTTCCACCAAGTCCGTCGGCGCCCCGGAGTCCGTCACCACCACGTCCACCTCCTCCAGGTCGGAAAGAAAACAGACCGAGCGCCGACCGAATTTAGTGTGGTCGAGGCAGAACACCACTTGTTGTGCGGCCTTCATCATCGCCCGCTGGATGTCGATCAGCAGACCATGCGAGTTCGTCAACCCTTCGATGGTGATTCCGCCGGCGCTCATGATCGCCACATCGGCGTGGACTTTCGAGAAGGTCTCGACCGCGAGCGGTCCCACCAGCACGCCGAGCCGCGGATAGATCACGCCCCCGGAAACGACGACCTCAAGACGGTTTGCCGAGGCAAACAGGTTCGCCACCGGCAAGGAGTTTGTCACGATCTGCGGCGCCTTCGGCTCGAGATACCGCGCCACGTGGTAGACCGTGGTGCCCGCATCCAGGATCAGACTCTGGCGGGGTCGCACCAGCTCGGCGCACGCCCGGCCGATGGCTTCCTTCTCCAGCAGCTCGTGAGTGTCCCGCGCCGAGAAGAGGAACTCGTCCGAACGCGGGTTTAGAAGACGCGCCCCACCGTGGGTGCGACGGACGGAGCCTTTGGCTTCGAGGATGGTGAGGTCGCGGCGGACGGTGGAGACGGACGCATCCACTTGGGCAGCAAGATCGTCGAGGGAGGAGAACTCGACCTTTTGGAGGTGCTCCTCGATTCGCAGTTGGCGCTCCTCTGCCTGCATTCCAGCCAGACCGTGATAGATTCTGATAGCTATTGCAAGATAATTGTTGACAGAATGGCTGTATTCGGCGAGAAACGGGCTGCATTTGATGCGTTATGGCTTCAATCGCGCCTACAGTTCATCGGGCGGTCGTTGAGCATCTTGTTCGACAACTCGTTTACCAGCGGTTGGGAAAACCCGTGCCGGGGGCGGCGCAGGCACCCAATCCGCTGGTGGTGAACATCAGCGCCCGGCACTGCCACCTGAGTCCCGAGGCGGTCGAGGCGCTGTTTGGAAAGGGGCACAAGCTGACGCCCCACAAGTGGCTGTATCAGGAGGGACAATTCGCTGCGCAAGAGACGGTCACGTTGATCGGCCCGCGGAGTCGGGTGATTTCGAACTTACGGATCTTGGGGCCGTGTCGGAACTTCAACCAGGTGGAGTTGGCGTATACGGATGCGATTGCGCTGGGATTTGAGATTCCGCTGCGGCTTTCGGGGAACATCGAGGGGACACCGGGCTGCATGTTGATGGGCCCGGCGGGGTTCTTCGAGATGCGGCAGGGGGTGATTCGCGCGCTGCGCCATGTGCACATGCATCCGGACGACGCGGCGTTTTACGGGGTGAAGAACGGCGACGAGATGCGGCTGCGGGTGGGCGGCCCGTGCGGCGTTTCGTTTGACCGTTTGCTGGCGCGTGTGGATTCCAGCTTCAAGCTGGAGGTGCACATTGACACGGACGAAGGCAACGCCTGCTATCTGCAGGCGGACACGTCGTGCGAGCTGGTGAAATAGGCCGGGACCGGTATCCGCTCTGGAATTCCTGCAAACCCAAACCAACGCGAACTATGAGTGAAGCACTTGGAATGATTGAAACCCGCGGCTACGTCGGCAGCGTCGAGGCCAGCGATGCGATGGTCAAGGCGGCCAACGTCACGCTGGTGCGGACCATCCCGATTGGCGGCGGTCTGATCACCGTCCTGACGAAGGGCGACGTGGGGAGTGTGAAGGCGGCGGTGGACGCCGGGTCGAAGGCGGCGGCGAAGGTGGGCGAGTTGATCAGCTCGCACATCATTGCCCGCCCGCACGAGGATCTCCTGAAGGCCTTCCTCGGCGAGACGCCGAAGCCGGCCGCCAAGTAGGTGGGGCCGCCAATCCGAAATTCGAAATCCCAAATCCCAAATCCCAAATCTTCGATTCTATGCCACAACAAGCCATCGGCATGATTGAAACCCGCGGATTGTGCGCGCTGCTCGAGGCGAGCGACGCCGCGCTCAAGGCCGCCAACGTCACCCTCGCCGGGTGGGAAAAGGTCGGGTCGGGCTATGTGACCGCGTTCTTCCGCGGCGACGTCGCGGCGGTGAAAGCGGCCACGGACGCCGGCGCGGCGGCCGCTGCCCAGGTGGGCCAGGTCATCAGCGTCCAGGTCATTCCCCGGCCGCATGAGGGACTGTCCGGCCTCGGCAAGTGGCTCCAGTGAAGATCCTGGTCGCCAACCTTGGTTCGACGTCGCTCAAGTGGCGTCTGTTTGACTTTCCGGGCGGCCGCGAGGCCGTGCTGCACAAGGGCGGCCTGGAGCGGGTGACGGACTACGCGCAGGCGGTGGAGCAGTGTTTGGCGCAGTTGCGGGAGAGCGGCGCGATCGCCGCGGAAGCGGAGCTGGCGGCGGTGGGGTTCAAGACGATCATTGCGCGCGGGGTGGACGGCTGCGTGCGTTTGGACGAGGGGGTGTTGGCGGCGATGGAGGCCTACAGCGGTCTGGCGCCGGCGCACAATCCCCCTTACATCACGGGCATCCGGCAGTTTGCGCGGCGGATGCCGCAGACGCCGTTGGTGGCGCTGTTCGAGACGGCGTTCTACCAGTGGGCGCCGGATGCGGCCAAGCGTTACGCCGTGCCGGAGTCGTGGCACGAGCTGGGCGTGCGCCGCTGGGGATTTCACGGTGCCAGTCACAAGTTCATCGCCGAGCGCTCCGCCGAACTCCTGGGGCGCGACGATATCGCCGAACGCGCGCGCCGGTTGTACTGCGACGGCGGGGCCCCGACGGTCCGTTCGCCGGACCTGCGGGTCATCTCCTGTCACCTGGGGGGCAGTTCGTCGGTGACGGGGATCCGGAACGGAGTGGCGATTGGCAACAGCCTGGGGATGACCCCGCAGACAGGCTTGCCGCACAACAACCGCTGCGGCGATCTGGATGTGTTTGCGCTGGGTTACGTGATGCGGAGCACGGGCATCACGCTCGACGAAGCGGAGCGGGTGCTGAGCCGTGAATCCGGTCTCCAGGGACTCTCCGGAGGATTGAACGACCTGCGGGATGTCGAGGCGCAGGCGGCCCAGGGGAATCCGCGGGCGCGGGTCGCGTTCGACGTCCTGGCCCACGAGGCGCGTCGCTGGATTGGCGGGTATTACCTCGAGCTGAACGGTGCCGACGCGCTGGTGTTCACGGGGGGGATTGGGGAGAACTCGACCGCCGTGCGGGCGGCGATCGCGCGCAACCTGGATCAACTCGGGATCGAACTGGACGCCGCGGTCAACGGCCAGACCCGCGGGCGGGAGGGTGTGCTGAGCACTCCTACCTCCCGGGTGAAGGTGCTGGTGATTCCCGCGAACGAAGAATTGGTGGTGGCGCGCGAGGTGCGGCGCCACCTCGAGCAGAGTTCCTGAACCGACGCTGCCGCGCACCACAGCGGAACCAACCGAAATCGATCTATGCCACAAGCGATTGGAATGATGGAAACCCGCGGTCTCGTCGCGCTCGTTGAGGGGACGGACGCCATGTTGAAGGCCGCCAACGTCGAACTCGCCGGCCCGATGATGCAGGTCGGCAACGCCCTGGTCACCGCGGTCGTCGTCGGGGACGTGGCTGCGGTCAAGGCCGCCACGGATGCCGGCGCCCAGGCCGTCAAGGCCATCAAGGGCGAACTGGTCAGCATCCACGTGATCGCCCGGCCGCACGCCGACATCGAGACCGTCCTGCCCAAGAAGAAGTGAGCCGCAGGACGGGCCGGACGCGGAACGCGCATCCCGGCGGGGATGCGAGTTCGGGGGACGGCCCGCCCCACCCGGACATTGCCGCCATGTTCCTCGCCAAAGTCGAAGGCGCGGTCGTCGCCACCAAGAAGGACCCCGGGATGTCCGGCCGGAAACTGTTGCTGATCCGGCCGCAACTCGTCGACGACCAGAACCCCGGCCGGTTCCGCCCCGGGGTCAACACCATCGTCGCCGTCGACAGCGTCGGCGCCGGCGAAGGCGAACTGGTCTTGTTCTGCCAGGGCAGCAGCGCGCGGCTCGCCCCCGGCCTCAAAGAAGCCCCCGTCGACGCCGTCATCATCGGCATCGTCGACTCGGTGGACGTCTTCGGGAAGCAGATCTACAGCGCGAGAGCCAATGGTCAGTAATCCGCTTGTCGCATGAATACCGCGATCAACGAAACGCTCATTCGGGGTGTGGTCGAGGAAGTGTTGAGCCGGCTGGGCGCGCCGGCCAAAGCCCCCGCTCCTCCGTGCGGATGTCCGGCGCCCTCCGCCGCACCGGTGGCGAAACCGGCCGCCGCGCCCAAGGGCGGGCGCCACTTTGGCGTCTTCGCCGATGCCGACGCGGCCTGCGCGGCGGCGCAGGAGGCTTATCTCCAATTGTCGGAACTCGGCGTGGCGGGCCGCAACCGGGTGGTGCAGATCATCAAGGACCTGTGCTTCGCGAATGCGGCCGACTGGGGGCGCATCGAGCTGGAGGAGACCAAGATCGGCCGGTTGGACCACAAGATCGAGAAGCTGACGGGCATGCGCGGGGTGCCGGGAGTCGAGTTCCTGCAGCCGTATGGCCTGAGCGGCGACCACGGCATCACGCTTGAGGAATACGCGCCCTTCGGTGTCATCGGTGCCGTCACACCGTCGACGCACTCGATACCGACGATGGCCTGCAACATCATCAGCATGGCGGCCGCGGGCAACGCCGCCGTCTTCAACGCCCATCCGGGGGCCGCCCGTTGTGCGGTGATGGCCGCGCGGGTGTTCAACGAGGCCATCCACCGCGAACTCGGCATCGAGAACCTCGCCTGCATCATCGAACCGCCGACGCTCGAGTCGTTCAGCGCCCTTGCGAAGAACGAGTTGGTGCGGATTCTCTGCGTGACCGGAGGCCCGGGGGTGGTCAAGGCCGCCATGCAGAGCGGCAAACGCGCCATCTGCGCCGGACCCGGCAACCCCCCCGTTCTGGTCGACGGCACCAGTTGCCTGGACAACGCCGCCCGCTGTGTGGTCCTCGGCGCCGCCTACGACAACAACCTCCTGTGCGTCGGCGAGAAGGAGGTCTTCGTGCTGGACAAGGTGTTCGATCCGTTCCTGGCCGCGCTCGAGAAGCACGGCGCGGTGCGACTCAATCCCGGCCAGGTCGAGCGCCTGGCGAAGGAGGCCTTCGTCTTCCCGCCGGGGCAAGGCGCCGGCTGCGGCCATGCCGCCGTCAACCGCGCCCTGGTCGGGCGCGACCCGGAGGTTCTCGCCCGGATCGCCGGGGTGACCTTGCCCTCGAAGACCCAACTGCTCTTCGCCGAGACGGACGCCGACCACCTGTTCGTGGAGGAGGAACAGATGATGCCGTTCCTCCCGGTCGTGCGTGTCCGCACGGTCGAGGAAGGCATCGCCGCCGCCAAGAAGGCGGAGCGCGGCTACAAGCACTCGGCGATGATCCACTCGCACGACGTTGCCCACATGACGGCGATGGCCCGGGCGCTCGAGACGACGTTGTTCGTGAAGAACGGGGCCTGCGTGGCGGGTCTGGGCAACGGCGGGGAAGGTTACTCGAATTTCAGCATCGCCACCACCACGGGCGAAGGCATCTGCAACCCGCGCACCTTCACCCGCGTCCGGCGCTGCGTCATGGTGGACAAGCTCCGCATCTTCTAGAACCCATGTACCTGGCCCGCGTCGAAGGCAGTGTCATCGCCACCCGGAAGCATGCAAGCTTCGAGGGCTGGCGCCTCGTGATCTGCCAGCCCATCGGCGCGGCCGGCGAGCCCGAAGGCGCCCCCCAGGTGGCGATCGACGCCCACGGCGCCGCCCTCCACCAGCGCGTCATCATTTCCTCCGACGGCGCCGCGGCCCGTCACGCCGTGGGCGACGCGAAGAGTCCCGCCCGCTGGATGGTGATCGGCGTGGTGGACGACAGCCCCGAACACCTGGAGCCGCCACCGAAGGCCAAGAGATGAGACTGGGATCCGTCATCGGCCGCGTCACGCTCAGTCGGACCGTGCCCACGCTGGTGGGGGCCCGTTGGCTCGTGGTGAGCCCGTTCACGCGCGAGTGTTTCCCGAAAGGACCGGACGCCCCGCCACGGGTGAGTCGGGACCCAAGTCCGATCGTCTATGACGATCTTGGAGGCGGGGTGGGGCAGACAATCGGCTATGTGGAAGGGCGCGAGGCGGCGCAACCGTTTCCGCATCCGGTGCCGGTGGACGCCATCAACGCGGCCCTGGTCGACAACGTTTTCTACACCCCGTGGAAGGCTTAGCATCATGAAGAACGTCATCAGTGCGCGCGATGTCGAGGATTTGATCCGGCAGGGCGGCGACCCGTCCAGCCTGCCGGCCGAGGCCATCCTCACGCCCTCGGCGCGCGATCTCCTGCGCGACCTCGAACTCGGCAACGCACCCAGATTCAAGTCGTTGCTCCCCGCCGTCCAAACCGGTTCCGCGGCCGTTGGCGCCGCCGCGCCGAAGACCGTCACCGCGCGCAGCGCGAAGGGGGAACTCGAGGCCTTCTTTCATTCGCCGCCGATCACCGCGCTCAAGCACCAGATCTGCGACATCGGCCGCCGCCTCTGGCAGCGGGCGTACGTCGATGGCAACGGCGGGAACATCGCCATCAAGGTGGCGGACGACGTCGTGCTCTGCACGCCGACGCTGATCTCGAAGGGCTTCATGAAGCCCGAAGACCTCTGCCTCGTCGACCTCGACGGCAACCAGTTGCTGGGCGACAAGAAACGGACCAGCGAGATCCTGATGCACCTGCAGATCATGAAGCGCCAGCCCAAGGCCATCGCTTCCGTGCACTGTCACCCGCCGCACGCCACCGCCTTCGCCGTCGCCGGCGTCGAACCGCCCACCTGCATGATCCCGGAGTTCGAGGTGTTCTGCGCGGTCGCCATCGCCCCCTATCGCACCCCCGGCACGCCGGAGATGGGCAAGCTCGTGGCCGACCTCGTCGACAAACACAACACCATTCTCATGGCCAACCATGGCGTGGTCGCCTGGAGCCATCTGAACGTCGAGGACGCCTATTGGCGCATGGAGATCATCGAGGCCTATTGCCGCACGGTCGTGGTCGCCGCCCAGCTCGGCAAACCACTGAACACGTTCACCTCCGGCCAACTCCAGGACCTCCTCAAGATCAAACAGAGCCTTGGGATCGTCGACCCCCGCTACGGTCTCAAGGAATGCGAGCTGTGCGACAACGACAACTGGCGTCCGGGAGTCACGTGCGCCGTGCCGGCCCCCGCCGGTTCGGGCACACCGGCCGGATCCGCCCCCGATCCGGAAGCGGAGGCCGTCGTGCAAGCCGTCACCGACCAGATTCTCAGTCGCCTGCAGAGCGGAGGCTGAGAGGGGAAATGAAGAATGCAGAATGCAGAATGGGGGACTGCATTCAGAACGCGAAAGTGCCAGCCCTGGTCGCATGAACCTCGCTCCCTCACCCCGGCCATCTCCCGTCCGACGGCAGAGGGAGAACGTCCGGCGCCGCGTGGTGATGGGCGAATGCGTGCCGAATGTCGGCAGCCTCGCATTCCCTGGGGCGGTGTCGAATCCGGTCTGCAGGACGCCCGCCGCCGGGCGTCCCTACCTCAAGAGTGCGACGCTTGAGGTATCATTGCGCATGCGCTTGAAGAACGTAGTCGCCGCCCGTGTCCGACACCAAACCATTCCAGAAGAGCGAGGCTTGCGAGTCTCCCGCTTGTTCCTGCGGTAGCGCGCTGCCGCGCCGGGATTTTCTGCGGCTCACCGCCCTTTCGGCGGCGGGTCTGGCGGCGGCGCGCCTGCCGGCCGTGGCCGGCCCCTTCACCAGAGCGGACTTCGAGGAACTCGTGCCGGCCGACAAGAGACTCCGTCGCGAGTGGCTCCATGCCCTCACCGCTCGCGGCGAACCGACGTCCTGCCGCGGCGATGAACTCCGGTTCATCGGCATGCCCGTCGGCGGCCTGTGCGCCGGCCAACTCTACCTGGGCGGCGACGGCCGACTCTGGCTCTGGGACATCTTCAACCAAACCCCGGCCACCGAGTTCACCCACTGGTCCGGACCCCATTACGCCAAGCCCCCCGAACCGTTCTCCCCGATCGAACACGGCTTCGCCCTGAGGATCGGCCCGAAGGCCAACCCCCGAATCGTCCCCCTGGACCGACGCGGCTTCCGCGACGTGACCTTTTGCGGACAATACCCGGTCGGCCGCGTGGACTACGCGGATCCGGATCTCCCGGTGCGCGCGCAACTCGAGGCGTTCTCGCCCTTCGTCCCGCTGGACTTCGCGAACTCGAGTCTCCCGGCGACGATCCTCGAGTACACCGTCGAGAATCGCTCGGGCGAGACGCTTGAGATCGAGCTGGCCGGCTGGATTGAGAATGCTGCCTGCCTCGGCAGCGGCAAACCCGGTCGCGGATCTCGCCGAAACCGTCTCTTCCGCGAACGCCGCCTGACTCTGCTGCACGGCACGGCGGAAGCCGCCCTCGAACCGCCGGCTGCCCCTCGTCGAGCCGACATCCTGTTCGACGATTTCGAGCGCGAACGCTACGAGCGTTGGACCGCCGAAGGCACGGCCTTTGGCGATGGCCCCATCGAAATGGCCCGCATGCCCGATTACCAGGGCCAGGTGGGCGGCCAGGGAAAGCGCGTCGTCAACACCCACAACACCCGGCAGGGCGAAAACGTGACGCAGGGCGACGAGCACGTCGGCACGCTCACCAGCGCGCCGTTTGCCATCGAGCGTCACTACGTCAACTTCCTGATCGGTGGCGGCGCCCACGCCGATCGCACCTGTGTGCAACTGCTCGTCGGCGGCCAAGCCGTCCTCTCGGCGACCGGTCGCAACGACAACCGGATGCTGCCCCACTCCTGGGACGTCCGGAAGTGGGCCGGGCAATCCGCCCAGATCCGCGTTGTCGACCGCGAACGCGGCGGCTGGGGGAACATCGGTCTCGACGACATCGTCTTCAGCGACACGCCGCGGCAAGCTCCCGTCGCCCTGACCGCCGAAGAGGACTTCGGCTCAATTGCCCTCGCCTTGCTGGCCCGCGGCAACCGCGTCCAGGCCTGCACGGATCTGGGGTCGGTGGCGGGTAGCCGCGGACCTGAGTCCGCGCTCTCTGCCCGCAGCGGCGAAGAAGTGCGCCGACTGACGTCGGCGGCTACAGGATCAGAGCAACTCGCCGACCGTGTGGCCCAACTCGTCTTCGCTGGAACCGGCCAGGACGTGGGCGCGGCCACGCGTCCCTTTGGCGAGAAGTTGGTGGGCTCTCTCGGCACCCGCTGGCGCCTCAAGCCGGGTGCCCGGGCGAAGGCCACCTTTGTTGTGGCCTGGCATTTCCCCGCGGTTCGCCGCGGCTCTCTCAGCCACGTCACGGGGATTGCGCAGCTCCAGCGTTCCTACGCCCGGCGGTTCGGATCCGCGGCGGATGTGGCGCGGTACGTGGCGCGGAACTTCGATCGGCTGGCCGGAGACACGCGTCTCTGGCGGCGGACGTGGTATGAGGACAGCACGTTGCCGCACTGGTTCCTCGAACGCACGTTCCTGAACAACTCGATTGCGGCGACGGCGACCTGTCTGCACTTCGACAGTGGCCGGTTCTACGGATGGGAAGGGACGTATTGCTGTGCCGGCACCTGCCAGCATGTCTGGCAATACGCCCAAGGCCTGGCCCGCGTCTTCCCTGAACTTGAACGCGCCGCCCGCGAACTCACCGATTACGGAATCGCGTTTCACCCGGACACCGGCGCCCTGGATTACCGCGCCGAAGCCGATCGCCGCGTCGCCATCGACGGCCAGGCCGGCACCGTCCTCCGCGTCTACCGCGAACACCAGATGTCCGCCAACGACGCCTTTCTCCGCCGCCTCTGGCCGCGCGTCCGGCTCTCCGTCGAGTGCCTCATGCGGGTCGACGCCAACAGCGACGGCGTGCTCGAGGGCGAGCAATACAACACCCTCGATGCGTCGTGGTATGGCCGCATCCCCTGGCTCAGTTCGCTCTACCTGGCGGCGCTGCGCGCGGCCGCAGCGATGGCCCGCGAGATGGGCGACAACGCCTTCGCCCAACGTTGCGAGCGGATTGCCGACCGCGGCGGCGCTCTGCTCGCGCGGGATCTCTTCAATGGCGAGTACTTCATCCATCAGCTTGACCCCGCCCACGCCGAGACGATCAACACCAACGATGGTTGCCACATCGATCAGGTGTATGGGCAGAGCTGGGCGTTCCAGGTCGGTCTGCCCCGGGTGTTGCCGTCGGACCCGACGCGGGCCGCCCTCGAGGCGCTTTGGCGATACAACTTCACGCCGGACATAGGCCCCTATCGATCCGGGTTCACCGCGATCCCGGGCGGGCGTTGGTATGCGATGCCGGGGGAAGGCGGCCTGTTGATGTGCACGTGGCCGAAGGGCGGCGCCGAGAAGGCAGCCGGCAAAGGCGAACCGGGATTTGTCGCCTACTTCAACGAGTGCATGACCGGCTTCGAATACCAGGTCGCCGGCCACATGCTCTGGGAAGGACTGACCGAGAAAGGCCTCGCCGTCGCCCGCATGATCCACGACCGCTACCACGCCACCCGCCGCAACCCGTGGAACGAAGTCGAGTGCAGCAGCCACTACGCGCGCGCCATGGCCAGCCACGGCGTTTACCTGGCGGCTTGCGGTTTCGAGTATCACGGACCGAAAGCGCATCTCGGTTTCGCCCCGCGAATCCGGCCGGAGGATTTCCAAGCGGCGTTCACCGCCGCCGAAGGATGGGGCAGTCTCACCCAGAAGATCAGCGCCCGCCGCCAGAGCGCCGAGATCCGGCTGCGCTGGGGTCGACTCCGGCTCCGGAGTGTGACGATCGAAGCGGCCAGCGGCCTCGCCAGCGGACGCGTGCGCGTCCAGCACCGCGGGAAAGCAGTCGCTGCCGAACCGCGATGGAACGACTCGCGACTGACCGTGCGCCTCGATCGGGAGATCGTCCTGGCGGCGAACGAGGTTGTCGCCGTGATTGTGGAGGCTGGGGCATGAACCGAGGCTCGGGTCCATGGTCAAGACGAGCGTCTGTTCGTCAGGCATCTCTGCTTTCCATGAACCGTCAGGTAGGGCGGCCTCTCCGAGGGCGCCGGAAGAGTATGCGCCTGAACCACTTGTTCCCGGCGCGCTGCGGAGAGCGCGCCCTACCTTCCACGGGTTCCTGGACCCATTGCGTGCGCTCGAGCGCATGGCGGTTGCCCATGAACCGAACGCGCAAGTCGCTGATAATGAACGAGACGTCGAACGTCGAACTTCCAACGTCCAACGTTGAACAAAAAGGGCGTTCGACGTTCGATGTTCGACGTTCAGCGTTCGATGTTCATCCCGGTTCATGGCCTCCACGCGCGTCCAGACCTTGGAGGTCCGGCCTTCCCACAAAGCGTCAGCAGCAGGTAGGGACGCGCGGCCCCGCGCGTCCAGGCCATCCCGAAGAAGAGGAGCGACGCCGACTCGCCGGCTTGCCGACCTCCGACGCGCCGGTTCATGGTGAGGGGGATTCGGCCAGCCGGTTCCTGCGGACGCCCGAGCCGGGCGTCCCTCCCTCGTTTAGCGTGAAGCTGTCATGACCAAATCCCTCAACACCAAACTCGCCGAGATCAAGGCCAACCCGAACTCGCGCGCCTTCATCCTCGCCGACGCCAAGGACGCCGACATGGCCTTCGGCGTGCGCGCTCCGGGACCGCGCTCGTATCTCTCCGCGCGCGGCGAGCGCCCGGCCCGCTTCTCGCCCGAGGTCTGGACCCGCGACGAGTTCGGGTATCGGAACCTGCCGGAGTTCCTCGACGTGATCCGCGAAGTCACGCGCCAGGGATTGGTCGACATCATGTTGATGTCCGCTTACGTCAGCGAGCAACTCGCGCTCAAGGAGGGACTGTTCCGCGACTCGCCCGTCACGCCCGCCGCCCGCGCCAACGACACCACCGACATCTGGGCCATCCGCCACGGCGCTTACACCCGCGAGCCGGCCCAACCGTTCCGCACCGCCACCATCGACCACATCCAGTGCGGTCAGATCGCCTGCGACCGCACCGGCGGCGAGTTCCCCGGCGCCAACCTCGGCCTCTACTCCGTCACCTTCGTCAACCAGCTCGACGCCGATCGCGAGACCCTCCGCTGGTTCAAGGAATTCCGCGAGGAAGCCGAGCGCAAGCAGTTCCGATACTTCCTCGAGGTGTTTGATCCCAACGTGCTGACGGGCGTGCCGCCCGAGAAACTCGGCGAGTTCATTAACGACCAGATCCTCCGCAGCCTCGCCGGCGTCACCGAAGCCGGCCGGCCACTCTTCCTCAAGATCGTCTACCACGGACCCCGCGCCCTGGAAGAACTCGCCCAATACGACCCCCAGCTCGTTGTCGGCATCCTCGGCGGCAGCGCCGGCACCACCTACGACGCCTTCCGTCTCATCCACGACGCCCAGAAATACGGCGCCCGTGTTGCCCTGTTCGGACGCAAGATCAACAACGCCGAACACCAGCTCGCCTTCATCGAAATGCTCCGCCTCATCACCGACGGCCGGATCGGACCCGAGGAAGCCGTCCGCGCCTACCACGGCGTCCTGCAAGGCAAGGGGATCCGCCCCCGTCTCCCGCTCGAGAAAGACCTCGAACTCACCGACCAAGCGATGAGCAAAGGTGGCAGCGGATCCCGCGGCACGGTCTCCGTGCGCAACAATCCCCTCGCCCAACCGACCAGCCCAACGCCCAAGCCCGCCGCGACCGAGAGTGTTACCTGGCCAACCAAACCGGATGGCGCACCCGACTTCGCCGCCATGACCCCCGCCCAACGCCACGCCTACGACCAGGACCGCCTCCGCCGTCGCTTCGGATGAAGCACCGCGGATCAAGCAGATGACCGGAGGCTAGGGAGAGCACCGCGGATGCCGCGGATGAACGCGGATCGGGCTGAAGGCAGGAGAGGGTAGAGAGGAGAGCGAAGAGAGGGCGGAGGACAGACGACGGAGGCCTTCATGAAGGAAAGACACGAGTCAAATTCGCGGTCATTTGCGGGATTCGCTTTGCACGGCACGCGAACCGCTGGACGTCGGCGAGGACTCCGCATACTGTTGCGGTGATGAACCCAAGGAGGGTGGCGGTGCGGATGCGGTCGAGATAAGATTCGAAACCAGCTGGACCCCGGGGCTGAGACTACCGTGAACGACTACAATGCGACACGCGCGCTCGAGTTGCTCCGTTTGGGCACGGAGAAACCCGCCAGCGTCTTTCACGTGGGCCAGGAGGCGGCCATCCGACATGTGGTCGAGGGGCGGGGACGGCTGCTCGTAGTGGAGAAGACCGGTTGGGGGAAGAGCTTCGTCTATTTCATCGCTGCCAAGCTCCTGCGCGAGCGAGGCCTGGGGCCGGCGCTTCTGGTCTCCCCGCTCCTGGCGCTGATGCGCAACCAGATTGCCGCGGCGACGCGCATGGGTGTTACGGCGGCGACCATCAACTCGGAGAACCAGGAAGACTGGCAAGCGGTGGAGACGAGGTTGGCTCGAGATGAGGTGGATCTTCTGCTGATCTCACCTGAGCGCCTGGCCAACGAGCATTTCCGCGACGCGGTCCTCGCCCCGATTGCCGGCCGGATCTCCTTGCTGGTCGTGGACGAGGCCCACTGCATTTCGGATTGGGGACACGACTTTCGCCCGCACTATCGGTTCATCGAACGCATGGTCCGCACGCTGCCGCCGAACCTACGCCTACTGGCAACAACGGCGACGGCAAACAATCGAGTGCTTGCGGACCTGCAGAGTGTGCTGGGGCCGGAGCTGACCGTCTCGCGCGGGGAACTGGGTCGACCTTCGCTCCTGCTCCAGACGATGCGGATGCCAAGTCAAGCCGAACGCATGGGTTGGCTGGCAACTCATGTCCCCAGCCTCCGGGGCAGCGGTGTCATCTACTGTCTGACGGTGCGCGACGCGGTGCAGGTGGCGGGGTGGCTGCAATCCCAGGGCATCCAGGCGGAGTCCTATAGCGGAGAGACCGGTGAGCGACGCGTCGAGCTCGAGAACGCGCTGCTCCAGAACCGGGTCAAGGTCCTGGTGGCCACCACCGCCTTGGGGATGGGCTTCGACAAACCCGATCTCGCCTTCGTGATCCACTATCAGACGCCCGGTTCGGTAGTGGCCTATTACCAGCAGGTGGGCCGGGCTGGACGCCAACTGACCGCGGCACACGGCGTGTTGCTGAGCGGCGCGGAAGAATCGGACATCAACGACTACTTCATCGAAAGCGCGTTCCCTTCTCGAGAGGAAGTCGCCCAAGTCCTCGAAGCTCTCCGACCGGCTGCCGCCGGGCTTTCGATCAACGAACTCATGGCGCAAGTGAACGTCCGCCGCAGCCGAATCGAGAAAACGCTGCAGCTCCTTTCGCTGGAATCGCCCGCCCCCGTTGTGAAACAAGGCAGCAAGTGGCGACTCACAGCCGCCCCCCTCACAGGTGCCTTCTGGGAACGGGCCGAGCGATTGACCGCCCTGAGACGAATCGAACAACAGCAGATGCAGGAATACGTAGCTCTCAAGAACAGTCACATGGAGTTCCTGATCCGCGCTCTCGACGGCGACCCCGGCCAGCACGCGCCACCGGTCATTCGCCCCCTGCCCGCATCCGCGGACCCGCTGCTGGTGCAGGAAGCGGTGGCGTTCCTCCGCCGCACCAGCTTGCCCTTCGAGCCGCGACGGCTGTGGCCCACGGGCGGATTGCCGCACCTGAACGTCACCGGCCGAATCCCTCCGGACCGCCAAGCGCAACCCGGCCGCGTCCTCTGCGTTTGGGGCGACGCCGGCTGGGGCTCCTTGGTCCGCCAGGGGAAGTCCCAGACTGGACGGTTTGCCGACCAGCTCATCGAGGCGGCAGCGGCGATGGTCCGCTCCTGGGCACCGCAACCCGCACCCGCCTGGGTCACCTGCATCCCCTCACGCCGCCATCCGAACCTCGTGCCGGACTTTGCTCGTCGACTCGCGGTTGCACTGCGCCTGCCCTTCCAACCGGTGCTCGAGCAGACCGATGACCGGCCGGCGCAGAAGCAAATGGCCAACAGCAGTCAACAGGCGCGGAACGTCGATGGCTCGTTGCGGGTACAAGGACCACTCCCGGCTGGCCCCGTGCTGCTGGTCGATGATATGGTGGACTCCCGATGGACGCTGACCGTTGCCGCATATCTCTTGACGACCCACGGGAGCGGGCCGGTCCATCCGCTCGCGCTCGCCTCGACCGCGCACGCTGACGAATGATGACGCCGCTGTCCGCCAACACGCAGGCGATCCTCCTGCTCACCGCTCCGCTCCTCCTGGGGCGCAGCGAGGATTCCCCGGAGCTGCTCACTAGCGGCGAATACAACCGTCTCGCCCGCGCCCTTCGCGAGAAACGTCGACAACCCGCCGATCTCATCGGGCCCGACGCGGCGGAGACCGTCGAATTGGCCGCGGCGTCCCTGGGTCACTCCCGGATCGAGAGTCTGCTCGGCCGCGGATTCCTGCTGAGCCAGGCGGTGGATCACTGGAATGCGCGCGCGATCTGGGTCGTCGGGCGCGCGGACAGCTCCTATCCGCCGAGGATCAAGACGCTGCTCAAAGAGGATGCGCCCCCGCTGCTGTACGGATGTGGAGAGGCCGCCTTGCTCGGTACCGGAGGTCTGGCAGTGGTCGGCTCCCGGCAGGTGGACGACGAACTGATCCGCTACACCGAGGACGTCGGACGGCTCGCGGCGCAAGCCCGGCGCACCCTCATTTCCGGGGGGGCCAAGGGCATCGACCGGGCCGCGATGAACGGGGCCCTGCAGGCGGGCGGGACGGTCGTGGGTGTCCTCGCCGATAGTCTCGAGCGCGCCGCTTTGGCCCGCGATCACCGCGAGCCCCTGATGGATCGGCGACTGGTTTTCGTCTCGCCCTACGATCCGGCCGCCGGCTTCAACGTGGGCCACGCCATGCAGCGGAACAAGCTGATCTACGCCCTGGCCGACGCCGCGCTGGTGGTCACTGCAGATTTCGAGAAAGGCGGAACCTGGGCCGGGGCGATCGAACAGTTGGAGCGATTGCATCTCGTACCACTGTTCGTCCGCGGCGGAACCCACACCGGCAAAGGCAACGCCGCCCTGCGGCAACACGGAGCGCAACTGTGGCCCGACCCACACAATGCCGAGCAACTCGAGGCCGCACTGGCCGGTGCCGCCGCCGCGGCGAGCGCCCAACCCCAACAGGAATTGCTCTCCTTCGAGCTGCGCGACGACAACACCAACCCTCTTCCTTAGCCGGCGCGTCGGGTCTTTCCGGTCGTGCTTCTTGAGTCACTCGCGGTCCTTCCCCGTATTTGGAGCATTCCGCGGTTCCTCCCCCCTCTATCCGCGCCCATCGGCGCCATCCGCGGTTCTCACGATCATGCCGTCTTCTGTCCTCTGTCCTCTGTCCTCCGTCGTCCGTCCTCTCTCCCCGCTCCTCTCTCTCCTCTCCTTCGGCCAGCGCCCATCTGCGGTTCAACCTAAACTTGATTCTTAACGCCTGACCCTGGAGCATCGTCCCCGCATGAACTCCCGCGAACGACTCCAGACCACCCTGAACCACCAACAGCCGGATCGCGTCTGCGTCGACTTCGGCGCCACCCCTGTCACCGGCATCCACGTCTCGGTCGTCCACCGCCTCCGCCAGCGGCTCCTCGGCGACCCCCATCACCTGGTCCGGACGATCGAACCCTACCAGATGCTCGGGGAGATCGACGACGACCTGCGCCAGGCCCTGGGGATCGACGTGATCGGCACACTAGCCCGAAAATCCATGTTCGCGACCGAAGGGAAGGACTGGATTCCGTTCACGCTGTTCGATGGCACCACCTGCCTGGTCCCCGGCGCGTTCCGCGTGACCAAGGCGCCGGACGGCGGCTGGCTCATCTACCCGGAAGGCGATCGCTCCGTCCCCCCCAGCGGCCATATGCCCGAGGGCGGCTACTTCTTCGACACGATCATTCGCCAGGAACCGATCGACGACGCGAAGCTGGATCCGGCGGACAACCTCGAGGAGTTTCGCGTCTTCGGGGAGGAGGACCTGGCGTATTACCGGGCGCGGAAGGAATGGTATGCGTCGCGGCGCGAGTGCGGCGCGATTGTCGTGGTGCCGGGGGCCGCGTTTGGCGACATTGCCCTCGTGCCGGCCCCCTTTCTGAAACACCCCAAAGGCATCCGCGACGTTCAGGAGTGGTACATGTCCACCAAAACCCGGCGCGACTACGTCTACGCCGTCTTTGAGAAGCAGTGCGCACTCGCCCTCCAAAACCTGAACACGCTGATCGATCTCCTGGGCGACACGGTGCAGGCGGCCATGATCACGGGCACGGACTTCGGCACGCAACACGGTCCGTTCATCTCGTTGGCGTCCTATCGGGACCTGTTCAAGCCTTTCCACCAGCGCGTCAACGAGGTCGTCCACCGCCGGTCCAACTGGAAGACCTTCATCCACTCCTGCGGGTCGGTCTACAAGCTGATCCCGGATTTCATCGAGGCCGGCTTCGACATCCTCAATCCGGTCCAATGCTCCGCCGCGGAAATGGACGCCGCCCGGCTGAAACGCGAGTTCGGCAAGGACCTGGTCTTCTGGGGGGGCGGTGTGGACACGCAACGCACGATCGCCTTCGGCACGCCACGCCAGGTCTACGACGAAGTGCGCCAGCGGA
>CAYSPU010000091.1:0-11567 GCA_964432995.1 uncultured Verrucomicrobiota bacterium
ATGGTCAGAAAAGTACAAGGCAAATTTTGCCTAGTGAATTTCCGAAAGGCATTAACCTTAACCTCGCCCTGGTGCCAAGAGTCCGCAGCCTGCGCCTCGGCCCACCACTTCCTCTGGGCATAGCCTCCAGCATCCACAAACGCATCGTACTGGGCCACGGTGACCGGGTAACGGCTGATGCGGTAGGGCTGAGTGATCAGTCGGCACTCGAACTGGGGGGTCTCGTTATCATATTGCGCCGCCGGCTTCTCGTTGCCCATGGCAAACGGCCCCTTCGGAATGTCCACCCACGCGATGTCCGGCAAGCCCTGACTCGTCAGCCCGATGCCAGGGCGCGGATCGCCCAGTTTTCCAAGCACGACGCCGGCAGCAGCGCGATCGACCGGGGGCAGATGGCCGCCGCGAACCAGCTCCGCCAGCCAGCCGCGCGTGTGGGCGAGGCATTGCAGGTTGACTCTGCTCGGCTCCCGAACCTGGGCAATTCCCGTCTCGATCACCACCTGCCCCGCCAGAAGAGCCATCCACCAGTCGCGTTCCTCGGCATGGTTCGCCTGCTGCGGGTGGCAGCCTTCCGGGCAGAGCGCAGCCACGAGGGACCAAGCGGAGTGATGCGCGCCGCGCGCCGCCTTGGCGCCCGCGAGTAGTAACACTTCTCGCCAGCGCTCCACATCCGACTTCGCCAACTCCACGAGCTTGTCCGGGAAGTCCGCCAGGGTCAGGTGGCGGGCGGCCAAATACTCCTGGAACGTGCGATGGGGAAAGCTGTAGACACCCTCCGCGCGATTCAGCAGCAGGCCGGCCCGGTCCCGGACATACTCGATCACGCGAGCCTGCCGGAGATCGGGATTGCTTGAACTGGCCGCTTTGAGCAGCGCGGCCACAAGGTCGCCTTCACGGATGTCGGCCGTGCCAGTGCAGCTCGATTGGTCGCGATGGACCTGATACGCTACCTCCTCGAGAGCCTCGCGAATGCGCTGGCGGGGGGCGGCGAACCACTCCGCAGCGCTTTCAGCCTGGAGCAGCGATTGGCCGTGACGGTCAAGCACCACCTTGGGCTTCTCCCAGAAGTCGAGGAGCAGGTTCACGCTCTCGTCATAAAGCTCCTCCCGCCCGTCAGGCAGGGTGCCGCCACGCCAGGCGTGGAGCGAGGCCATGAGCGTCAGCAGGAGGGGCCGGCGGGCCAGTTCCAGCAGATAGGCATTCTCGGTAATGGCGTCCCGGAGCAGCTTGGCCCGGCCTTGCGCTTCCTCCGGGGTGAGGTTGCGCCGCACGGTGCACAAATGGGCATACCAATGCTCGACAAAGGTCTTCACTTGCTCATCGCTGAACGGGGCGAGAACGGTCTCGCTGAAGCCGGGCAATCGCCATTCCTGTCGCTGGTAGGCGTACGTGCGGCTGGTGACGAGGAAATGCAGGCGCGGGAAGGAGCGCCGCAAATCCAGCACGGCCTGCTTGACGAGCTGGCGGCGCTGGTTCGCTTCAGGCACTTCATCCAGACCGTCGAGAATGAGGAGCCCACCCTGCTCGACGAGGTGTTTGCGGAGCAGCGGCGCGAACGGTGCCAGGCCTTCTCCAAGCCGGCAGATGAAGTGGTGAAACATCTGTTCGCCGGGGCCGGCGCCGATTCCGGAATCGAGCTGCGCGGCGAAATCGCGCAGCACGACCCGCAAAGGGACCATCGGGCCTGCCTGCCAGGATTTGCCCAACAGCTTCAGATTCGCGGTGGCATCGCCGAGAAGCTCACCGGCAAGGGCGAGGGCGAGGAAGTTGGCGAACGTGGTCTTGCCCGAACCCGGATCTCCGAGCAGCACGGCGTACGGCGTCCGGCTGGCGAAGGCGGTGACGGACTCGCGGGTGTCGCGCTCGCCCATCGGCTCGTGGGGGTGAGGACGGCGCTGCCCGGGGGGCTCGAGCTGTTCCGGCGGCTCGCGGCGCAGAGTGTCCAGGTCGGTGTAGATGGCGGCGAGTTGGAGGCGGGTCTCCTGATTGTCGGTTGCGGCCTGGCGGTCCACGCCGGACAGGTCGAGAAAGGCGGTATCGAGGACGACCTGATTGAGGTAGTTCCAGAGCAGAGCCTTGGGATCGGGTTGGCCCGGAGGCGGTGGAGTGGTGAAGACTGCAGACTGGACAGTGAGTTGTTCGATGCTCCCGATCTGAAGCCCTCCGGTGATGTCGCGACCCACAACCAGGCTGCCTGCGCCACCCGCGACGTTGCCCTGGCCGACAGCCAAGCCACCGCTGCCGGTCTGGCTGATGAACTGGAGCGTGGGCGGGAGCTGGCCTCTTTCCTTGAGCAGGTCGGCGAGAGTCTGGGCGAGGCGGAGCAACTCCTGGTCTTTGGCGGCACCGGTGCTCTGCAGTTCCTCGGCAAGCATGGCAGGCGGGTGGGGCGAGTCAGGCTTGCGTTCGATCTGATGGAGGGCGTTGCGAACGTCCTCCTCCTTGCCGAACGCTGCGAGCAGGCGCTGCTTGAGCCGGTCATATGCGTCCTGGACCACCTTCTCGGCGGTTGCGGTGCCGATGAATCTCGCCGTGGCGGCCAGGACCAAGCCGATGGTTTTGAGCGTGTCCGGTGCGGAGAGAGCTGAGAGGTCCATACGATGGTGTTGCTCCAGGCCGCCGACGTCCTTTCGCCGCGCCGCACGGAACGGCGTGACCCCAGGGCAGAACAAACTGACACTAGTGAAGGAACGGCGTCGCGTAAAGCACGATGCCAACCGAGGATCCAGCCATCCAGGCACGAGCACTTTCCAGTTGCCGGGCAGAAAGGCCCGTTGCTAGGTTCTCCGTGACAATTCCCGAAACGGAAACCATGCCCATGAGCAACGCGCGCTTCTCCACCCATCGGACGGTGTCGACGCCCGCCGCGCTGCAATCCCCCCGGAAAGGACGCGTATGACCCCCCAAGCGAACAACTACCCCAGGCTTCACAACGCCATGTGGCCCGGGTTGGTCGGCAAGGGCAGCCCCGGCGCCGAACCGTGCATCGACCTCGACACCATGCTCGACCTCACCGCCAAGGCGGAGGTCAACGGCGTCAAGTTCGACGGCGTCGACATGTTCCTCTTCGACCCGCATGTGAACATCGACTCCAGCGACGACGACCTGAAGCGGTTGGCGGACAAGATCGCCGCCAAAGGCCTGGCGGTCGGTTCGGTTGTCGCCCCCATCTGGGGAGGGACCGGCGGCGGCTCCGCCATGGGCGGCGAGGACGACCGCAAGAACTTCGTCGGCCAGGTCCGCAAAGGCTGTCGCATCGCCGCCAAACTGCGGCAGCTCGGCATCCGACCCAGCGGAGTCGTCCGCATCGACTCCGCCGGCGGTGTGACCGAGTGGGACAAGGACCCGAAAGGCAACACGAAGAAGGCGATCGAGACCTTCAAAGAGGCCGCCAAGGTGGCCAAAGGCATGGGCGAACGACTCGCCGCCGAAGGCGAAATCTGCTGGGGCGCCATGCATAGCTGGAAGTACATGCTCCAGGTCCTCGAAGGCGTCGGCCAACCCAGACACCTCGGCTTCCAGGCGGACATGGCCCATACGCTCCTCTACGTCCTGGGCTACAACGCCCCCGAACACCGGATCGTCCCGGACAAGTTCAACTGGGAACCGGACAAGTTCCACGCCGCCATGAAGAAGCTCACCCGGGCCCTCCGTCCGTGGACGATCGACTTCCACGTCGCGCAGAACGACGCCACCGTGAAGGGCTCCGGCGCCCACGAGAAGACGGGCAAGCACTGCATGGCCACCGACCCGAACGGCAAACTGAACATCGCGCGCGACGCCGGCTACTGGATGCGCGACGAGGCCGGCAAGGTCACCCGCAAGTTCAAGCACATCTGCTGGGACGGCTGCATGTTCCCCAACGACGTCATGATGAAACAGCAGACCTGGAACGACATCCTCGCCGCCATGATTCAAGTCCGCGAAAACCACGGCTGGCACGCCTGAACCAGCCGCCACCAATAACCACCCGCACTCTCACCGAGATCTTCGATCCTGACTTCACGCCAACCACCCACTCCCCCTATGAAACAACTCAACGTCGGACTCATCGGTTGCGGCTTCATGGGCCGCACGCACTCGAACGCCTACCGCAAGGTCGGCAACTTCTTCGATCTCGACTACCAGCCCGTGCTGAAGGCGATCTGCGACTCCAACAAGGACAAGGCGGCCGCGCACGCCGCCCGGTGGGGCTTTGAATCGGTCGAGACCGACTACAAGAAGCTGCTCGCCCGGGACGACATCGACCTGGTGGACATCTGCCTGCCCAACAACCTGCATGCGGAGGTGGCCATCGCCGCGGCGAAGGCCGGCAAGATGATCCTGTGCGAAAAACCCCTCGCCCGCGACGGCAAGGAAGGCGAGAAGATGGTCAAGGCCATCGAGAAAGCCGGCGTCCCCAATTTCGTCTCCTTCAACTACCGGCGCATCCCCGCCGTCACCCTCGCCAAACAGCTCATCGACGAAGGCCGCCTCGGCAAGATCTTCCATTACCGGGCCAAGTTCCTCCAGGACTGGACCATCTCCCCGGATCTGCCCCAGGGCGGCGACGCGCTCTGGCGTCTCGACGTCAAGGTCGCCGGCAGCGGAGTTACCGGCGATCTCCTCGCCCACTGCATCGACACCGCCATCTGGCTCAACGGCCGGATCGACAAGGTCAACGCCATGACCGAGACGTTCGTCAAGGAGCGCAAACACAACCTCACCGGCAAGGTCGAGAGGGTGGGCATCGACGACGCCTGCGCCTTCCTCGCCCGCTTTCAGAATGGATCGCTCGCGACGTTCGAGTCCACTCGCTATGCCCGCGGCCACAAGGCCCTTTACACCTTCGAGATCAACGGCGAGCACGCCTCGATCTTCTGGGACCTCCACGACCTCCACCGCCTCCAGTACTTCGACCACCGCGACCAGGGCATTGTCCGCGGCTGGCGCTCCATCCACGTCACCGATGGCGACCAACCCTACATGAAGCACTGGTGGGTTCCCGGCCTCCAAATCGGATACGAACACAGCTTCGTCCACCAGGTCGCCGACTTCCTCCAGGGCATCGCCAAGGGCAAACCGGCCGGACCCACGTTCCGGGAGGCGCTCGAGACCCAGTACATCTGCGACGCCGTTCTCAAGAGCGCCAAGACCAACCGCTGGGAGAAAGTCAAACGCGCGTTCTGACCGGGTTCCCGGGCTCACGCCCCGGCGTCGCGAGCGGCTTGCCGTTCCCTCTCGCCGGGCGCGACACGCCGCAGCCAGGCTTCACGCCAGAGGTGGAACACGTGGCGGGAGCATCCACCAAGGCTGGTGTGGCCGTCGCAGGTCACATCTTCCAGAATCACGGTGTTCTGCAGTTGCCGCATTTCGCCCGTGGTCTCCAGAATCATGCGCTCGACCCGCGATCTCACGCGATACTGGCGGCCGCAGAAAGGCAGCATGTGCGGCGTGAAAAGCAACCCGCGATTCCGCCCCTTGGGATCCAACGTCAGCCTGATCTCCCCGGGCGTCTTGACTTCGACCAGCTCTCCCGGCTGCAGACCGAGCCGCTCGATGGGCGTGGACGGCGAGTTCCCGACCGGAAGCACTGACCCAATCCCAAACAGCCGGGTCTTGAGCTTGACTTTGACCGGTACCCAGATGAGTTGCAGCGCCCGCGCCAAACCCACATTCCCCGCAAGGTACTGAGCCGTGCACCGCGTACAACTCGCCGGTCGGAGATACCGTGTCGCCCGACAGAGTTCGGCCGACTGGCAGAAGTAGCGTCCGTCATCTCTTTTGGTTCGTGCGCAGACCGTCTCACCCACCTCCGCACCGGCAGGGCGCGGAGGGCCCATGGCACCAGAGATGTCCGGGCGAAGCCAAGCCAGCTTCCAGAGAAGCGGACAACATTTCTGGCAGCCGTCGTGGCTCGAACCATCGCAGTACGCGCCTTCCAACGTAACCGTGCTGGGCAGGAGACGGCCGTGATAGCCTTCGACACACGTGTAGGTGAGGCAGTGGCGGACCCGGAACCGCTTCCCGCAGAAGGACTTCATCTCGGGCATGAACGGCAGATGCTCCAGGCAGCCGTCAGAGTCGAGCGTCCGGCCGATCTCCTCGAGACTCAGCACCTCCACGATGTCTCCCGGATGGACTGTCGTCTGCCTCTTCACGACTACTCACCCAGTCTCGCGCCGGCATCCCCGCAGGGTCAAGCCTCGGGTGAGCGAACCGCGGTGGCGGCTGCGGAGTCCTCAATCCCCTGACCGGGGAACGCCCCGCCCCCCGTCAGCGCCTCCGCCGAGGATCCCGCGCCATGGAACCGAGGCGACCCATCCCCGTCATGCAGAAGAGGCTGAGGACCAGAAACGCCAGGGACGCGCCCCGGTTCGGCACACCGGCCCTGGCCCAGAAGCTCACGCGCGAGACCTCGCCGGCGGCACCAGCCTTGACCGATTCACCTTGGATGACCTTCGCGGTCACCGGCTCGTTGGGCGATACCCCAGGCCGTACCTCGCCCGTGCCTTCGGCAAATCCCGCCTGCCGCAATGTGAGCAAGGCAGTCCCCAAAACCAACGCGATCAGCACCCTCTTCATCGTTGTCCTTTCGATGAACACCGTGTTTCCATCCAACGATCCTGCGACGACCCTGAGCGTCCTGGAACCGCCCCCTTTCCTGAAATGGGGGTTGCACCGAAATGCAGATAGGGGAATCCCCTAGCCCCCATGGTTCACACGCGGCAAGCGTGTGAACGATGCGCCTGGCCGAGAGGCCAGGCCGCGGCGCGGGGCCGAAGCGGCCCTGCGGGCGGACAGCTCAGACAGGGAGCGTGAAATGTCCAGGTTAGCCCGGACAGCTCACGCCGGGAACGTCAAACGTCCGGGAGAACCTCGGAAGAAGACTCGGAAGAAGATGGTGCGCGCTGCATGACTTGAACATGCGACCCCTTCCGTGTGAAGGAAGTGCTCTACCACTGAGCTAAGCGCGCCCACGCATCAACGCCCCACAACTGCTTCCCGTCGCGCGTCGTGCGCGGACTATCCGAAAGGCCCGCCCGGCGCGCAAGCGGATTCTGGACTGGAGCCAGATCATGCCGCGCGCCGGGGGGTACTTTGGCCTTTGCAGGAGGGCGCGGCGCGGTTAGGTTCCGGCCCCCATGAACTACGCGAAGTATCACGCGTTAGGGAACGATTACCTGGTGATGACGCCGGGAGCCGCGGGTGCGGTGCCGGAGACCGAAGCCATCCGGCGAATCTGCCACCGGAACTTCGGGGTCGGGTCCGACGGAATTCTGTGGGGGCCGCTGCCGTCGGCGCGGGCCGGCTTCGGCTTGCGGATCTTCAATCCGGATGGGAGCGAGGCGGAGAAGAGCGGGAACGGTTTGCGGATCTTCTCGAGGTATTTGTGGGATCGAGGTCTGGTGGGGCCGGACGAGTTCACGATTGAGACACCGGGCGGAGTGGTGCGGTCGCGGGTGCTGGCGGGGGGGCGTCAGGTGCGGGTGGAGATGGGAGAAGTGAGTTTCTGGAGTGACCGGATTCCGGTGACGGGCCCGCGGCGGGAGGTGTTGGACGAAGAACTCGAGGTGGGGGGGCGGCGGTTCCGGTTCTGCGCGGCGACGATCGGCAATCCGCATTGTGTGTTGCCGCTGGAGAAGGTGAGCGAGCCGCTGGCGCGGCAGTATGGTCCGCTGATCGAGGGGCACGCCAGCTTTCCGCAGCGAACGAACGTGCAGTTCCTGGAGGTGCTGGACCGGGGGAACATCCGGATTGAGATTTGGGAGCGCGGGGCGGGGTATACCTTGGCGTCGGGGAGCAGCAGCAGCGCGGCGGCGGCGGTGGCGCATCGTCAGGGGTGGTGCGACCGGTCGATCACTGTGCATATGCCCGGGGGCCGCTTGGCAATCGAGATCTCCGAGCGCATGGAAATCCAAATGACCGGCCCGGTGACGCGCGTGGGGGAAGGAACGATCGCCGCGGAGATGTTCGAAACCGAAAATCAGGCTGGCCAAACCCGGGCGGTTCCCTGATTTTA
Organism: uncultured Verrucomicrobiota bacterium; assembly: GCA_964432995.1. Classification (GTDB taxonomy): domain Bacteria; phylum Verrucomicrobiota; class Verrucomicrobiia; order Limisphaerales; family JAHDYP01; genus CAYSPU01. The sequence goes on from CAYSPU010000091.1 coordinate 8,003, forward strand.
GCGGGCACGATTCGAGGAATCTCAAGTTATGTTCAGAGGAACCTACACTGCTTTGGTGACGCCGTTTCGGGACGGCAAGTTGGACGAAGCCTCTCTCGAACGTCTGATTCGCGCCCAGATCAAGGCCGGCGTGGACGGGGTCGTTCCGGTGGGGACAACGGGGGAATCGCCCACGCTGAGCTACGAAGAACACATCCGGGTGGTCGAGTTGACAGTCCGGTATGTGGCCGGGCGGATCAAGGTGATTGCCGGGACGGGAGCGAACTCGACGGACGAGGCGATCTACCTGACAGTGGCGGCGGAGAAGGCCGGGGCGGGCGGCTCGCTGCAGGTGGCTCCCTACTACAACAAGCCGACGCAGGAGGGGTTGTATCAGCATTTCCGCGCCGTAGCGCGGGCGACGAGGCTGCCGCTGATCCTCTACAGCATTCCCGGGCGTTGCGGCGTGGAGATCGGGGTCGAGACCACGGCGCGGCTGGCGCGGGACTGCCGGAATGTGGTGGGCATCAAGGAGGCCGGCGGCAATGCGGACCGCGTGAGCCAGCTCCGGGCGGCCTGTCCGTCCCGATTCGTCGTCCTCAGCGGAGATGACTCGCTGACCTTGCCGTTCATGGCGGTCGGGGCGGCCGGGGTGATCAGCGTGGCGACCAACGTGATTCCGCGCGAGGTCGCGCGGATGGTGCGGGACTTCCGCGCCGGCCGATTGTCCAGCGCCCAGAGGCTCCATGCGAAGTACTACCCGGTCTTCAAGGATCTTTTCCTCGAGACCAACCCGATTCCCGTGAAGGCGGCGCTGGCGATGATGGGCGTCATCCGGGACGAACTGCGTCTGCCGCTGGTGCCGATGAGCGCGAAGAACCGCGAGCGACTGCAGAAGACGCTTCATTCCTGCGGTGTGCGGCGACAGAGTCCTTGAAGCTCGAGGCGCGCGGAGGACAGGTCGCGTTCCGGATGCGACGTCCCACGGCGCAAGGCCTCCTGGGGGCGTGAACGGCAAGCGGAACCTCGACTGAGAAAGGGAGGCGGAAACCTATGCTGACTGTTGTGATCGTCGGTTCGAAGGGGCGGATGGGGCAGACATTGCTTGCGTGTGCCGGGCGATTGCCGGAACTCCGGGTCGGGGCGGCGGTGGACCAGGGTGACGACCTGTCGGTCGCCGTGGGCGCGGGGGAAGTGGTGGTCGACTTCAGCGCGCACACCGTGACCGCCGGTCTGGCCGAGCGATGCGCGGCGCACGGGCGCCCGATGGTCATCGGAACCACGGGCCACGACGAAAACGAGAAGGCTCGCGTCCGGGCCTGCGCCCAGCGGATTCCCCTGGTGTGGTCGTCGAATTTCTCGACCGGGGTAAACACCCTTTTCTGGCTCACGCGGAAGGCCACGGAGATTCTGGGACCTGGATTCGACGTGGAGATTGTGGAGATGCACCACCGTTTCAAGAAGGACGCGCCCAGCGGCACGGCGTCCACGCTGGCGGAGATCGTGGCCGGCGCCCGCGGGGTGTCGGTCGGTGAATCCCTGCGACATGGCCGGAAGGGCATCCCGGGCGAGCGCCCGGCTGCCGAGATCGGCGTGCATTCTCTGCGCGGAGGCGATGTGGTTGGCGACCACACGGTCATCTTCGCCACTCCTGGCGAGCGGGTGGAGTTGACCCACAAGGCCTCGAGTCGCGAGACCTTTGCCCTGGGGGCCTTGCGGGCGGCGCAGTGGGTCTGGGGCCGCCCGCCCGGACTCTATACCATGCAGGACGTCCTGTCGTTGAAGTGATCGCGTCGCGCGGTCCGGCAGGCACTTTCGGGACGGATGACCCGATCATGACGGCGAGGGAGAACCAGGTGTTCATTGCCCTGGGTGCCAACCTGGGAAACCCGGTCGCGGCGCTCTGTCGGGCGGCCTCCCGGCTGCGGGAGTTTTCCGAGTCACCCTTGCACCGTTCCTCCTTGTGGCAGAGCCGACCGGTCGATTGCCCGCCGGGTTCACCTTGGTTCGTGAATGCGGTGGTCGGATTCCGTCCGCGGCCCGGGGAGACCCCCGAGGGTTTGCTGGGAAAGCTCCATCAGATCGAACGCGAGTTCGGTCGGAAGCCGAAGCAGATCCCGAATGAACCCCGCCCTTTGGACCTGGATCTGATCGCCTTCGGAAGCGAGGTGCGGCGGACGGCGCAGTTGACGCTGCCGCATCCGCGGGCGCGGGAGCGGCGGTTTGTGCTGCAGCCGCTGGCGGAGTTGGCGCCGGACCTTGTGCTGCCGGGGCAATCGCGGACGGTGAGCGAGCTTCTGAGCGCGCTGCAGGGAGAAGGCAACGAAACGATGACCTTGGTGGCGGATGCGGCAAGTTGGGAGGCGGGCAACGGTGTTGCACGCCTACCAGGAGGTTCACCGACAGCTTCAAGACACAAGGCCGCCAGGCTGCGAGGCATTTCAGGGTTGCCATGCCGGCGGCGGGGTGGCGATGATTCCGGCGCACACTGATCTGGACCGCTGGAAGCAGCCATGGACTCACTACGACTACAACCCGTGGATGTGGTGGTGGTGGCGATCTACCTGGTGTGCGTGGTGGCGATTGGGCTGTGGCTGGGCCGGGGCATTCGCACCAGCCGGGATTTCTTTCTGGCCGGGAAGACGCTGCCGTGGTGGGCGGTGGGGATGTCGCTGGTGGTGTCGGACATTGGGGCCAAGGACATGATCGGCGTGGCCGGCGACGCGTACCGGTATGGGCTGGTGATGATGAACTACGATTTCATCGGCTGCATCTTCCCGGTCCTGCTGGCCGCTTTCCTGTTCATGCCTTTCTTCTGGATCGCCGGCGTTTACACCGTCCCGGAATACCTGGGGCGACGATACAATCTGGGCGTGCGGGCGTGTTTCGCGGTGATCTGGGTGCTGTTCATGGCGGCGACGATCGGCACCATCTTCGTGAGTGCGGCGGCGATGTTCGAGGTGTTGCTGGGGTGGCCGTTCTGGTTGTCCGTTGGGCTCTCGGTGGTGGCGGTGGGGCTCTACACGACTTTGGGCGGGCTGAAATCGGTGGTGTATACCGATGCGGTTTCCTGCCTGGTGCTGGTGGCCGGCGCGACGCTGATCTGCCTGCTGGGCCTGGAGCGGGTCGGCGGGATTGCGGGACTCAAGGCGTCGGTCGGCACCCTGGACTGGACGCGCCATCACTTTGACCTGCTGCCGCCGGCGGATCACGCGGTGTATCCCTGGCCGGCGGTGTTGCTGGGGTTGGGGTTCGTGCTCGGTCCCGCCTACTGGATCGGCAATCAGGCCATTGTGCAGCGGACCCTGGGGGCGCGCAGCCAGAACGAAGCGCGCGCCTCGTATGTGTTTTGCGCGGCGATCAAGCTGGTGTTTCCGGTCCTGCTGGTGTTGCCCGGCATGATCGCGCTGGCGCTGCTGTCGGAACAACTGGGCCGACCCGAAGGCGAATGGGATGGGAACCGCGTGCTGCCGCTGCTCCTGGCGCACTTGCTGCCCAAGGGCGTCTTGGGCATCGTGATCGGCGCGTTTCTGGCCGGGGTGCTCTCAAATCTCGATTCCTACGTCAACTCGGCCAGCACGCTGCT
>CAYSPU010000091.1:11577-20371 GCA_964432995.1 uncultured Verrucomicrobiota bacterium
AATGTTCACGCAGAAGCCGTTGTATTCAAACTGCAGCACGCTGCTGGTTACCGATCTGTACCGGCCCTTTGTGAACCGGGAAGCGACGGATCAGCAATGCCTCAAACTGGGGCGCTGGCTCGTGGGCGCGTTGTTGGTCGGAGGCGCCCTGCTGAGCTATCCGATCAAGACGCGGTTTGGCACCGTGTTCGAGGCTTTCCAGACGTTTCTGACGTTCTTCCAGGGGCCCTTGCTGGCTTTGCTGCTCCTGGGAATGCTGACGCGGCGCGCGACCCAGTGGGGCGGGTTGGCGGGGATGGTGGCGGGAGTTGCCACGGCCGTGGTCCTCAACGCGGCGGAGTCCGTTCTGGGGATCCCCGGCGGAATACCGTTTCTGTGGACGGCGTGGTGGTCCTTCGTCGCGGCGCTGGGAGTGACGGCGCTGGTGAGTCTGGTGACGCGCCCTTACAGCGAGGAACGACTGCGGGGGTTGGTCTGCTGGTTGCCCGCGAGGAGGGAGGAATCCCCGTGAACCCGGTTCTGCTTGAGCCCTCTTGTTTCGTCCTGGCTTCGGTGGAGCAAGCGGCGGCGGTAGGCGTCTATCTGCTGTTGCTGGCGGGGATCGTGTGGATGCCCAAGTCGTTGCTGGGCACGACGGACCAGCGGGTGCCCTGGTGGAGGAACCTGCGGTTCTGGGCGGCGGTGATCTGCGGAGTGCAGATTCTCGTGTATGGGCTGTTGGGTTGAGCGCCGGCGCGGAGCGCCGTTACTCGGAGAGTTCTTCGACGAGGGCGCCGGTCCGGCCGCGGCCGCGGCCGTGGGGGATTTCCGGCAGGAGCAGGAGACTGGCCAGCAGGATGAGTCCTCCGCTGAACCAACCGAGGGTGGCCACCGAGTAACTGGAGACCATGTGGAACGCCACCAGGGGGGCGAAAACGCCGCGGACACCGGTGAGAAATGTGTGGATCGCCATGTAGTCCGCAACGCGGGAGGGTGGCGCGAATTTGGTGACCCAGAGGCCCCAGGCGACGTCGCCGCCGGCGTTGGCGATCCCATGGACGATGGAACCGGCGATGAGCCCAGCGACGGAGTGGGTGGTGAAGAACGCCAGAATCCCCACCGCAAAACCCAGGTTCACCGTCACGCGCAGAACGAAGAAGTTCATGCGATCGAAAAGGCGCCCCCAGAGCGGGCTCAACAGGAGCCGGGCCAGGTTGGGGACGACGCCCGTAAGGAACGCGATTTCGGCGGCGGACAGGGCGAGGCCGTGGACGGGATTGGCGAGGTATTCGATGCGCAGCGGGAGCATCATGAGGTTGGCGAACCCCATGAGCATCCAGCAAAGAAGGGTGCGACGGAACAACCGGTCCTCGCGCACGAAGCGGAGGGAGCGGAACGGGTTGATGCTGCCAGTGGAGGGAAGCGGACGAGACGGGCATCGTCCGAGCCAGTGGGCCGAGAAGCCGAAGGCGGCGGCGAACAGCAACAGCAGCCAGCGGAAGGAGTCGGGGCGTTGGGAGAGCGCCTCGCCGGCCAGTTCGCTGAACAGGGCGGCCACGCCGATGCGGATCATGACGGCGCGGGAGAAGAGGCGGCCGCGGTCCGTCTCCGGGTAGTTCTCCTGGTAGATCTGGGTGAGAAGCGGGATGGCGGCGGCGGCGGCGGCCATGGCGACGACGCTGCCCAGGACGAAGACGGGGAGGAAGGGCAGGGCTACCATGGCGAGGCAGGAGACGGTGCCGGCGTTGGTGATGCGGGCGGCGGCGCGGGCGGCGGGCCAGCCAAGGTGCTGCACCGCCCAGACGACGAGCGGAGTGAGGAGAAGGCCGATGCTGCCCCCGGCGGCGATCAACGCCTTGGCGGTGGCGCCGGCGTGGTAGTGGCGGACCGCGATCAGGAGGAGGAACACCGTGGCGCCGGTCTCGAGGATGCCGGTGCTGACCGCGCGCCAGCATTCGCAGCGATACGTGCGCGCCGTGCGGATTGGATCCGGAGTCTCCATGGCGTGACCGGCGCCCGGGAAGCGACCAGGGCCGTTCCCCGACCGGGCATCCGATCAAGGGCCGGCACCCTCACCGCCATCCGACCTCGGGAACCCCGTCACGGCTTCGCCTGGAGATAGACGGTGAACGTCGTCCCTTTGCCGAGGCGCGTTTGCACGTGGAGACCGCCTTTAGCCTCACGGACGAACCGTTGGACGATAGCCATGCCGAGTCCGTGCCCCTGGTCGCCCGGCTTGGTCGAATAGTACTGGTCAAAGGTCTGGGGCTGGAAGATCCGGGCCAGCACCTCCGGCAGGATGCCCGGGCCGTCGTCGGTCACGGTAATCCGCACGAGCGGTGGCCGGTTGCGGAAACCTTCGCGATTGGCGAAGTAGCTGGCCGGGCCGTCGGACAGCGTTTCGAGCGACACGGGGCTGGGGAGTTGGCCCGCCTCGATTTCCACGTGGTGGGGATCCCGGCTGCACTGAAGGGCGTTGATGGCCAGATTGAGCAGGAGTTGGATGAGACTCGCCCCATTGATCTCCGCGTGCGCATCCGGATCCGCGGCGCGCACGATCACCTCGTTCTTGCCGAAGCTCCGGTGCACCCGCAGCAGCTCGCTCACGTCCAGCAGGGTCTGGCGCACGCTGACAAACACGCCGGACGCGCTGGGGCTGCGCAGGAAACTCAGGTAACGCTGGGAGATCTCGATGCAGTTGTTGACCTGGCGCGTGATTCGGGCCACGCGATCCTTCACGAGATCGAGACTCTCGCCTTCGAGGGTCGCGGCGTCGCGCAGGTGGTGGTGGATGATCTCGGCAAAGCCGGAAATGATGGTCAGGGGGCCGTTGATGTCGTGGAGGACGCAGGCGTAGATCTCGCCCTTGGCGCGGACGATCTCCTCCTGGACCTTGCGATTCTGCAGCTCCTCCTGAACTTCGCGGAGGCGGAGCAGGTTGGCCTGCCGCTGGCGCGTGAGGATTCGGCGGTCCATGGCGGTGGCGACGGCGGAACGCATCGTCGCCAGGTCGAAGGGCTTGGTGAGGTAATCGCAGGCTCCCAGCTTCAGCGCCTGGCGGGCCGTGTCGATGGTCTCATACGCGGTCAGCATGATGACCTCGATATCCGGATCGAGTTTCTTGAGGCGCTCGAGGAGTTCGACTCCGGACATTCCGGCCATGCGGATGTCCAGCACCGCGGCGTCGACGGTCCGGTGCCGCAGCAACTCCAGGGCTTTCTCGCCCCCGTCCGCCAGAAGCACCTCGTAGTCGTCCTTAAACACCATGTGCAACGATTGGCGCGGGCCCAACTCGTCGTCGACCACAAGCAAGGAACGTCGGGAGGCAGGATGGGGTTGTGTCTTCTCCGCCCGGGATGCGGGTCTGGAGGCAACTGCGCACGTCGTACTCATCTCCGTGATAGGGAGGTGCCGCTGCCAACCCGTCATCCCACATGATTCCGGGCATCGGGCCAGCGGCGGCACATCCCGCGCATGCTACTGGAACCGCCCGGTGCCACAAGCAGAAATCGGCGATCGTCGCGTCCCGCCCGGAGTCACCCAAAATTGTGCGTTGCAGGACAAAGCCCGGCTACTGGGAAGGCTAGGCCGTAGGATTCCCGTCGTAGCGTGGCCACGCGACGAACGAGACTCGACACTGGACGAGGATGACGGCATGAAGGGGTATGCTCATCGTCCATGTTCATGTGCATGTGAAGCCCGAGTGCGTCGAGGCCTTCCGGCAAGCCTCGCTCGCCAACGCCCGGGCGAGTGTCCAAGAGAGCGGCATCGCGCGGTTCGATGTGGTCCAGCAGCAGGACGACCCGACACGGTTCGTCCTGGTGGAGGCCTACCGCAACGCTGAGGCGCCGGCCCTGCACAAGCAGACGGCGCATTACGCGACTTGGCGGGACGCGGTTGCGTCGATGATGGCGGAGCCGCGGACGAGCGTGAAGTACAGCAATGTCTTTCCCGGGGAGGAAGGCTGGTGAGTTCGGAAGCCGGGGAGGGCGGGGGCCGGCCGTTCGAGTTTGCGACGGCCACCCGGGTGATCTTCGGGGCGGGAACGTTGGCGCGCGTGCCGAAGGAGGTAGTCGGCTGGGGACGGCGCTGGCTGGTCGTCACGGGTCGGTCGCGGGAACGCGCACGGCGGTTGACGGCCGCGCTCGAAGAGACAGGAATCGAGGTGTGCGGTTTCGCGGTGGGCGGCGAGCCCACGGTCGAAGAGGTGGAGGCCGGCCGCCAACTGGCGGGCGAGCGGGGGATCGAGGCGGTGCTGGCCTTCGGGGGCGGGAGTGCGATCGATGCGGGCAAAGCGATCGCTGCGCTGGTTTCGAACCCGGGACCGGTCACCGAGTACCTGGAGGTGATCGGACCAGGGCGGGCGCTGTTCCAGCCGCCGCTGCCGTTCGTCGCGATTCCAACCACGGCCGGCACGGGAACGGAAGTGACGCGGAACGCGGTGCTGACCTCGCGTGAACACAGCGTCAAGGTGAGCCTGCGCAGTTCGTGGCTGTTGCCACGTCTGGCGGTGGTTGACCCCGAACTGACCTACGCGTTGCCGCCAGCGATCACCGCGGCCACGGGTCTCGACGCCCTGACCCAGCTCATCGAGCCGTTCGTGTCCTGTCGCGCCAACCCGCTGACCGACGCGCTGTGTCGCGAGGGCATGATGCGGGTAGCGCGTTCGCTGCGGCCGGCGTTTGCTGCGGCGGCACGGGCGGAGCCGGCAGGGGGTGGTCAAACGGAATGGACAGGGGCGGAGCGGGCGGCGCGCGAGGACATGGCGGTGGCGAGCTTATTTAGTGGCATGGCGCTGGCCAACGCCGGGCTGGGGGCGGTGCACGGTTTGGCCGGGCCAATCGGTGGCGAATGCCACGCGCCGCACGGGGCGATTTGTGCCGCGCTGTTGCCGCGGGTGTTCGAGGTGAACGTAGCCGCGCTGCGACAGCGGGCGCCATCGAGCGAAGGGTTGCGGCGCTTCGACGAGGTTGGACGCGTATTGACGGGGGAAGCGAAGGCCGGTGCCGACCAGGCGGTGAGTTGGCTTATGGACCTCGTTCGCGACTTGGGCATTCCGGCCCTCGGGGCGTTGGGGCTCACGCGGGAACAGATTCCTGGTCTGGTGGAGAAGGCGGCTCGGGCCAGCAGCATGAAGGCCAACCCGATCCCGCTGACGCCGGAGGGGTTGATCAGCGTGCTGGAGAGGGCATGGTAGGACTCATCCACCCCGGAGGACCCTCCATCGTCCTGTCGGGTTTCTCTGCTCGCGTTGAGTTCTGCGATGTGGTGAACTCTCGAGTGAACTCCCGGCACGTCCGAGGTGCCGCGCGAGAGGCCTGGAGCTCCGCACGTCAACGGGAATGGCCGGGGTCGGAAGGTTCGGGCGAAGATGCCCTCGAACCAGTCAGAGGACGAATCGCGAGAACGGGCGGCTGCAGAGTTTGCGACGACGCACTGGAGCACCGTGCTGGCGGCGGGGGATAGCGCGTCGCCACATTCGAAGGAGGCGCTGGAGAAGTTGTGCCGCACGTATTGGTTTCCGCTTTATGCGTTTGTGCGTCGGAAGGGGTATTCGCCCGAAGACGCCAAGGACCTCACGCAGGCCTTCTTCGAACGGTTCCTGGAGAAGCACTACCTCCGAGATGTCTTCGCGGATTTCGTGTCCCGCTTGCCGGAGGAAGGAGAATACACGGCAGTTGGAGAGCGCCTGGGCTTGAGCAGCCACGCGGTGGCCGTAGCGGTCGGTCGTCTGAGGGAACGCTACGGCGTCCTGATCCGGGCGGAAATCGCGAACACCGTGGGCCGTCCCGCGGACGTTGAGGTCGAGATGCGTTATCTGATGGAGTTGGTGATGGGATGAGGGTTTATGAAGACCAGGAATCGGGCGGTGCAGAATCTCGCTCTTGCTCTTGATCTTAATCTTGCTCTCCCTTTCCATGAACCTCTTCATGCATCCGTCCCCCTCACCCCGTCCCTCTCCCCCTCGGAGGGGGAGAGGGTGGCGTAGCCGGGTGAGGGGGATGCGCCCAGGTTCATGGGCTCCACGCGCATCCAGCCGGCGGATGTCATTGCTTTCCATGAACAAGCACAACGCCCAGCATGAACAGGCAGAGCGGGGACGAGAGCAAGAGCAATGGCACGAGCAAGAAGCAGAGAAGACCCTGCGATTTCCCGTTCTGCAGTCTTCTTAACACTTGTTGAAGGCCGCGGCCGCCGACACTAACCAGTCCGAACCGTCCGTCTGCCCGCGCTGCGGGGAACGGGTGTCGCGGTACAGCCCGCGGGGCCTGTGCCATCGATGCATCGCCCGCGGTCTGCTCGCATCCTCCGAGAGCGTGGAGCCGGTCAGGTCCGGCCTGCGCGTGCGGTGTCCGCAGTGTGCCCACCTGATCGAGTTACCCGAAGGCGCCCCGTTGTCCGATGTCCGCTGCGACTCGTGCGGAACCCACTTCCACATCGTCGACGAGAAAGTCGCATCTCAGGCTGCCATCGAACTGGGCAAGATTGGCCAGTTCGAGATTCTCGAACAACTCGGTTCCGGCGCCTTTGGCACGGTGTGGAAGGCACGCGACACGCGGTTGGACCGGCTGGTCGCCATCAAAGTGCCCCTGCGGCGGCGGTTGCCGCAAGCGGAGGCGGAGAAGTTCGTCCGCGAGGCCCGGGCCGCAGCCCAACTCCGGCATCCGAACATCGTGAGCGTCCACGAGGTGGGTCAGGACGAGGAACTCATTTACATCGTCTGCGACTATGTGAATGGGGTTTCGCTGGCCAACTGGTTGACTACCCAGCGGATGAGCCCCCGCGAAGCTGCGGCGTTCTGCATTCAGTTGGCCGAGGCGCTCGAGCACGCGCATCAGGCGGGGGTGATCCACCGGGATGTGAAGCCCCAGAACGTGATCGTGGATGCCCAGGGCAAACCGCACCTGACGGATTTCGGGCTGGCGCGAAGGGAGGCTGGCGAAGCCACCCTGACCCTCGAGGGGGCGTTGCTGGGGACGCCGGCTTACATGAGCCCCGAGCAGGCGCGGGGCGAAGGTCACCGGGCGGACCGGCGGACGGACATTTACGCGGTCGGCGTGATCCTGTTTCAGCTCTTGACTGGCGAACTGCCTTTCCGCGGCAACGCCCGGATGCTGATGCACCAAGTGGTCAACGACGAACCGCCCAGTCCACGGCGACTCAACGGGCACGTGCCCAAGGATCTGGAGACCATCTGCCTGAAGTGCCTGGAGAAAGAGCCGAGCCGGCGGTACGACACGGGCGGTGATTTCGCGGCTGACCTGCGACGGTTTCTGAACGGTGAGCCAATTCAGGCCCGTCCCATTGGCCACGCCGGCAAGGCGTGGCGCTGGTGCCGACGCCGTCCTGCGATAGCGGGCTTGCTCGGTGCGAGCGCCGTCGCGCTGGTGGCCGTCGTGGTGGTTTCGACGGTTGCCGCCCTTCGGATCGCCGCGTCGCGTCATACCGAAGAGCGCGAGAACTACTACGCCCTCATCAGCCTCGCGCAGGAATTGGTGGACAAGGGCGACATCGACCAGGCCAAGGAAACCCTGCTCAAGTGTCCGGAGCGGTTCCGGCACTGGGAGTGGGGCCACCTCTTCTTTCGCTGCCACCAGGAGGTCCTCTCGATCCCCGCCCATACCGACATCAAGCTTGACCTCGAGCTACCGGAGGGGCCGGATTCCACGATTTTCGTCCGGGACGTGATCTTTAATCACGATGGCTCCCAACTCGCTTCCCGTGGCCGGGACGGCTCGGTCAAGGTTTGGGATGCCATGGACGGCCATCGGCTCTTTGCCCTGGGCGGCACGAACCGGCCGGCGACTGCGGTCATCTTCAGGCCTTCGGCCGGACAACTTGCCGCGGTTTTCTCGGACGGGATCGCGGAGGTGTGGGATACCAGCGCCTGGCAGAAACAGTGGGAGTGCCGCTTCGAGACCGGGAAAGTCGAGCAGGTGACCTACCGAGCGGATGGTACATGCCTCGCCTGGTGTGGCGGGCACGAGCTGCGCGTCTGCGACGCGGCAACCGGTGCGGTGATCGGGCACTACCGGAGCCAAGCGCCGATTACGTCGATCCGCTTCCTTGCGGGCGGAAGCCAATTGCTCGTGCGCACGGAGCGAGAGGCGTTCTTGCTCGGAAACGGAGGGGCGCTGGACGCGGGGGCTCCCTCCACCTCTGACCGTCGTAGCGGCGACTCGGGAGAGTACCGCTCGGGTGTGGGACACGGAGACCGGCAAGGAGCTTCTGGCCATTCCTTCGAGGGTTTACCGGGCACTCTTCAGCCTGGATGGCCGGCGGCTGGTCACCATCGGCTTCGAGGAGGTCGCGCGGGTCTGGAATCTCGAGCAGGGGAGCGAGCAAATCGAGCTCAAGGGGCACGCGTCCGCCATCCTGGCCGTCACATTCAGCCCCGATGGCTCCCGCGTGGCGACCGGGGCCGAAGACGGCACCGTCAAACTGTGGAGCGCATGGCCTGGTCGGGAGGTCCTGAAGGACCGGAGTTGGATCTGGGGCTTGTCCGTGAGCCCGGACAGTCGCCGTATCTTTGCCAGCGCGTGGTTGCACCTATGCACATTCTGGGAAGCCGACTCCGGCCGGTTGCTCCACTGTTTGCCCCATGACTCCGATATCGTTGAGATCGCCGGGTTCAGCCCCGACGGTCGTCGCCTGCTCACCTTGGACGACCAAGGGTTGAAAGCGTGGGACCCTGCCTCCGGTCGCCTCTTGTCTCGAACCGCGGTTCCCGGACCGGTGTCGAGTCGGGGAGCCGTCTTGAGCCCGGACGGGAAACATCTCGTGCTCGCGTACCCTCTGGAGTCGAAGCTGGAGG
>CAYSPU010000092.1:0-20135 GCA_964432995.1 uncultured Verrucomicrobiota bacterium
TGCTGATGGGTGGGAGTGCGCTGGTGGTCATGCTGGCCGCGCGCGGGGCGGTGGGTCTGCTGGTCGTGCTGTACAGCATCAACGTCTTCATCACATTCAGTCTCTCGCAACTGGGGATGGTGCGGCACTGGTGGCGGGTGCGGGCGGCGGATGACACCTGGAAACAGAAGCTGGCCGTGAATGGTCTGGGACTCGTTATGACAAGCTTCATCCTGTTCTCGCTGTGCCTGGTGAAATTCCACGAGGGTGGTTGGATCACCCTCTTCGTCACGGGGGCGTTGATCGGCGGGGCATTTGCCGTGAAGCGACACTACGGGCGGGCACTGCTTGACCTCAAACGTCTGGAAGAGCTGGTTTCGCCGAATGACAATGGGGTCCAGGGACTGGGCAGACCTGTCACCAAAGGCCGAACGGCAATCGTGCTTGTCAATGGCTTCAACGGGCTCGGACTCCACACCTTCCTGGGCATCCCACGGATCTTCCCAGGGACCTTCGGGCACTTTGTATTCGTGCAGGTGGGTTTGCTGGACGCAGGCAGTTTCAAGGGGGCGAACGAGTTGGAACGGTTGAGAGCGGAAACACGCGCCAGCGCCCAACGCTACGTGCAGTTCGCACAGCACCAGGGTTTCACCGCCGCATGTGCCACGGAAGTGAGCCATGACGTGGTGGCGACTATCGAGGGCGTGAGCGATCACCTCATGAAACAGCATCCCGACGCCGTGTTGTTTGGTGGGCAATTGGCGTTCACGCACGAAACGGTATGGACTCGCTGGTTGCACAACTACGTGGTGTTCGCCCTCCAGCGCATCTTCTGCCGACAAGGCGTGCCTTTTGTCATCGTGCCGGCACGGGTTTGATCAGATTAGATCCTGAGGAAGATCTTTCGGCGGTACATCCAGAGCAGGATCAGCCAGAGCACCAGGAGAACCAACAGCCGCTCCAGGATGGGCGCGTAGCTGGCTCCCAGGATCTCGAACACGTGCGGACCCAAGTGGGTCTTCAGACTCCCGCGCACCGCACCGCCCGAGAGCTGCCACATGCAGTAGAGCGCGATGGGATTCAGGCCCGCCACCACCAGCGGAAACGTCCAGCGCCGCCAGCCGCGTCCTTCGATGATGGCTACGAAGCCCGCCAGCAGCAGGACCACGATCCCGCTGCTGAAGATCGCCCAAGACGGCGTCCAGATCCGCTTCACGATCGGACACAGCCCTGTCGCCGCCCAAGCGAGCCCCACGCCCACCCCCACGAGGCCGGCGACGGCCAGTCGCCCTGACTTGGCATACGGCGGTCGTTCGCCGCGGAGATACTCGCCGGCGAGCAGCCCGAAGAGCATCGTCGCGAGCGAGGGCACGAAGTTCAGAGTGTGGTAACCGCCACTGCTGAAGGTGAAGGGAGCTTCGCGTGGAAAGAGGTTCAGGAACCAATGGTCAAAGGCCGAGGCCAGGTTGGCGTTCTTCTCCCAGTGCGCTTCGAAACCAGTCAGGTGGTTCCAGTCGGCGGGGATGCCCACGGCGGCCCAGTCGAAATCCGCGGGCGGCAGCGGGTAACAGGCGAAGGCCAACCAATACGCGATGAGAATCCCGACGGCCGCCATCCATTGCCGCCGGGGCTTGGCGAAGGCGAGCAGGAAGAGGAACGGATAACCGAGCCCGATCTGGGCGAGGACGATGTTGAATCCCCATTGGGTTCGGTTGCTCCAGGCGGAGGAGAGGAACACGCCCAGCAGGACCAGCAGGAGAGAACGCCACAGCGCGTGAATCAACAGCCGAGCCACGGTTTGTCCCCGGGCCCGTCGGTTGGCGATCGACCAGGGCACCGCCACCCCCACCATGAACATGAACGCCGGCTGGATGATGTCCCAAAGGGTGCACCCGGCCCAGGTGGCGTGCTCGGTTTGCGCGCCCAGGAATCGCCAGAGGGCGCTGTCCGGGAAGTGCTTGGCCACCGCGGCGAGCCCCAGGCCGCTGGACGCCATCAGGAGCATGATCGCCCCGCGATAGGCATCCAGGGAGAGCAGGCGTTCTCCTTTGGCCGGAGGCGCGGCGAGCGTTCCATCAGTGGGGGTGCGTCCCGACATCGTTGCTGACGCGTTCATCGTGCGGAGCGCCGCGTTGCACGCGGCCAGGATGCATGCGCCTCGGGCCGGCAACACGCCGGCGCTCCAGCGGGAGAACACGTCCGGAGAAATCGGCCGACCCAAGGCGTGCCAGCGGTGCTCGACCAGGTTGGCGGCCAAGGCAGCAAGGAAGATCGGATCCCGAAGGCGTTTGTCTTCATCGGAGATTGTATCCCGGAATGCAACCGCGGTTCACGGCCGGAAATCTCAGACTAAGGAATGGCTGCATATTCCAGTTGGGGAATGGTATCGGCTTCAGCGTCTCCCCGCGGCTTCGAGGAGCTGCTCGATCTCGAACCCCAGGGGTTGGCGCGCGGCGATCTTCTGACGGGCGTTCACGATGGCGGCCTCGAGACCGGGCGGGGTCTGGTCCTTCCACCAGTTCATCCGTTCGCTGGAAGACCACACATACTCGTCCGTCGTATAGAGCGCCCAGTAAGTGTTGTGCTCGAACCACCGTGCCCGTTCTTCGGGCGTCAGACGGTAGGAAGTGGCGCCGATGCCGGTGAAGCGAAGCGCGGTTGGATGCATGCCCTACGATTGAGCGAGTGACGCCCAGCGTCAATCCGGACCTGCAGGCAGCGGGTTCGCAGCGGGGCTCGTCAGAGCGCGCCGGTCAAACCGCGTCCGGACGCGCCACTCAGGGCAACGTCGACCGCGGATCGGGCGAGACCACCGTGAACACCAGGAAGTATTCGCGCGGGAGGAAGTCGTGGCGGTGTTCCAGGGCGAATCCCCCGGCGGTCATCTCCGCGACCACCACGCTCTCCTCGAGTCGCCGCGTCCGGGGCGGTCCCGGTGCGGTGCAATCGGGGCGATACTCGAGAATGGCGACGCGCCCGCCTGGCTTCAGGGCCGCCCGCATCCTCGTCGCGTAATCCACCCGCCCCTCGATCTCCTTGTAGACGCTCGAGAGGAAGATCAGATCGCACGACCCGGGAGGGAGGCCGGGATCGTCAAAGCCGGCGTGGATCACGGTCACGTTGGCCAGTCCATGCCGGGCCGCGCGCTTGCGCAACTTGCTGACCATGACTTCCTGCACGTCGGTGGCGTACACACGTCCGTCCGGCCCCACGCGGCGGGAGAAGCGTTCGGTGAAATACCCGCCGCCGGCGCCGATGTCGGCCACGTGGTCGCCCGCGGAGACCGCGAGCGCATCCAGAATCTCCTCGGGCATCTGCCAGTGGTCGCGCGATTTAGATTCGAGGTACGGCAGGTAGAGCGGGTTGAAGACCGTGTGCCCCCGATACTCGTGCATGCTGGAGACACACGAGGTGACGAGCAGCAGCAGCGCCAGACTCCAGGTCGCCAGCGCCCGGAAGCCCGGGTGCCCATCGCCTTCGCGGAAGCTCCAGATGTGGTCCGGCTCAGGCATCGGGTGGCTCCCCCTCGCGTGAGGTTTCCCTGGACACCTCCCTCAGGACTCGTCCATCTGAATGGGAACCGGCTCCACGTGCCAGATCTCCCGGCAATACTCGGAGATGGTGCGATCGGAGGAAAAGTACCCCATGCGCGCCACGTTGAGAATCGACATCCGGGTCCAGCTCTCGGGATCGGCGTAGGTGGCGTTGACCCGGTCCTGGGCGTCGAGGTAGGAGCGGTAATCCGCCAGCAGGAGATAGTGGTCGTGTCCCAGCAGGCCATCCACCAGCGGGCGGAACAAATCCGGATTGCCGCACGAGAACACTCCGGACCGGATCTGGTCCAGTGCCAGACGGAGTTCCGCGTCTGCCTCGTACAGTTCCCGCGGCCGATAGCCGTGCTCCCGCAGCGCCTGCGCCTCGGTCACCGTCAGCCCGAACAGGAAGAAGTTTTCGTTCCCCACCTGTTCCCGGATCTCGACGTTGGCGCCGTCCAGGGTGCCGATGGTGAGCGCTCCGTTCAGGGAGAACTTCATGTTGCCGGTCCCCGAGGCTTCCATCCCCGCCGTGGAGATCTGCTCGGACAAGTCGGCTGCCGGGTAGATCTTCTGCGCCACCTTGACGTTGAAGTCCGGGATGAACGCCACGCTTAGGCGCCCGCGAACCAGGGGATCCCGGTTGACGACGTCGGCCACGGAATTGATGAGTTTGATGATCAGCTTGGCCATGAAGTAGCCCGGAGCGGCTTTCCCCCCGAAGAGCACCGTGCGCGGCGGCACCGCCAACTGCGGGTTCTGCCGCAGGCGATTGTAGAGCGTCACGACGTGGAGCACGTTCAGATGCTGCCGCTTGTATTCGTGCAACCGCTTCACCTGGATGTCGAACAGGGAGGCGGGCTGGACCTCGACCCCCGCCCGTTCATGGACCAGGCGGGCGAGCAGTTCCTTGTTGCGCTGTTTCACCGCCCGCCATTCCTTGCCGAAGTCCGGATCGCCGGCAAACCGCTCGAGCTGGCGCAGTTCGTCCAGGTCCCGGGGCCAGCGATCGCCAATGGCGCGCGTAATGAGCGCCGCCAGATCCGGATTGCTCAGCAGCAGGAAGCGCCGCGGCGTCACCCCGTTGGTCTTGTTGCCGAACTTCTCCGGGCTGAATTCGTGGAAGTCGCGAAACAACGTCGCCTGCAGCAGCTCCGAGTGCAGCCGGGCCACGCCGTTGATCGCGTGGCTCCCCAGGCAAGCCAGATTCGCCATGCGGACCTGGCGGTCGCCCCCCTCGTCGATCAGCGACATCCGCCGCACCCGGTCGTCGTCCCCGGGATAGCGCACGTGCAGTTCGTCCAGGAACCGGCGGTTGATCTCGTAGATGATCTCGAGGTGCCGGGGGAGCAGGCGGCCAAAGAGCGGGACCGCCCATCGCTCCAGGGCCTCCGGCATCAGCGTGTGGTTCGTATACCCGAAGATCTTCCGCGTGTTCTCCCACGCCTGGTCCCACGGCAGGGAGTGGACGTCCACCAACAGCCGCATCAGCTCCGCCACCGCAATCGCCGGGTGCGTGTCGTTCAGTTGCACCGCCCACTTCTCGTGCATCCGGTCCATCCGGTCGCTGCGCTGCCGGTACATCCGGATCATGTCCTGCAGCGCGCAGGACACGAAGAAATACTGTTGCTGCAGGCGCAGCTCTTTCCCCTGGGACGACGCGTCGTTCGGATACAGCACTTTGCTGATGTTCTCCGACACCATCTTCTCCATCACCGCCCCCTCGTAGTCCCCCGTGTTGAACGCCTGAAAGTCGAACGACTCGGTCGCCTCCGCCTTCCAGAGCCGGAGCAGGTTCACCGTGTTGTTCCGATACCCGGCCACCGGAGTGTCATACGCCACGCCGCGCACCACCCGACCCGGAATCCACCGCACCCGGTAGGCGCCGTTCTCCGTGCGCGCCTCCGTGTGCCCCCCCAGCGGGACGTCCATCACGATCTCCGGCCGTTGGATTTCCCACGGGTTGCCGAACCGCAACCACTTGTCGGTGATCTCCAACTGCCAACCGTCCCGAATGGTCTGGTCGAAGATGCCATATTCGTAGCGGATTCCGTAACCCACCGCGGGCACCTGCAGCGTCGCCAGCGAGTCCAGAAAACACGCCGCCAACCTCCCCAGACCGCCATTGCCCAAACCCGGTTCCTCCTCCTGCTCCAGCAGGTCTTCGAGGTCGATCTCGAAGCCGGCCATCGCCTGACGCGCCGCGTCGTAGATGCCCAGGTTCACCAGGTTGTTCCCCAACTGCGGCCCCAACAGGAACTCGGCCGAGAGGTAGCAGACGGACCGGCTCTTCTCCCGGAAATACGTCTCCGCCGTGTTCACCCACCGATGGAGCAGACGGTCGCGAATCGTGTACGCCAACGCCATGTACTGATCGTTCCGCGTCGCGACGGCCGGAAACCGCGCCAGCAGGTAATACAGGTTCTCCTGAAATGCCCGCGCGATGGTCTCCGGCTTCAGCCCCGTCCGTATGTTGTCGCACGAACTCGTGTCCCGCGACTTCGACTCCTTGGGTGCCTTCTTCATGGTGGATGGAGGTTTGGCGGGCATCCTCCCGAGGTCAGCGCCTTTCCCCGCGCCCTGGCACGCCGCGGCGGACCGCTCCCCGGCTCACTCCCGCTCATGTCTCTACCCTAACGCCATCGTCCGACAGAAAGAAAGGCGAAACGGGAACCGGACCGGTGCCACCGCCACAGCCCCCCCAGAGCGGCGGCGATCAGCAGAATCGGCACCAGGAGAACCCACGCGAAGTACAGGACCATGAATAAGCAGCCGAAGAAAGCGCCCGTCGCGTCGCTCACCGCCGCCGGCGGCGCCGTCCCGCTCAGAAACGACGTGAACTCGCGCAGACCGGCCAACTCGGCGACTCCATAGGCCACCGCGAGAAACACCGCGCGCCGGATGAAGTCCTTTGGAGAGAAGGCGTCTGCTTTCCAAAGTCGGCCCAGCCAGCTTCGCGGGGGAGTCCTCATCGGGCGCCTCCCGGCCTCACCTTCTCCCACAGGGGCCCGAGTACGGCCGCGTACAAGATTGCTGCGTCCCCCACCGCATTGCTGCCGCAGTACCGAAGGCCTCCGTCCTTCCGCGAAGGAAAGGCCGCGAAATCCAGCGTCGTCGCCAGCGCCCGGGCAAACTCCTCGTCACCAAAAGTCGTGGCGCCCAGGAACGCCATCCCGCTCGCTCCCGCGCTCACCTCGAGCACGGGGATGACCGCTCCGGAGTCGACATCGTTCGGGCTCTCCCAGGAGGCGGGCCATTCCCGGGCGTAGCCGAAGCCCAGCAGCGTGCGGCCCATCTCGCGCCGGGCCCGCACATATTGGTCCCGGGCAAACTCCGGGTCGACCGTGTCGAGGAAGTGCGCCACCGCCCAGATCGTGGAACCCTCCGGGCCGTCCATGGGCTGACCATCCAGCGTGTAGCTGGAAACGAGCAGGCCTGTACCCCGGTCGATCAACCGTTCCTGGGCGACACGCAGCCATTCTCTCCGCAACGCCGAGTGATCCGTTCCGTCGAGCGAATCGGCAACGCACAAGGCCGCCAGCGCCACCGCGTGGTCAAACGTCCAGCACTCGTCCGGGTAACTCTCCATCGCCAGGACAGGGCTGCTCCGCCAGCGTCCGGCAATCATTTCCAGTCGCTCATGCATCGCCGCCCGGTATTCCGGTTTCTCGGCCAGCACCCGCCGCGCCCCCAGCATCAGGGCGATCTCCCCGTCGACAAACAAGCTCCGGACCGGACTCACTCGAAACGGGCTGGCGCGGCCATAGGCCATCAGGAAGCAGAAACAGCCGCCTCTCCTTTCCAGCTCCAGAGTCTCCTCGATGATCTGGTCCATCACCGGCAAGTACTGGGAGACGGCGGCCGGCTCGCGGAGTCCCATGTTTGCCAGCGACCACACAAAGAACGAACGCCCCATGAAATCCCATTCCGGATTGTGTTTGCGCATCCGGCCCAGTTCGCGCTCCCGGAGTTCCGGCTGCTGCCACATCCGCAAGTGACGGGTCGCCAACTCCCGCGCTCGCGGGGAAACCTCTTGAGCCCGGTGGAAGTCCGAGGCCGGTCGGCGAAAGAGGAGTTGGACACACGGCAGCCAGAGCGCCGTGGCCACCAGAAGGCTGGCCAAGCCAACACCCCGGCGACGCCACGCCTCACGTTGATCGTTGGTTCCCATCGCTCAAACCGGATCGACTCGCGCACCTTTCTACTCGAGCCCGGCAATCCCGCGCAACTGGAACTGCCGGTCCGCTTCCGGACGTGGCGCTCCGTCCTGAATCCCGGCGCGAAACTGCCCCCTGGCCGCTCCGGCTGCCGTAGCGCCGACATTCCTGTCGGCGTCATGCCGGCTGGAAAGCCGGCGCTACGTAGTTCATGGACCCCACGCGCATCCAGCCGCCGAATGTCCGTGCTTCCCGCGGACCTCGTAGTCGGTGGGTTCTCACTCCGAAAAACCGGCGATATTTGAGGTGTTTTTGGTAGCTGGCTACGTTGGGTAGCGCTCTACTTTCGCGCTAATAGCCAGTGGTCGTGCCTCCTGGGCGCGGACGTCCATAGCGCCGAGGAGGTGCCACCAAGAAGCCGAAGCCAACCCCGAAAACCACCCAAGCGTTCCCCGTCTATGCTTCAAGCTTCTCATCGGGAATGGAAGCAGCGCCGATGGTCTGAGTGTGAGTATCGCGCCGGACGTGGCCGACGGGACCGCCGGTGAAGACGGTTCCGGCAGCGGGACCGTGATTTCCTTCGACACGTACAACAACGACAACGAAGGAGCGCCGGCCATCCAGGTCAAATACGCCGGGCAATGGGTCTCCTCCCTCGGCGGGACCGGCGCTCTGTTCCGCCAGGGCAAGTTCATCGACGTCCGCATCGAGGTGAAAAGTGACAGCACCCTGAACCTGGTGGTGGACAACAACCTGATCTACACGAACTTCTACGGCGCGTTCTCGGCCTCACCACTCCGCTTCGGCTTTGGCGCGCGCACGGGAGGTTCCTACGACAACCACTGGATCGACGACATCCACATCGTCACCAGCACCGCGCCCGCCACGGAGCCCGCGCACCCGCTGGTGGTATCGAATGCCACACCCATCACTGCCGTGACCCCGGAACCCGTCTTCTTCTTCGAAGTCCGGGACTTCGCCACGCAGTTGCGGACGGACACCGTGAAGCTCCTGCTCAACGGCGAGGCCCTCACCCCCACCGTCACCAAGGTGGACGACCTCACGACGATTGAGTGCGACCCGCCGGGCGCGTTGCCACCACTTTCCGTCAACACCTGCTCGCTCATCTACACGGACACCGGGGGATACACCACGACCAACGACTTCTCCTTCAGCGTCGTCAGCTACCACTCCGTCATCCTTCCCGACCCCATCTACCTCGAGACGTTCGACACCGCCCCCGAAGGCGGACTGCCCACCGGCTGGACCCGGACCAACAACACCACGATCCTCAACGACTGGGAGGATCTGGCCGACCCCAACTCGGACTCGTACCTAGGCTGGACCGTCGTCGACCGCTCCCGCCTGGATGGCAACCCCTTCAACAGCCGGCGCCTGAATGTCGCCCCGGGCTACTTGAACGGAGCCGTGGTCACGAACCTGGTCTACGGCCAGTGCGTGTATGCGGAGTCGGACAACCGCGACGGAAACCAGATCCAGATGCTGTTCACGAAGGACTACGATCTGACCGGCAAGACCGACGTCTATCTCTCCTTCAACAGCATCTACGAACAGAACCAGGACAGCCTCTTCGGCGTCGAATACTCGATCAATCAGGGCCAGTCGTGGCTGCCGGTCGTCTACATGCTCGATGACCAAGGGGGCACTGCGGACATCGTGCGCGTGACCAATGACCTCGGCCAGGTCTCGATCGATGCCGCCGCCACCCTCAACAAGCCGCAGACCGATACGCCGCAGGTCGATGACGGCACCGGCACCGGCACCACCCGACGCACCTTCTGGTACGAATTCATCGAGGCGCGCCCCCTCGAAAGCCTCGGGCCCTACATCGATGGCCGCATCAATGACGACCCGACCGAGTCGAAACGCGTCGAGCTCTTCCGCGTGCCCCAGGCCGACAACCAGGCGCAGGTCCGGTTCCGCTTCGTGCAGGCCGGCACCGGAAGTTGGTACTCCGGCTTCGACAACTTCGGCCTCTACAGCATCGCGCCCGCCGTCGGCCCCACGCTGAGCATCAGCCGAACCGACTGGGGCGTGACGATCTCGTGGCCCGCCACGGGATTCACGCTGCAGCGAACCCCAAGCCTGTCTGGAACCCCGACCTGGACAGATGTGCCTATTACGCCGGATGCGAAGAGCGTGAGCATCACCATCGGAACCGATAACCAGTTCTTCCGGTTAACCAAGTAGGCGCCAACTCGCGCACGCTTGAAGCGTGCCCGCGCGCGCCTGGCCGGGGGGCCAGGCGCCATGACTCCGAGATGCCCCAGGCTCGCACCGGCTGGGGCATCATCGTCGGTCAGAGCCCCGGCTGATCCAGTAGAGCGGCACTCCGACCAGAAGGATCCCCAGCGCCGCCAGCGCCACCCCCGGCTTGTACACGATGGCACTGTAAGCCAGGAAGGCGCAGGCGACGCAAAAGACGAGCGGCGTCGCCGGGTAACCCCAAACCCGATACGGGCGCTCGACCTTTGGCTCCTTGTGTCGCAACACCATCACCGCCACGTTGCTGGCCAGGTAGAACAAGTACACCGGTGCCGCGGTGTAGAGCACGGTATTCAAAAACGATCCCAACAACCCGATCAGCAACATCGCGATCCCCCCCTGGAAAACCAGCGCCCGCACCGGCGTCCCCGTCCCCGGATGCCACTTCCCCAACGGCCGAAACACCCGGTGATCGCACCCCACCGCATACGAAATGCGCGCGCCGGCGAAGATCAGTCCGTTCACTGCCCCGAGCGCCGAGAGGCAAACCAAAACACCGATGAGCGCCCCGGCATGACTCGGGAAAACGGTCGAGATGGCGTCGACCGCCACCGCTCCGGACGTCGTCAGCCCCGGATACCCCAGCGCGTGCAGAAAGGCGGCATTCACTAGCAAGTAGAGCGCCGTGACCGCCAACGTGCCCAGGACCAGCGCCCGGAGGATGTTGCGTCGGGGATTGACGACTTCCCCCGCCACAAAGGCCATCTCGTTCCACCCCCCGTAGGTGAACAATACCAGGATCAGGGCCAGACTCAGCGGCAGCGGTTCCGCCGCCGGGAGGGACGAGGTCGGACCGGGAGCCGCCAGCGCCACGCCCACCAAAGCCACCAGGCCAATCACTTTGACGATGGTGAGCAGGTTCTGCGTCCTCTTTCCCTGGCGCACGCCGGCCACGTTGATCGCGGTCAACACCGCCACGGCCAGCCAGGCGTAGAGCTGCTGGCTGCCGAGAAACGACCCCGGCGCGAGCGGATCATACAGGGTCCGCGCGTAGGTCGCGAAGGCGAACGCCATCACCGCGATGTCGCCGGGCCGGACAATCGCCAACTGGATCCAGCCGAAGAGAAACCCCGCCCACCGGCCGTAGGCCCGCGTCAGGTAGGCGTAGTCGCCACCGGCTTGCGGATACGTCGTGGCCAGTTCGGCATAGCTCAGCGCGCCGCAGAGCGATAACGCCCCGCCCACCAGCCACACCGCCAGCACCCCGAGACTGCCGGATGTCCCCTTGGCGACGTCCGGCGCCACCTGGTAGATCCCCACCCCCACGATGATGCCCACGATCAGGCACGTCGAATCGAGGAGCGTCAACTGCCGCTGCGGTGTCGCCGTCATGGGCGCGGGATTTCCAAACGGTGGTTGCGCTGGATTTGCTTGCGCCACTCGCTCATGACCTGCGCTCGCTCGGCATACTCAGGCCATTTCGCAACCGCGGCGCGAACCTCCTCCACAATCGCCTCGGCTCGTCCGCGCTTCAGCAGGGCGCTTGTGGCGCAGGCACGGAAGTCCGCCCGCGTGAATCCGTCGCGCTTGCCATTCATCGTCATTTGATGCACGGCGGTCCAACTGCCGGCCGGGTTGTAGCTGTAGGTGACATCGAATGCCGGCGCCAGCGACCAGTGGCCGGCTTTGTCCATCAGGAAGGCGATGTTCTTGACGTGGTCGTCCTGGTTGCGGGCGACGATGTTGAACGCCATCCGCCGGAACTGCTCTTCCACAGCTTCCATCGGCAGGTTCAACTGACGGATCGTCAAGAGCGCCTGCTCGTAAGAGTATGCCCCCGCCTGGTTGAAATCGAAATGGGCCAGGGCGCAGAGCGACTGCATGTGCCGTTTCTCGCCGCTTTCGAGTCTGTCGAAACGCCGGCTCATGAAGTGCCGCCGGCCGCTTTCTTCAAGCAGACGACACTCGCCCACCGTCACCCCCGCCGCTCTGGCCATCAGGGAATACGCGTATTCGATCGCGCCATACCCTTTCGGGTCTTCGAGTTCCTTGTCCTTGTTTCCGGTGACACCGTCGAATTTCAACAACCAGTAGCCGAAACCTTTTCCAGCTTGAACCTGCCCGGAGCGGACCTCGTTGGTTTCGGGATTCCAGGCAATGACCGCTTTGGCTCGCGCCCCGCCGGCGGAAGTGCCCACGCGCAGAATGTCGTTCAAGGCGGTCTTCCGGCGGTTGCTCGCGAAGCTGGCTCGCAGATTCTTGCGCTGGCTCAGAATCTCGGAGGCCAGTTTCACCAGGGCATCGATCTCGATCTTCTTCGCCGTTTGCGGCTTCGGTCCCAAAGCCGGCACGAATTCCAGCGCCCCCATACCCCGTGCCCCCGTATAGCAAAGGCGCTCGACCGCATTGAAGCTCTCTGGCGTCCGGCCCTGTGTCGCCAGCCACGCATCAATCAGCGCGTTGCCGAAACGGTCCGGGAGCGAATCGGCCAATAGGCCCGGCAGCCCGTAAAACGTCCGCGCCGGCAGATGGGGAAAGACGTAGACCCGATCCGAGAGCGGCATGGTGATGGGCGAAACCTCGATCCCACTCCCCGCAAATGCCGGATCATACTGGAACGCCGCAAAGCGGCCGCCATCCTCCAGAGAGACCGCCCCAATGGTTCGCCCCCACAGTCTCACCTCTGCCAACGTCATGGTTCATCTCCCCACTGCCACTTCCTTGGAGCAGCTCTGATCTTCCGTTTTGCCGACGCCCGCTGCCGCCGCCGACCGCGCAATTTCAGTTGTTCGACCGGGCTGGGCACCGGCTCCGGGACAAGCAGGTCGAAGCGCTCGACCAGATCGAGCACCCGGCACACGCGGATGAAGCCTGACAACTGCGTCGCCACACTGCCTGATTCCAGCCGTTCCACCGTCCGCTTCGAGACGCCAGCCTGCTCCGCCAGTTGAGCCTGCGTGAGGTTCCGCTCCAGGCGCGCTTGGGCCAGCCGGCTGCCCAAGCCGCGCAGAACAGCTACGTCCGTGGCGTACTTTGATATTCTCATAACACGCCACTTATGACGAATAATAGCCGAAATGTCAATTAAGTCGCCACAGACGACGAATAGTGTCAACCTCGCAACTCGCCCTTCCAGGCGACTACAGGCCGCCGAACTGCGGTATTTCGCCCGAAATGGCGACCGGCCAGGCCCTGATCCTGTTGCGTGTTTGCGTGGTGGGCCCAGAGGGATTTGAACCCCCGACCAAGCGATTATGAGTCGCCTGCTCTAACCCCTGAGCTATGGGCCCACGCGCATCGATGGCCGCCAGCAGACGAACAACATCTACCTGAATCCACATGGCCGGCGAGCGAATTCGCGTCAACGTGCCGATCCGGGTCGCAGGATGGCGCCTCGAGGCGCCATCCGGAATCAGGATCCCGGATCCGACAGAACGCCCGTCCGCAGGGGCGGAAACCGCGCGCGGACCGGGGAACGACCGAACCCACCGCGCCACTTACGCGAGGATCCGGGGTTGACTCCGGTCCTTGACATCCCGGCCGGGTGAGCCAGCGTACTGTCCACCATGAAATCAGCCTTCGATCGGCCAGCGTTCGCAAAAACGCTGTCGCAGCTCGGCCTCATCCTGGCGATCGCGCCCGTCCTGGGGTGGGCGGCTCCGCGAGGCGATGACGGAGACCGCATACAACCCTGGCCGGGCAACCCGCGCTACTGGCAACACCGGGGCGAGCCGGTCCTGCTGTTGGGCGGATCGAAAGACGACAACCTGTTCCAGATTCCCGATCTGAAGGAGCACCTGGAGGAGATGGCGGCGGCCGGCGCCAACTGCATTCGCAACACGATGAGCGACCGGAACGACAAGGGCTTCGAGGTCTATCCGTTCCGGCGGCGACCGGATGGCAAATACGATCTCGAGCAGTGGAATGAGGAATACTGGCAACGGTTCGCCAACCTGCTCCGGTGGACCGCCGAGCGCGGCATCATCGTGCAAATCGAAGTCTGGGACCGGTTCGATTACTCGACGCAGAACTGGGACCCGCACCCGTACAACCCGAAGAACAACGTCAATTACACGTATGCCGAGTCGGGCTTCGGCGAGCGCTACCCAGACCACGCGGGGCAAAACAAGCAACCGTTCTTCTTCACCACGCCCCGGCAGCGCAACAACACCGTCGTCCGGAAGTACCAGGAGCGGTTCGTCGCCAAGCTGCTCGCGCACTCCCTGCCGTACGACCATGTGCTCTACTGCATCGACAACGAAACCTCGGCGGAGGAGGCCTGGGGCGCCTACTGGGCCGACTTCATCCGGCAGCGGGCGAAACAGGCCGGACGGACGGTTTGCATCACCGAGATGTGGGATGCCTGGGACCTCAAGGCGGACGAGCACAAGCGCACCTTCGACCATCCCGAGCGTTACGACTTCTGCGATGTCTCGCAGAACAACCAGAAGAAGGGGCAGGAGCATTGGGACAACTTCCAGTGGGTCCGCCAGCGGACTGCCGCCCAACCGCGCCCGCTGAACACCACCAAGACCTACGGCGCGGACGGCGGTCGCTTCGGCAACAACCGGGACGGCCTCGAACGCTGGTGGCGCCACCTCATCGGCGGAGCGGCCTCGGCCCGGTTTCACCGGCCCGACTCCGGCCTCGGTTTGTCCCAGCCCGCCGTGGCCGCCCTCAAAGCGGCGCGGAAGCTCGAATCGCTCGTCAAGCTCTGGGAGGTGGAGCCGCACAACCAACTGCTCGGCGACCGCGCGGAGAACGAGGCGTACCTGACCGCGAAACCCGGTCAGGCCTACGCGCTCTACTTCACGGATGGCGGATCGGTCAGCCTGGATCTCCGGGAGGCGCCGGGGCCGTTCGCGGCGCGGTGGATTGACATCGCCACCGGGGAGTGGAGCCGAAGGGAGACGATCAACGGCGGCAGCATCGTGCCGATGACCGCCCCCGCGAAGGGCCACTGGGCGGTCGCCCTGGTCAGGCCGACTTCCGTGAACTGACACTCGCCGCGTGTGAAATACTGATAGGACTGTTGTTTGGAGCACAGACCGATGAGCCGCGAAAAGGCACAGGAGGCACAAACACTCAGGCTTTTGCGCTTTTTGTGCCTCTTTGCGGCTGTTCATCGGTCGCCTATCCCACGCACTTGGCAGTGTCCGGGCCAAGCGTCGGAAGCCCTTTCCGACCCTGTCTATCCGCCGAACGGGCTCGGGCAGTAGTCCCGCTCCTGGTAGTCGAAGGAGTCGAAGTCCGCAGCCCGCAAGGTGCCGGCCAGGTCCTGACAGGCCACACCGACGAACGCTCCGGTGAAGCTCGAGAGACCGGGCGCCGTCGCTTCGTCGGAGAGAATGCTCGCGTCGAACTGCTCCGGGAGCCAGCGCCAGTTGTCGTCCACGCCGTCCACCCGAAACGCGAAGAGGAGGCGTTCGCAGTCCACCTCCACCCGCAGTCGCACGGGTTTGCCGGCGGGGATCGCGATGGGCGGCGTGAAGGCGTCGGCCTGGGCCGAATCCGGCAGGCACGACATCACGCGCACATGTTTGCCGACGGTTTCGTCGTGCGAGAGGTGGAGGTAATGGAACTTCGTGCTGTTGTAGTAGCAGACGAGCCCGGCCATTTGCTGGAAGTGTTCCGGTTCGAACTCCACCACCGTCGCGGCGCTGTAGCAGTGCGCCTGCTGGCGCCGCGCCACGAGCGATTGTCGAAACAGACTGCCGATCGTTTCCCGGCCGTAGAGGCGCAGGAAGCCGGGACGATCGGTGAGGCTGAAAATCTCCTCCGGCCAGGGCGTGCGCAGCCATTGAAAGTCGACGGGGAGTTGCGGCGAGTTGAAGTCGTAGCGGCAGAGGACCGGTGACTCGCTGGCAAGCGCCCCTTCACCCCGGCATTCTCCCCCGTTGGGGGCGAGGGCGGCAGCCACGGCCGGAGCCGGTGTCTCCAGTGTTGGAATCCCGTTTCCATCCAGCGTGCGCAGCCATTCGTCCGGGCCCCAGACCATCTTCTGGATGGCCGTCTCGCGACCGAGGGTGCAGCGGCCACGGTTGCGCAACGGTCGGCCGCAGAGATACACGAGGTAGGTCTCCCCGTTCCGGGTTTCGACCAGGTCCGCGTGGCCGGCGCGTTGCAGTGCGGCGTCGGGCCGCTGCCGTGCGCTCAGGATGTAGGTGTCCGGATGCAGTTCGTAAGGGCCGGTGAGCGTTCGGGAGCGTGCCATCGTGACGGCGTGGCCCCAGCCGGTGCCGCCTTCGGCCGTGAGCAGGTAGTACCAGCCGTTGCGTTTGTAGAGGTGGGGCGCCTCGGTGAAGCCAAGCGGCGTGCCGGTGAAGATGTTCCGGCGTTCGCCGACGAGCCGGCGCCCGGTCACCGAGTATTCCTGCAGGACAATCCCCGCGAAGCGGTTCCTTCCGGGCCGGTGATCCCAGAGCATGTTCACCAGATACTTGCGGCCGTCGTCGTCGTGGAACAGGGAAGGGTCGAAGCCGCTGCTGTGGAGCGGGACGGGATCGGACCAGTCGCCGTCCACGTGCGGGCTCGTGACGAGGTAATTGTGGAAGTCGCGCATCGACGCGCCGCTGGCGCCGCCCACGGTCGTGCGCCCGAAACGCTTCACGTCGGTGTAGACCAGCCAGAACAACCCGTCGGCGTGCGTGAGGCACGGGGCCCAGACCCCGCAGGAATCCGGATCGCCAAGCAGGTTGAGCTGGCTGGCCCGACGGAGCGGGCGCGCGATCAGCCGCCAGTGAACCAGGTCGCGCGAGTGATGGATCTGCACGCCGGGGTACCACTCGAAGGTCGAGGTCGCGATGTAGTAGTCGTCCCCGACACGGACGATGGATGGGTCGGGGTTGAAGCCGGGCAGGATGGGATTGCGGATGGTCATGCGGGCTGGGTGGCGGCGGTCGCGGCGGCGCGGCGCGCGGCCAGTTCTTGTTCGACGTGCTGCACTCGCTTCTGGTCGAGGGGATAGACCAGGAGGGCCACGGCTTTGAGCAGCGCGAAGAAGGCGGGCGCGATCGAGAAGGCCAGCGTGATGCCGAGCAGGGCCGTGGGGGTCTGCTGCGCATCTTTCACATAGCCGAACTGGGCCAGGAAGAGCGGCAGGAGGAAGCCGCCGACCAGCAGGCCGGTCTTGATGGCAAAAAGGGAGGCGGAGTAGACGAGCCCCGTGGAGCGCCGTCCGTATCTCCACTCGCCGTAATCGGCCACATCGGCGTAGAGCGCCCAGGTCAAGGCGGAGGTGGGGCCGGCGCAGAACTGGGCCAGCGCGTTGAGGGCGAGCTGGAGCGAATACTCGTCACGGGGCACGAAATAGAACGCGCCGAAGCACAGCCCGGTGATGGCGCTCAGGGCGGCGGCGTAGTACTTCTTGTCGATCTTCCGGGCGATCGGCCCCAGGCACGCCGTGCCGAGCACCAGACCCACCGCGCCGGTGGTGAGAAACACGGTGCTGCGGTCGAGGCCCAGGAAGATCGGCGTGCCGTCATCGCCCACCACGTATTTGTAGTAGAACAGCGTGCTGCCCGACCGCAGCGCCACGAAGGTGGTGGACAAGACCGACGTGACCAACAGCATCACCCAGGGCCAGTTGCGCAACAGTTCGCCCAGTTCCTCCCGGACGTTGGTCTGCTGCTGGGGCGGCGGGGTGACCCGCTCTCGGGTCGTCGCAAACGTGATCCAGAACATGATCACGGACGCCACCGCGAAGATCGCCATCGTCATCTGGAAACCATGCATTTCATTGCCACCGCCGAGGTATTTGACGAGGGGCCGGACGAAGAGGGAGATCAGCAGCGCCCCGGTGAAGGCCCCCACGAAACGGAAGCTCGAGGCCACGGTGCGCGTGCCTGACGACGGGCTGATGACGCCCAGGAGCGAGGAATAGGGGACATTGATGACGGTGTAGCTGGTCAGCATCACCGCGTAGGTGACGTAGGCGTACACGATCTTGCCCGTCGGCCCGAAGTCCGGCCCCGCGAACATCAGGTAGCCGCAGATGCCATAGGGAATTGCCCCCCACAGCAGGTACGGGCGGAACTTCCCCCACCGCGTCCGGGTGCGGTCGGCGATCAGGCCCATGATCGGGTCGTCGAAGGCGCCGATGAGGCGGACGATGGGCATCATCCAGAGCAGCGCGGTGGCGGGGATGCCCCAGACGTCCACATAGTAGTAGGTGAGGAAGATGTTGAAGGTCTGGAAGAAGAAGTTCGAGGCGGTGTCGCCCAGGGCGTAGCCGAGGTACTCGGTCGTCCTCAGCCGGTCGCCGGCGGCGGGAGCTTGAGTGGTCGCGGGCGCGCTCCGAGAAGGTTGGCTGGTCGAATGAGTCACGTGCGGAAAGTGCCGGATCCGCCGCGGTTTCGTCAACGCAAGGGCAGCACGAAGATGGTGGCGCTCAGGGCCGGCACCCGCAGCGGCGCGGTGACGGCGATGCGGTCCGTCCTCTGAATGTCCACCTGGCGCGGTTGGCCTGGCGTGTTGTGGGTGGCCGGACTCGGGCCCGTGATGTGCCAGCGCGTGGCCGAACCCGCCGGCGTCGCGCCCAGGATCAGCGGAAGGAGCTCCCGCTCGGACGCGGTCGGGTTCATCACTCCGATGGTGAGCGCTTTGCCGTCTTTCGTGAGAGCGGCGGCCACGTCGCACGGCGCGAAGTCCTGCTCGATCCGCAAGGGGATGTGCCCGAAATGCGCGCGGTAGAGTTGCAGGATCAGCCCGGTCGTCTCCATCTCGGCGGCGGTCTTCGTGGTTTTGATGGCGCCGATGACGTTGACCGTCTGTGCATAATGCGCCATCTGGATGAGGTCGCTCTGCCGGAAGTACTCGTGCAAACCCGCGGCGACGCCGAGGCCGTCCTGGAGTTCGTAGACGCAGCCCAGTTCGCCATAGGCATACTCGCGATGCCAGTAATTCCATTCGTCCATGGTGATGGGGATGATGCGCCCCTGGAGATTGGTCAAGCCGGCCTGGAGCCGGCGATGGCCGTCGGCTTTCTCGCGGATGGACTCGCGCATCATCGCGACATGCGCCAGCAGGTTGGTGCGCTCCTCCTGGGTCCACGGCACGCGTCCGCGATAGAAGTGCTCGGAGAGGATCGACATGTGGTCGGCGCAATGCTCGAGCATGATCTGGGAGCAACCCTTGCCGGATTTCGCCTGGTTGGGGTCGTGTTCCTTGTTGATGGTGGTCAGGTCGCCCACCCCGGTGAGCTGGATGGTCGGGTCCACTTTCCACATGGATTCGGCAACCTGGTTGTGTTTGAGCACGTAATGCTCCATCTGCATGAAGCCGAGCTGCCACGGCCCGAACATCTCGTTGCCGACGCACCAGAACTTCACGCCGTAGGGCGCCGGGTGACCGTTCCGGGCGCGCCACCCGCCGCCAATCGTCCTGGCCGAAGCGTTGCAGTACTCCACCCATTGCGCGGCGGAATAGGCATCGCCGAAGCCCGTGTTCACGGCGACCATTGGTTCGGTGTGGATCTCGCGGCAGAAGGCGATGAATTCATCCGTGCCGAAGTCGTTGTGTTCGACACCGGTCCACGCGGGGTTCTTCCGCGGCGGACGCCGGTCGCGGTCCCCGATACCGTCCCGCCAGTCGTAGCCGCTCGTGAAGTTGCCGCCGGGCCAGCGATAGACCGACCCGTTGAGCTGCTGGAGCAAGGCCAACGTGTCTGGGCGCATCCCGCGGATATGATCGGCCGGCATGAGCGATGGCGGCCCCAGCAACACGTCCCCCTGCAGCACGCGGATTTCCAGCCAGCCGTGGTCGGTGCCGGCCCTGGAGGTGAACACGAACGGCTTCCGGGAGTATTTCCCGCCGCGGCATGTCACCCGGGTGCTCGCCCGGTCGGCGTCGGCTTCGCCCCAAGCGAGCGTGATCTCGATCTCCGCGCGGCCCGACAGCGGTTTGGCCCAGACATAGCCTTGGTAGCCTTTCCCCGCGACCAGTCCGAGGTCGCGTTGCCGAACGCCCGCGCCGGCGCAGACCCGCGGCGAGTGCTTCCCCACGAAGGCGTCTTCCTTCACCATCGTGACTCCGGTGGTGGCCCCGATGATTTGCCAGGGCGATGCGCCCACGACCGGAAAGGGGCTGTTCGTCAGGTCCCGGTACGGAGCGTAGGTCGCGGTGATGGGAAAATAGAACTTCCGGTCTTCCAACATCTCCGCCCAGATGCCGCCATAAATGCAGCGGCCCAAGTGCTCGATGAACTGACCGTAGATGTAGGGGCTGATGGCCGCGCCGGTCA
>CAYSPU010000093.1:0-20116 GCA_964432995.1 uncultured Verrucomicrobiota bacterium
ACCGGGTGCGGAGGCCTGGCAGGTGAAGCAGGCGGATCGGGCGTTGCGGGTTCTGACGTTTGCCGGGTCGGAAGGAGGCGAAGGGCTCACCGGGGAGCGGGTGCGGGAGTTTCTGGAGCAGTTGGCGGTGCGCGGAAAGGCGGCGGGGGCGGACATCCGGACGGTGCAGGAGTTGATGGGGCACGAGGACGTCGCGACCACGCAGATCTACACGTATGTGATGGCGCGGCCGGGGGTGGGAGTGATCAGCCCGGCGGACGAGGGGATGAGACCCGAGCGTTGAACATCGAACGCTGAACACTGATCACTGAAAATCGAACGGCAGGGACCGTCATTGGGGATCGAGGATTGGGGATCTCTGATTTGGGATTGGGGACTGGAGGTGAAGAACTTGCCACCGCTGGTGGGTGTGCTAGAGTCGGCCGCGAATCACCTCGGGATGGGATCGCGGCCTGCGGCTGCGCCGAAATCCAGCCCGGTGCCCAGGCAATGCCAGAAGATCCTCCAGCGCTTTGATCCCATGAACCAACTGCTCATCCCGCCGGAGAGGTTCGCCGATCGCATCGACGACTTCGGCTTCGAGTTCCTCGCGTTCGAGAACCGCAAGCTGGCTGCCGGGGAGAAGTACCGCGCGAGCACAGGCCACCGCGAGCTGGCGATTGTCCCGCTGGGCGGCGTCTGCTCCGTGAGTTCGTCCGCCGGGACGTTTGCCTCGTTTGGCGGGCGGCCGAATGTGTTCGCCGGAATGCCGCACACGCTTTACCTGCCGATCTCGACCGAACTGGAGGTGACGGCCGAGACGGACTGCGACCTCGCGTTCTGCTACTGCCGCGCCGAGGAACGCCACCCGGCCCGGCTCGTGGGACCGGAGGAGGTCCGGGTCGAGATTCGGGGCGGGGGCAACGCGACGCGCCAGATCAACCACATGCTCCAGCCGAGCTTCGCCGCGCACCGTCTGCTCGTTTGTGAGGTCTACACGCCGAGCGGGAATTGGTCGAGTTACCCGCCCCACAAGCATGATGTCCACAATCCGCCGGGCGAAGTGGACCTGGAGGAGATTTACTACTACCGGATCGATCGCCCCGAGGGATACGCCATCCAACGAGTGTATACGAGCGATCGCCGCCTGGACGCGACGCTGACGGTGCGCGACGGCGAGCTGGTGCTGATTCCGGAGGGGTATCATCCGGTTGCGGCGGCGCACGGCTACAACGTCTACTACTTGAACGCGCTGGCGGGCACGGCCCGTTCGATGGCCGCCGCGGACGACCCGGACCACGCCTGGGTGAGGCAGACGTGGACCAGCCGGGACCCGCGCCTGCCGCTGGTGAAATGAGCCCCTATGAGCACGGCGCCCCTCAACCCGTTGCAGCAGACCGCGGCGATCGGCGGAAACGACTGCTGGAACGACTCCTGTTCGCTGCCGGAACTCAGCTACGCCATCGCCAACGGCGCCGTCGGCGCGACCACGAACCCGACGATTGTGCTCGGCGTGCTGAAGAAGGAGCTGGCCGTCTGGCGCGAGCCCCTGCAGCGGATCATCGAGGAGAACCCGAAGTGGACCGAGGTGGAAGTCGCCTGGAAGTTGATCGAGGAGATGGCGTTGAAGGCGGCGGAGATGCTGCGACCGATCTACGAACGCGAGCGGGGGCGCAAGGGGCGGATCTCGATGCAGACCAACCCGGCCTATTACCGGAACGCGGAGGCGATCGTCGCCCAGGCGCAGCACTTCCACGGGCTGGCGCCGAACATCCAGGTGAAGATCCCCGTGACGCACGCGGGCATCACGGCAATCGAGGAGGCTACTTTCCAGGGGGTGAACGTCAACGCCACGGTCTGCTTCACGGTGCCGCAGTCGATCGCGGTCGCGGAGGCGGTGGAACGCGGGTTGCGGCGGAGGGCGGCGGCGGGGCAGGACACCGCGGGCATGGCTCCGGTTTGCACGATCATGATCGGGCGGCTGGACGACTGGCTCAAGGTGGTCGCCAGGAAAGACCGCATCGTGCTGACTCCCGGGCACCTGGACTGGGCGGGCATCGCCGTGATGAAGAAGGCCTACGGCATTTTCCGGCAGCGCGGTTACCGGGCGCGACTGCTGGCGGCGGCCTACCGGCACCACCTCCACTGGTCGGAGCTGATCGGCGGCGACATCGTGCAGACGATTCCCTACGAGTGGCAGCTCCTGTTCAATAAGTCGGATATCGAGGTCAGGAAACGGATGGACGATCCCGTGGACCCGGCAGTCGTGGAGGAGCTGTACCGGAAGTTCGCCGATTTCCGGCGGGCCTATGACGAGAACGGGATGACCGCGGAGGAATTCGACCGGTTCGGCGCCACGGTGCGCACGCTGCGCACGTTCATCGGCTCCTATGCCGACTTGCTGGCCTGCGTGCGCGACTTCATGTTGCCGGACCCGGACAAGTAGCGGGGAATTCACACAACCAAAGGACCCACACGATGAAGACCCGACGGATGACGCTCGCCCAAGCCATCGTCACGTTTCTCAAGAACCAGCACGTCGAGCGCGACGGCCGCCAGCACGCCTTCTTCTCCGGCGTGCTCGGGATCTTCGGCCACGGCAACGTCGCCGGCATCGGCCAGGCCCTCCAGGAGAACCCGGAGTTGCCCTACGTCCTCGTGCGCAACGAGCAGGCCGCCGTCCACATGGCCTCCGGATACGCCAAGGCGAACAACCGCCTGAAGGCGTTCGTGTGCACTTCCTCGATCGGGCCCGGGGCGACCAACATGGTCACCGGCGCCGCGCTGGCCACCATCAACCGGCTGCCGGTGCTCCTGCTGCCGGGCGACATCTTCGCCCGCCGCAACGTGGCCCCCGTCCTCCAGCAACTGGAATCGCCCGCTTCGCAGGACATCAGCGTAAACGACTGTTTCAAGCCCGTCTCGCGCTACTGGGACCGGATCAACCGGCCCGACCAAATCATCACCGCCCTGCCCGAGGTGATGCGCGTCCTGACTTCGCCCTCCGACTGCGGCGCCGTCACCCTGGCGCTGCCCCAGGACGTTCAGGCCGAGGCCTACGATTACCCGGAGGAACTCTTCCAGAAACGCGTGTGGCTCATCCGCCGCCCCATGCCCGACAGCCTTTCGTTCGACCGCGCCCGGGAGGCCATTGCCCGGAGCCGCAAGCCGCTGATCGTCGCCGGCGGCGGTGTGCTGTACAGCGAAGCGAGCGCGGCGCTGGCCGAATTCGCTTCCCGCTCGGGCATCCCGGTCGCCGAAACGCAGGCGGGCAAGGGTTGCCTCCCCTACAACCACCCGCAGTGCGTCGGCGCCATCGGGGCCACCGGCGGGTTGGCGGCCAACCGCCTGGCACGCGAAGCCGACCTCGTCATCGGCATCGGCACCCGCTACTCCGATTTCACCTCGGCCTCGATGACCGCTTTTCAGAACCCGAACGTGCGGTTCGTCAACATCAACACGGCGGAGTTCGACGCCTACAAAGTCGCGGCGATTCCCGTCGTCGCGGATGCCCGAGTGACCCTCGAGGCGCTCGCGGCCGCGCTGCCAAACCACCAACTGAGCGCCGAGTACGCCGCCCAAGTCGCGGAGTTGAAGCAGGCCTGGGATGCCGAAGTCGACCGGTTGTTCCATCTGAACACCCAGCCCAAGCCGGCCCAGAGCGAGGTCATCGGGGCCATGTGGGAGGCGTCCGGCCCCCGCGACCTGCTGCTCTCCGCGGCGGGCAGTCATCCGGGGGATCTTCACAAGCTCTGGCGGACGCGCACCCCCAACGGGTATCACCTCGAATACGGCTACTCCTGCATGGGCTACGAGATCCCGGGGGCGCTGGGCGCCAAGTTGGCCGACCCCAGCCGCGAGGTCTACGTCTTCCTGGGCGACGGGACGTATCTCATGATGCCTTCCGAGATCGTCACCGCGGTGCAGGAACGCATCAAGGTGATCATCGTGCTGGTCGACAACAAGGGGTTCGCGAGCATCGGCGGTCTCAGCCGGTCGCTGGGCCTGGGCGGCTTCGGCACCAGTTATCGCGAACGCTCCCGCACCTCCGGCCAGTTGGATGGCGACTTCCTGCCCGTGGACTTCGCCGCCAGCGCCCGCAGCCTGGGCGCGCACGCCATCAAGGCCGGCTCCCT
Organism: uncultured Verrucomicrobiota bacterium; assembly: GCA_964432995.1. Lineage (GTDB taxonomy): Bacteria > Verrucomicrobiota > Verrucomicrobiia > Limisphaerales > JAHDYP01 > CAYSPU01. Next base: position 4,116 of record CAYSPU010000093.1, read on the forward strand.
GGCCGAGCTGAAAGCCGCCCTCGAGGAGGCGAAGAAGATGGACCGCATCACGGTCATCGTCGTCGAGACGCAGCCCGGCGTGGGTGTGCCCGGCTACGACTCGTGGTGGGATGTCGCCGTGGCGGAGGTCTCGCAGATGAAGGAGGTGCAGCAGGCCCGCGCCCAATACGTCGAAGCGCGTCGGAAGGAACGTCACCATCTGGGAACCGTTGAGGAGAAGTAACCATGGCGGAACGGTTGCGGAATTACATCGAGGGAAGCTGGCGGGCCTCGGCCGCCGGCGAAGTGTTGCCGGTGTTGAACCCGGCCTCGGCGGCGGTGCTGGCCGAGGTGCCGCTCTCGCCCGCCAGCGAGGTCGATCAGGCCGTGCAGGCGGGGCTCAAGGCGTTTGCGACCTGGCGAAACGCCCCGCCCGGCGAGCGCATCCAACCCTTGTTCAAACTGAAGCGGTTGCTGGAAGAGCACCTGGATCTCCTGGCCCGCAGCATCACCGACGAGGGCGGCAAGACCTATGCCGAGGCCGCCGCCGAGATGCGGCGCGCCATCGAGAACATCGAGGTGGCCTGTGGCATCCCTATCCTGACGCAGGGCCGCAACAACGAGAACATCGCCCCGGGCATCGACGAGCACCTGATTCGCCAACCGCTCGGCGTCGTCGCCGCCGTCACCCCCTGCAACTTCCCGGGCATGATCCCGTTCTGGTTCCTGCCCTACGCCGTGGCTACCGGGAATTGCTTCATCCTCAAACCGTCCGAACGCGTCCCGATCACTTCGACGCGGGTGTTCGAGCTGATCGATGAGGCCGGCTTCCCGCCCGCGGTCCTGCAGATGGTCCACGGCGGACGGGGCACGGTCGATGCCCTGCTCGACCATCCCGGCATCCGCGCCATCAGCGTGGTCGGGTCCACCCCCACTGCGCGCTACATCTACCAACGGGCGGCCGCGGCCGGCAAACGGGCCCAGTGCCAGGGCGGCGCCAAAAACCCCGTCGTCGTCATGCCCGACGCCGACATGGAGATGACGGCGCGCATCCTGGCCGATTCCGCCTTTGGCTGTGCCGGGCAGCGCTGCCTGGCCGCCTCGGTCGCCATCACCGTCGGCGAGGCGCGGCAGCCGTTGACCGAGCGGATGGTCGCGCTGGCCCGCAGTCGGAAGGTCGGGTACGGGCTCGACAAGGGCGTCGAGATGGGCCCGGTGATTTCGGCGGCCAACAAGAGCCGCATTGAGGGTCTCATCGCCCAGGGCGCGCAGGAAGGCGCCTCGGTGCTCGTGGACGGCAGGGGGAAATCCGTGTCCGGCTACGAAAACGGTTTCTTCGTCTTCCCCACCATCCTGGACAACGTGCCCCCGCAGGGCGAGATCGCCCGCACGGAGATCTTCGGCCCCGTGCTCAGTCTGATGCACGCGGCCACCATCGACGAAGCGATCGCCCTGGCGAACGACCGCAGTTACGGCAACATGGCGTGCATCTTCACCACTGACGGCGCCCACGCCCGCCTCTTCCGCCACGAGGTCCATGCCGGCAACATCGGCATCAACATCGGCGTCGCCGCGCCCATTGCCTACTTCCCCTTCAGCGGCTGGGGCGAGAGTTTCTTCGGCGACCTGCATGGCCAGGCCGAACACGCCGTGGAATTCTACACGCAGACCAAGGTGGTCATCGAACGCTGGCTGCGCGATTGGAGCCGCCGTTTCTGAACGTCCAGGAGTCAACCCATGCGCCAATTCCTTGTGGGAAACGCCCCCTGTTCCTGGGGCACACTCGAATTCGAAGGAACCGGCGGCGAACCCATCGCCTTCGGCCGGATGCTCGATGAACTCGCCGAAACGGGCTACACGGGCACGGAACTGGGCGATTGGGGCTACATGCCAACCGACCCGCCGGCCCTGGCCGGCGAGTTGTCCAAACGCGGCCTGGTGATGCTCGGCGCCTTCGTCCCCGTGGCGCTGAAAGAACCCTCCGCCCTCGCCGACGGCATCGCCACTGCCGTCAAGACCGCCCGCCTGCTCGCCGCGGTGGCGACGGATCCCGCGCCGTATCTCGTCCTGGCCGACAACAACGGCACCGTGGCGCAGCGGACGCGCAATGCCGGGCGCATTACGGCCGCCGACGGTCTGAGCCCGGCGGAGTGGAAGACCTTTGCCTCCGGCGCCGAAGCGGTGGCGAGCGCGGTCTGGAGCGAAACCGGGTTGCGGACCGTATTCCATCACCATTGCGCCGGCTACGTGGAGACGCCGGACGAGATTGCCCGGCTGCTGGAGCTCACCGATCCGCGGCGGCTCGGTCTGGTCTTCGACACCGGCCATTACACCTACGGATCCGGCGGTGCCGATGCCGTCGCAGCGCTCGACCGCTTCCGCGAGCGCATCTGGTATGTCCATCTGAAGGATTGCCACCCCGGAGTCGCCGCCCAGGCGCGCGCCGGCGGGTGGGACTACTTCGAAGCCTTGCGCCACGGCATCTTCTGCGAGCTGGGCAAAGGCTCGGTGGATTTCCCGCGCCTGTTGCGCCGGCTCGCCGCATGGAACTACCCGGGCTACCTCCTCGTCGAACAGGACGTCCTGCCCGGCATGGGCTCGCCCAAGGAGAGCGCCCGCCGCAATCGCCAGTACCTCGCCTCGATCGAACACCACTTCACTCAACCAACCTGAAAGCCCCGCTTGTGAACACCAACCCTCTGCAGGTCGGAATCATCGGAGCCGGACGCATCGGCAAGGTCCACGCCGAGACGCTTGCCTTCCGGGTCCCGGAGGCCCGGACGCTTGCCCTGGCGGACCCCAACCGCCCCGCCGCCGAGGCGGTCGCCGCCCGCTGCGGCATCCCCAACGTGGCCGACTCCGCGGATCGGATTCTGACCGATCCCGCCATTCAGGCGGTGCTCATCTGTTCGCCCACGGACACGCACGCCGATCTCATTGCCCGCGCCGCCCAGGCCGGCAAGCACATCTTCTGCGAGAAACCGATCGCCCACCGCCTGGCCCAAATCGATGCCGCCCTGGCCGCCGTCACCAAGGCCGGCGTCAAGCTCCAGATCGGGTTCAACCGCCGATTCGACCCGAACTTCGCCCGCGTTCGCGCCGCGGTGGTTGGAGGCGAGATCGGTTCCCCGCGCCTCCTGCACATCATCAGCCGCGATCCCGGCCCGCCGCCCCTCGCCTATGTGAAGGTCTCCGGCGGCATCTTCCTCGACATGACCATCCACGACTTTGACATGGCCCGGTTCCTCATTGGGGACGAGGTCGAGGAGATCTACACGGCGGCTGGCGTGATGGTCGACCCGGCCATCGGGGAGGAGGGCGACCTGGACACCGCCCTGATCGTTTTGCGGTTCCGCAACGGCGTCATCGGCACCATCGACAACTGCCGCCAGGCCGCCTACGGCTACGACCAGCGGGCCGAGATCCTCGGTTCGGCCGGCAAGATTGCGACCGAGAACTGCTATCCCAATCAGGCCACCCTCAGCACCGGCGAGTGCGTGCGCCGCGATCTGCCGCTCAACTTCTTCATGGAACGCTATACGGAGAGTTTCACCAACGAGATCCGCTCCTTCGTGAAATCCGTCGCCGAAGACAAACCCACCGCGGTGACCGGCCTGGACGGGCGCATCCCGGTGGTCATGGGCCTGGCGGCGCGGAAGTCGTTCGACGAACGTCGCCCGGTCCGGCTCAATGAAATCCGGTGACCCCTGGCACGCTGTCTCCGAGTGACACACCCGTTCCATGTTGGGCGCGAACAACCGGCAGCGGTGACAGTCTCGTACGCTGGGGAAGAAGGGTCGCAGCAATCAGTCGCCGGCGCACCCGCTCCCGATGAATCCTCAGCGGAAGGTGGGGACGCGCGGCCTCGCGCGTCCGCCAGCAGCACACCGAGGTGCACGACCTTTGCGGACGCCCGAGGCCGGGCGTCCCTACCTCAAACGGGAGGTTCCTGGGGAGCTGCCACGTCCAACCGCCCGCTGCGCCTTGGGACCACGAACTGTGTAGCGCCGGCTTTCCCGCCGGCAGGACGCCGACAGGACTGTCGGCGCTACGGGCCATGTTGCGCCCGGTCTTGGGCCGGTGCATTTCCGGAAACGTCCACTCTCAGTGAATGAACCGATATGAAGCCCTCCCTCCTGAAAGCCATTGTCACGGACGTGCACTTCTGGGTGCCCGTCATCGTCCTGGTAGCCGGAATCACGCTCCTTTTCCTTCTCAAGTGATCCCATGAACAGCTCTCCGAGTGCGGCAACGGGCCAATCGCCCCGTTCGCTCCACCAGATCGGCGTGATGTGCGGCCTCGCGGCCGGCGCCTGGCTCGGCGCGGCGGAGGCCCCGACGAAGCTGGTGACGATGGGCTTTTCGCCTTTCATCATCTCGCTGGGCATGGTGGCGGGCGTTTTCGTCGCGCGCTGGACCGTGCCGGTGGCTCTCAAAGGCACGGACTTCGTGTGGATGGACTTGAAGGAGAAACCGCACCTCATCGTCTGGGCGATCCTGGCCGGCATGCTCTGGGCCGTGGCCAACACCCTGACCGTCTTCGCCATCCGCGATGTCGGGCTCTCCATCGCGTTTCCTCTGTGGAACACCAACAGCCTGGTCGGCCTGTTCTGGGGCTGGTTGCTCTTCAACGAACTCCGCGGGTCGGCCGCGAAACACTGGACGAAAGTGCTGGGCGGCGCCGCCGCCATTGTCGTGGGCGCCTGTCTGCTGGCCTACGCGACCCAGCACCCTTCCTCCGGCGGGGGCCCGAGTCGCGCCACGCTGGGCATCCTCGCCGCCCTCGGCGCGGGCGTTCTCTGGGGAACCATGTATGTCCCCTACCGCAAGGCTTACATCAGCGGCATGAACCCGCTTTCCTTTGTCACCGTCTTCACCTTTGGAGAGCTGGGCACCACGATTGTGCTCGGCGCGGTCTACCACGGCGGCCTGGGGAGTCTCTGGACCGAACTGGACCAGGCGCGGCCGGTTCTGTTCTGGCTTTTCCTCGGCGGCTTCTGCTGGGTCCTGGGCGACCTGTTCCAGCAATACGCCGCGAAGTACATCGGCATCGGCCGCGGCATCCCCCTGTCGAACACCAACCAGTTGTGGGGACTGGCCTGGGGCGCGCTCGTCTTCGGCGAACTCGCCAACCTCGGCATGGACGCCCGGATGCTGGTGATCGGCGGATCGCTCGTCATGATTGCCGGGGCGGTGTCCATCAGCTTCGCCGAAGCCCCCGCCTCCGAACAGGCCTCCTGGAAACGCGCGATGGAACGCGAGTGCGCGCGTTACCACATGGATCCTGCCAACGTCGCCGCCGTGCTGCGCGGCGAGGAACCGTTCAAAGCCGCGGGGCTCCGGCGCCGCTGGTGGGAAGCCCTCGTGGTTGGCGCCGCCCTGGGACTCTTCATCTGGCTCGCCCTCGGCGCCACCCGCCCGGACCTGGCCGCCAACCTCACCTGGATGACCATCCTGACCGTTGTCTCGCTCGTGATCCTGGCAGTCAGCGCAACGGTCCTCTGGCGTCGCACGCGATTCTCCTGAGGCAACTTGCTCCAGGAGCCCACCGGTGATGCTGCCTGCGTCCACCTTCCATCCTGAATCCCGATGCTGAGTCCAAACCAAGGGGAAGAAACCACGGATGAACAGCGATGGACACGGATTAGGGCGCGGCCTTCCGCTTCATCTGCGAGGTGGTCCTCCGGCTCGGCGCAACCACTGCCCATCCGTGTGCATCCGTGGTTGAGTTGCGGTTCTTGCACCCGACTATGCAATCTGTCCGTTTCTCTTCACCAGAGCGTTCCCGCCGCTGTTTTCTGAAGGCCTCCGCCCTCCTCGCCGGCGGTGCCCCGCTCCTGGCGGCAGCCGGGGAAACGTCGCCCGCCAACGGGAATGCTCCGCTCATGGCCTACGTGGGCACGTTCAGCTCTCCGCTCCGTGACGTGTTGCCAACCCAGGTAGACTTGCCCCCTGGAAATGGCCGCGGCATTCACCTTTACCAAGTCCATCGCACCTCGGGCGCCCTGACACCCAGCGGCGTGTGTGAACTGGGAACCAGCCCGAGTTGCCTGGCCGTCAACACCGCCGGCACGCGCCTCTATTCCGCCAATGAGACGGACCGCGTGGGCGAACACCGCGAAGGAACCGTCAGCGCCTTTGCCATCAATCGAGCCGACGGGCAGTTGACCCCGCTCAACACCGTCCGTTCCGGCGGAGCCGGTCCCACGTATGTGAGCATCCACCCGTCCGGAAAGTTCCTGCTCGTGGCCAACTACTTTGGCGGCTCCGTCTCGGTGCTGCCCATCCTCCCCGACGGACGCCTGGGGACCGCCACGGACATCAGGCAGGACGATGGCACGGTGGGACCGACAAAGGCCACCAACGCCCCACCGGGGAGCTTCGCCTTCAGCGGGCACGACCGAACGCACGCGCACATGATCCAGGCGGATCCCGCGGGGCGCTTCGTCTTGCACGTCGATCTGGGGCTGGACCGGATCTATGTCTGGAAGTTCGATGAGCGCAGCGGTGTCCTGACCCCCAACGATCCCCCTGCGGTCTCGCTGCCGCCGGGTGACGGGCCGCGCCACTTCTGCTTCCACCCCAATGGACGCTGGTGCTACTCCCTCCAGGAGGAAGGCTCGAACATCGTCCTCTTTGACTACGCCGCCGCCCAGGGTCGGCTGACCCCGCGGCAGACGATCTCCAGCCTGCCGCCGGGTTTCGCCGGGAGCAACTTCTGCTCGGAGATCCTGGTCTCCGGCGATGGCCGGTTCGTCTATGCCGGCAACCGCTTGCACGACAGCATCGGCATCTTCGCGGTCGGCAACAACGGGGAGCTGACCTTCGTCGCCGACGAATGGACCCGCGGCAATTACCCACGGAGCTTCGGCTTCGACCCCAGCGGCCAGTTCCTCTACTCCTGCAACCAGCGAGCCGACAACATCACCGCGTTCCGGGTCGACCGCCAAACGGGCCGACTGGTCTTCACCGGCCAATACACCCCGGTCGGCAACCCGTCCGCGATCGTGTTCCTCGACCTCGCCAAAGCGGGGTGACTCGCCCCCCGTTGCTGGCATCCTGTGCGCCGGGCACGAGGGTCCGGTCTTCCTCCAACTGCCGCCTCGGCGACCGGCACCGGATCGACCTGCGGCTGGAGTTTGCAGACGGGAATGTGACAGGCGACGGGGCCGACGACATCGACATCGAGATCGGCGGCCTTCCGTGTGGGCGGATTTGGCCCCGAGCGCTTCTCTTTCCGCCGAAGGATTTCCCTGTTTCAATGCGACATACCAGTTGACGGCGCGCGCTTTCCGGCCGCGACGCCAAAGATGAATGGGCCCCGACTACCAAGACGACCTGGATCTGGCGACGCACGTGGCGCAGGGCGATACGAGAGCTTTCGACGACTTCTACGCCCGGTACGCGGACTTGGTATTCGCCTTCATCTACCACCTGCTCGACGGCGCACGGATGGACGCGGAGGAAATCTGGCAGGACACCTTTGTCGTCGCCCTGCGTGCTCTGCCTGGTTATCGGGGACGAAGCCGGCTGTCGTCGTGGCTGTGCAGCATCGCCCGGCACAAGGTGGCCGATTTCCATCGTCGCCAGGGCGGTGCCCGCGGAGCGGTGTTGTCGATTGCGCCCGAGCAACTGCTGGACCTGATGGACAACGGGCCGTTGCCCGACGAGGTGCTCGAACAACGTGCCACGCGTGCCCGCATGGTCGAGGCGCTGGCCGGCCTGCCCGTGGATTGCCGGGACGCAATGACAGCTCGCTACGTGGACGGGGAGCCGGTCGACGAGATCGCGCGGCGGCTGGGGAGGAGCTACAAGGCAACGGAGTCGCTCCTCTCGCGCGGGAGAGCAATGTTGCGTGAGCTGGTAAGAGCCATCCCGGAAGAGGACCCATGAACGATCGCGAGACCCACTTCGACTGCAACCTCGGGCGGTTGCTCCGAGCGAGTTGCGGCCCGGAAACCGCCGTGCGCCCCGCCGCACGCGAGCGTCTTCGCCGCGAACTCGTCGCCATGCTGCAACGCCATGTGCAGCCTGCGGAGTTCCCCGTGGCCGCCCTCGGATTCCTCACGGTTGCGCTGTCGCTGCTGTTCGCGGCCTGGGGCGCATCTGCCTGGACTGGTGTGGCTCGGTCGGTTGGCTGGGGTCCAGCGGGCCCGATCCTGGCCCTGGTCCTGGTGAACCTGGTTGGCATCCCCGTCGCCAGTCTGGTCGTTGTCTTGAGGAGGAGATATGCTTGAACGAATTCAGCGCCGCTTGCCGGCCATTGCCGTCGTCGCGCTTACCGCCGCCATCGCCTGCTTCTTTCTCGTCGAAGCCCAGCTCAGGAAATCCCGGGTCGAGTCCGACGACACGCGGCGAACCGTGGACGCGGCGGTTGCGGGGTTGCAGTCCGTGCGTCCGGATTCACTGGAGGATCCAGGCTTTCGCCAGGCGGTCGAGAAGTTCCGCCAGTCTCCCCATGTCGTCGCCGTTTGGCTCATCCGGCCGGACGGGCAGATTGCCTTCTCGACCGCGCGCTTTGCGACGACCGGCTCGGTGAACGACTTGGCCCAGGACGAGACCCGTCGGGTCTTGTCCGAAATGCCGGAAGGATTCCTGAGCGCGCCGCAGCGAACCGCTCTGCTGGCCGCGTCCGCCATTCAGAGCGAAGGTGAGCACAACGACATCTTCCGCCAGATGATCCGCATCGTGCGCAGCCGGAGTGATGTGGACGTGGGATTCATCGGTGTGTCCTATGCCGCGAGTCCCGACTCCGGGACCTTTCCCGGCATCCCCTTCGCCATCGCGCTGCTCCTGATCCCTGTCGGGTTGTTGGTGTACTGGCTGGCCCTGCCGTGGTGGGTGTTCCTGGATGCGAAACGCCAGGGAGAGAAGGCCTGGATCTGGACGATGTTTGTCCTGCTCGGGAATCTGGTCGCGCTCCTTGCCTACCTGTTGACGCGGCGACCCTCGCTGGCGCCCTCCGGACGCGAGTCCGAGCTTCCCTGAGTGCCTGCGCGCTCGAGGGTGGGAGGCAGTTCGTTCAGGTGCCGGGTGGCGTTGTGTTTTTGGGTGAAGTCCCGGAAGGCACGGTTCACCTGCGCGTCGGTCAGTCCCATCACTTGACACACTTCGCCCACCTCGATCTTCCGTTCCCAGGCGTAGAGCAACAAATCGAGGATGCGGTAGGGCATGCGGAAATACCATTCCTCGTCGGTGACGGGCGCGCTGTAGGTGTCGGGGCAGGGCGGGCGCCGAAGGATCTCGGGGATGACGTCCATATGCTCGGCCAACTGGAACACCTCCGTCTTGAACAGATGCGCGAGGGGTTCGAGGTCCACGCCGCCGTCCCCGTATCTCACGAAGAGGCCTTGGAGGGCCTCGGTTCGGTTGGTGGTGCCGCAGACCAGGTAGTGCAGTCGCTCGGCGTGGTAATACTGCGCCATCATGCGGGTGCGGTGCTTGGTGCACGTCGCCGCGATAATGCCGTTGGCCTGGACGCTGTTGAGCTTGGCGGACTTCGCGTTCCCCTTCGGATCCACGATGGTCAGCGTGAAGAAGTTCAAGCTGTCGTGGTCCAGGAGGTTCGCGGGGAGGGTAATCTTGAGCCGGTAGTCCCGGGTGAACTCGGGAAAGACCGAGCGGGCGACGGCATCGCGTTTGTCATACGATCCAAACGCTTCCAGCACCGGCGTGATGTCGATCTTCTCGAACTGGATTCCCAACTGCCGGGCGTGACTCGTGGCAAACGCCTCGCTGTCCGGGTGAGACTCCTTGTCCGGCAGCATCAGTCCGAGCACGTGCTCTTTGCCGAGGGCCCGGACGCAGAGCGCCGCGCTCAGGGCGGAGTCCACGCCGCCGCTCAGGCCGATGACGGCGCCGCGGCGTTTGAGGCGCATCGTCTGCTCGCGAAGGAAGCCGCAGATCCTCTCCGCTTCGCTCGCGCAATCGATCTTCAGCGCATCTGGATGGAGTGCCACAAGGGGTGCCTTCCGATTCGGTGGCTGAAGCATGACACAAACCCGGGAGCGAGGCAAATGCTCCCGGCTCCTCGCGTAAGTGGCGCTGGCGGTTCGGTCGTCCCCGGTCCACGTGCGGTTTTCGCCCCTGCGGCAGATCGGCTGGCGTTGTTCGATCCCCCGGTCTACGGGGTCTTCCCGCCCCAGAGCGGGCGAGGCATGCGGCGTAGCCGAGGGGCAACAGGGAGCATCGACAATAGATGGCAGCTATTCCAGTTTGCGAACGGTGAACGTTGCGTTGGCCAGACATTTCGAGGAGTTGATCGCCCGCCTGATCGAGAGTGGACGCTACAACAACGCCAGCGAAGTGGTGCGCGCCGGTCTGTGTGGACTGGAGCCCGAGGAGCAGTCCCGGTCGGTGATCTGGTTCCGGCGAGGAACCTTGAAGCACCTATACACCCCGGCCGAAAACCGCGCGGAACGGCGGACTGCCCGGGCCTCCACCCTGAGGGCCGAATCCGCATGAGACAGGCGCTCAGGCGTCGGCGTTGCGGGCGACGGGCAGACGTGGCGCGGGGAGGCGTTTGCTCGAGAGGTTCACCGCCGCCGCGGGGGCCGGCTGATTGGACTGGCAATGGGATTGCGGCTGTCGGGCGGAGCCACTCCACCAAAGCCGGAGTTGTTCTTTGGCGGCAAAGGCCAACGCCACCCACGCCAGCGGATCGAACCGACCGAAGAGCTGTCGGAACTCGCGGGTCACCTCGCGGCCCAGGTCGCGGGTGCGGCGATTCGCCCCGAAGACCCGTGCGGCCAGGAGGAAGTGTCGCATCTGGCTGAGCTGGTGATGGGAGCCGCCGGCCCGACGGCGCACGCGGGGGTCGGCGTGCGTGCGGGCGTAGTCATAGCCCCAGAGCGCGGTGCGCATGGCGCGCAGGAAGGAAGCGCCGTTGACGGCGTAGTCCCGGGCAAACGCCTGCTGCAGGAACGTCCGGGTGTCGGCCCGCGTGAAGTGCGGGTGCCGGAACCAGATCATGTCCTGGCCGTGCTGTTCTTCGTAGGGGACTTCGTGGCAGAGCAGGCCCTTCGCTTCGTAATCGCGGTACAGGGCCGTGCCGGGAATCGGCCCAAGCTGCATGAACTGCAGGTAGTCGGGCTTGAGCGAGATCGCGAAGTCGACGTCCTCCCAGATGCTCTGCTGATCGTGGTGTTCGAGGAACAGGATGGCGGAGACCAGGACGCTGATGCCGCGCCGGCGCAGGTCCGCCACCAGGCGATGGAAGTCGATTCCGCGGTTCTTTTCGTAGACCTCCTTCTTGGACTCGACGCCGACCCAGAGGAACTGGACCCCGAGGCGGACGAGGAGGTCGAGGTCGCCCAATTGGCGGAGGGTCTCGGCGGAGCTGAAGATGGCGAACGTGTAGCGTTTGTCGTTGGCCTCCATCAGGTCGATCAGCTCGAGGGCGCGCGGCAGGTCTTTCAGGAAGTTCTCGTCGAGCACGCCGAAGTCGGTGACGCCCATTTCGTCTTCGTATTTCCGGCAGAGGGCGAAGACGTCCGCGCCGGTGGCGAGGTAGGGGGTGTAGCTCCCGAAGAAGTGGGAGGTGGCGCAGAAGCGGCAGCGGTTGGCGCAGCCGACGCCGGGAATGATGACCCCGGAGGTTTGGGGGAGGGGGACGCCCATGATGCGGCGGTTGAAGGAGCTGAAGGCCAGGGGATGGCGAATCGGTTGGTCCGGGTCTTCGCCGAGGAGTTCGCGCAGGAAGCGGACGCCTTCGCCGTGACACCGGTGGTCGTGGTCGACGAGGGAGGCGATCTCGGGGATGTTGACGCCGTGGCCGCCCAGGATGATCCGGGTCCGAGGAGCAAGCTCGCGGATGAGCCGGGCCATTCTCTGGACCTTCTTCAGGTTCGGCACGATGAAGCTGATGCCGATGTAGTCGTAGCCTTTCCGGATCTCCTCGACGAAACGATCGAGCGACGGAAAGTCGAGGACCGTGGTGGGGGTTTGGAGGTTGTGGGCGAGGAATTGCAGGCCGAAGCTGTGGTGATTGAACCGGTAGGAGAACAGGCCCTGCTCGCGCGTGACCTGGTTGTGGAAGAGTTCCATCCGGTTTTCCTTGCGGCCGTATTCATCGTCCACCCCGTAGGGGCCAACGACCGACGTCAGAAGTAGTCGCATTGCGGGAAAGGTCTGGGTCAGAGGCCCGCGCGGGGTGCGGGGCCGTTGGGGGTGGGCGAAAGCACGTCCGCCGGGCCGTTGATCGGTCCGTGGCCCGGTGTGCTACGAATGCCCATGGATCCCATGTGGGCGGGCACGGTCGCAGAAATGGGCCAAAACGCAAGGGGGATTCACCGACCCGGATCCTCACGCAAGCACCGATGAAGGACAGCGAACCGCGGATGGGCGCGGATGGGCGCGGATGGAAGGAGGACAGAACCAGTTTTCCGCATGCCGATCATTCGTGGCAATTCGCGGAATTCGCGTCACGTCGCGGGGTGCTGCCTTTTCGTGAGGTGGCGTTACTTGGCGGTGGCTTGTTCGAGCAGCTTGCGGATCTCGGCGGTGGTCTCGTCAGGGCCAGCGCCGAGGGCACGTGGGGATACGGTGCCAACGGCCGCACTTGGCACCGCCACACGCGCCGGCCCCGCGACCGGAGCTTGCCCGCGTGTCCCGGTGTCCAGCAGATCCAAGGCGGTTTTCGAATCGGCGGATGTGGCCTTGGGATCGGCTCCGTTGGCGAGGAGGTAGCTCACCATGTCGCGTTGCCGGTTCGAGGCCGCCAAGTGGAGGGGGGTCCAGCCTTCGTCCGTACGGGCGTTGATGTCGGCCTTGTGCGCCACCAGGAGTTGTGCGGCGCGCACGCTCCCGCTCTGGGCGGCGCAGTGAAGCGGAGTCCAACCGAAGCGGTTGGTGAGGGTGGGATCGGCGCCGGCGTCGAGGAGGATCTCACAGTGAAGGACCCGTTCATCGCGGTCAGACGCCGCGTAGTGCAGCGGAGTTATGTCCAGATTGGAGGGCACGGGCGAGGGCCAGAACGAGGGCCCGCGTGGGTGAGTTTCCCAGGAGAAGCGGGCGTTCGGGTCCGCCCCCGCCTGGAGTAGTCTCTTCACGCGATCGACATCGGTCTTCGCGACTACCGCATACTGCAGCGCGGTAAGCTGATTGCGATCGCGGCCTTCGAGGTTCGGTTGCCGGGCCAGGAGCTGGTCCAGGCCAGCGTCGTTACCATCCTCGATGGCGGCGTGGAGCGGAGAGCCGAGACGGATGTCGGCACCGACCTCGAGGAGGTAGCGGGCGATGTTGTTCCGGTTGCGGCGGAGCGCGAGCGTGAGCGGCGTCTCCCCACGGTCTTTGTCCACCAGGTTGACGTTGGCCCGATTCGAAACGAGGCATTCCACCATGCGGAGGTGCCCGGCGGCGACCGCAACGAACAGCGGCGTGCCTGAGGTCGGCAGCAAGGCTAGGTCAGGTTGACTGGGCGGCATGGTGCGCGGGATGTCGCCGCGATACTTGCACCAAGCGTCGACCTCGGCGCCGGCCCGGAGGAGGTCTTCGGCAATGCTGAGGTAGCCCCTGCCGGCCGCGTAATGCAGGGGGGTGTCGCCCTCGCGAGCGGCCAGCTTCACCGACGCACCGCGGCGCAACAGCAGGTGGATCATGGTTTTCTCTCCGCCAACCACTGCCTCGTGGAGCGGGGTGCGACCGAAGTCGTCCTGGGCATCCACGCTGGCGCCGTGATCGAGGAGGAACTCGACGAGGCGCGTCTTGCCGGTCTTGGCGGCTCTGTGCAGTCTCGTGCGTCCGGAATTGTCTCGGGTGTTGAGGAGATCCGGGCTGTCCTGGTAGAGCTTCTCGAGCGAGGCGATTTCCTTGGTCTCCCCGTCTTCCTCCGTTTTCGCGGTCAGTTGGGAGAGGATCTGCTCGAAGTCTCCCGCCCCTGCCGGCGCAAGGGCATTGGTTGCGGCAAGCACCTCGGCCGCAGTGAGCCTGTTCCACTCGCTCAGGCGCTGTCGGCTCAACGAGACGAGTTCAGTCTGGTCCTGGAACTCGCGGAGCAGTCGGGTGTAACCCGCGGTGGCTTCGTTGGTCTGGTTGAGTTTGCGCTGGCACTCGGCGAGTCGGAACAGGACGGTCGCCGCTTGGGCGCGCTGTTCGTCGTACAGATCGAGCGCAGCGTGGTAGGCGTTGATGGCGGCGGCGGGGTCGCGCTGGACTTCCTCGGCTTCGAGGCCCTTGCGGAAGTGGTCGGCGAAGGTGTCGGCGGCGCGGAGGACCGGGGTCGTGATCAAGGGCAGGATGACAGTCAGGGCGGCGAGGTTCCTGGAGAGATTGCGGAAGTAGGTTTCAGTTTTCATGGTCGAGAATGCGCCGATTGACGTCGGCGGCTACACAAAGCAGGGGCAGAGCGACGTTGGTGTTCCTCTTCGAGAGGGTGGCCGGAGACACGAATGGCGCGAATCTGCGCGAATGGACTTCGCGGTAATTCGCGTAATTCGCGTCAAACCTCGGTGCCCATCCGCGGTCGCTGCATTGGCAGGGATCAGTGTTCATCCGCGGTGAGCCGATAGCCGACGCCGTGGACGGTCTTGATCCAGCGCGGTTTTTCGGGATTGGGTTCGAGCTTGGCGCGGAGCCCGGCAATGTGGTTGTCCACGGTCCGCGTGGTGGGAAAGGCGGTATAACCCCAGACGACATCGAGGAAGCGCTCGCGCGTGACCGGTTCGCCGGCGGCATCGGCCAGGAGCTGGAGCATGGCGAACTCACGGGCGGTCAGCGGGATCTCGCGTCGTCCGCGGAAGGCCTGTCGGCGGGGAAGATCGACGCGGACATCGCCGAGGTTGATTTCGCGGACGACCTGGGAGGGGCGTTCGGTGCGCCGGAGCAGGGCGCGGACGCGGGCGAAGAGTTCGTCGGTCGAGAACGGTTTGACGAGGTAATCGTCGGCGCCGGCATCGAGGCCGGTGACGCGGTCTTCGATCTGGCCCTTGGCGGTGAGCATGAGGATGGGCAGGGTGTGGCCCAGCCGACGCAGCTCGCGGCAGAGGGCGAAGCCATCGAGCTTGGGGAGCATGATGTCAAGCAGGAGGAGGTCGGGTTTCTCCTTGATGGCGCGTTCAAGGCCGCTGGCGCCGTCGGCGGCGGAGAGGACGCGGTAGCCTTCGGCGTCGAGGCAATCTTCCAGGCCGCGGCGCATGGCGTATTCGTCTTCGATGATCAGGATTCGTTGCATGGGGCAGCAGGATTCGAAGCGGGAGGGTAGGCGCTCGGGTCCGGTTGGGGCAATTCGATCGTGAAACAACTGCCCTGGCCGACCGTGCTCTCGACGCGGACGCGGCCGCCGTGGGCTTCGGCGATGTGCTTCACGAGGGTGAGGCCGATGCCGACCCCGGTGGTTTCGCGGCGGAGCTCGGACCCGCGACGGTAGAAGGGTTCGAAGATGCGTTGATGCTCCTCGGCGGGGATGCCGGGACCGGTGTCGGCGACGGCCAGGCAGACGACAGTGGGTTCGGCACTGGCGGCCGGGGCGCTGTCAGGGGTGGAGGTCGAGAGACGGACCGACACCGTTGACCCGGCCGGGGCGTGTTTCAGGGCGTTATCGATCAGGTTCACCAGGGCTTGTTGGATGGCGGAAATTTGTTTTTATCTACCGGCACTAATTCATATTCCGGTTGTCCTTCAATGAATGCGTATAATGTTTTCCCGCCTTTGATATAAAATTTTGCCTCTTGCCCAGGGGCAAATTCATAACTGCCTTCATATCTCTTTAACTCTTCAGCACTGATATCTTTAGTGTTTGGCATCCTGCTGAATTCAATATCATTGATCCCGTGCTGAAGGGGCATATAAACCAGATTGATTTCACCGTGTGTGCTCATGTGAAACTGGATTTTCATATCAATTTTATCTGAAGTGTCAATTCCCGTTTTTTCATCCACGTTGAAAGGCTGGAAAACATCATAATGGTAGTGCCTCAGCCACAGATCTCCCGTTGGTGTGTGAATGAATAGAGAATCATTTCTCAGGTAAGCTTCAAAAGAGCCATAGCCTTTATTGATGAACAGTCCTGTGTAGTCTTTCAATTC
>CAYSPU010000094.1:0-420 GCA_964432995.1 uncultured Verrucomicrobiota bacterium
CATTGGCCCGTCGATGACGTTCTGGGTCTACGCGGCCTGCAGTCTCCTGGGCCTTCTGTTTGTGTGGAGCATGGTCCCGGAAACCAAAGGCCGCAGCCTCGAGGAAATCGAGGCCTCGTGGGGGAAACGCTTTCCATGAACCATGCGGTAGGGCGACCTCTCCGAGGGCGCCGAAGAGAGAATGCAGAATGCAGAATGACCGTCTCCGGCGCGCCCGGAGGGCACGCCCTACCTCCTGCGGTTCGTGGTCATAGAGCGTTTCATTTCCACAGAGAGGCTGCTTCCGATGAACGGTAACGTCCGGCACTTGCATCCATCTACGCCCGACCTCGGGTATCCGCAGCAGCTCACACGTGCAACTGGCCAAAGCCCGGACACGCCTGGGCGTGTGTCCTCACCTCGCTGATCATGAAACCGCAC
>CAYSPU010000094.1:430-19942 GCA_964432995.1 uncultured Verrucomicrobiota bacterium
TCCTTGGCGCTCGGGATGTCGATGGTCGTCCCCAGGTCGGCCGCGGCCGCACCGCCGCCAACAGCTCCCGCCCTCCGCGTGCAGGAGGTCGTCGTGGTCTTCAAGACCCACTTCGACATCGGTTACACCGACATGGCGAGCAACATCGTGCGGCGATACCGGACCACGATGATCGACGACGCCTTACGCGTCGTGGACGACGGCCGCGGGCTGCCGCCGGAGCAGCAGTTCGCCTGGACGCTGCCGGGTTGGCCGCTGCACAAGATCCTCGAGGATTGGCCCGGGCAAACCGCCGAACGGCGGCAGCGATTGGAGCAAGCCCTCCGCCAGGGGCGGTTCGTCGTGCACGCCCTCCCGTTCACGACCCATACCGAACTGCTCGAGCTTGAGGATCTGGTTCACGGTCTAGGTTACTCCGCAGGCCTGACCCGCCGATTGGGACTGGACCTGCCGCGCGATGCCAAAATGACCGATGTGCCGAGCCACTCCTGGGTGTTGCCGACGTTGCTCCGGCATGCGGGCGTCGACTTCCTGCACCTGGGCTGCAACCCGGCCAGCAGTTCGCCCCAGGTGCCGCCGCTCTTCTGGTGGGAAGGCCCGGATGGTTCCCGGCTGCTGACCTTCTACTCGCCGGCCGGTTACGGTTCCGGACTCGTGCCGCCAGCCGACTGGCCTTACCCGGTCTGGCTCGCCCTGATTCACACCGGTGACAACCACGGCCCGCCCCGACCCGACGAAGTGCGCCAGTTGCTCACGGAGGCCAATGAGAAGCTTCCGGGCGTGCGCGTGCGCATCGGTCGGCTCTCCGACTTCGCCGAGGCCCTGCTCGCCACCAAACCGCACATCCCGGTCGTGCGCGGCGACATGCCGGATACCTGGATCCACGGGCCGATGTGCGACCCGGCGGGTGCCCGCATCGCCCGCAACCTCCGACCGGCCCTCGGTGTTGCCGAACGTCTCCACACGCAATTCCAGGCTTGGGGCGTCCCCGTGACCGATCCGACTCCCACGCTCCAGGCCGCCCGTGAGCAGAGTCTGCTTTACGGCGAGCACACCTGGGGCGGCGCCCTGAGCTGGGTCACGCAATACTCGCGCAACACCCCATTCTGGCACGGCGAGGCCTTCCGCGAAGAACGTGCCGCCGGCCGCTTCCAGAAGATTGAGGCCTCCTGGGCCGAGCACTCCGCCTATGCCGAGAACTTGCGCCAACTCACCGCGCCGCTCGTGCCGAATGCCCTGGAGACCCTCGCCCGTGCCGTAAACGTCCCCGGCGAACGCATCGTCGTTTTCAACCCGCTCCCCTGGAAACGCGACGGTTGGGTCTCCCTGCCCGTCGCGTGCCGCGCGGAGGCGGTCGAAGCCGTCGACGACGGCGCGATCCTCCCCGTCGGCGCTGTGGCCGGCACGACCGGTTTTGTGGCGCGCGACCTGCCGCCTTCCGGGTATCGCACCTACCGGTTCGTTGCGGCCAAGCCGCGGCCGGACGGGGTGCGTGTCGACGAGTCGGGATGTGCGATCGAGAGCCCCTACTTCCGCGCCGTGCTGGACCCGCAACGGGGCGCTATTGGCTCGCTCATCGAGCGGCGAACGAAACGCGAGTGGGTCGACGCATCCGCCGAGTTCGGTTTCGGTCAATACCTGTACGAACGGTTCGGGTCCGCCGAGGTTGCCGCCTATGTGAAGGACTACGTGAAAATCGGTGTGGACTGGGCGATCACGGAGTTGGGCAAGCCCGGTCTGCCGCCTCCCGCTGAGGCGCCCTACGCCGCCGCCAGGCCCTCCGGTGGCGCGGTCTCCTTCGAGTCGTCTGCGGCGGCGGTGACCGCCGTGATGCGCTGCGGCCCGGGCCCCAATCTGCCGCATGCCGTCACCACCCGCCTCACGCTCTACGCCGACTTGCCCTGTGTGGATCTCGAGATCACCGTGCACGACAAGGCGGCCGATCCTTGGCCAGAAGCGGGCTGGATCTGTCTGCCGTTCCGAATGCAAGCGCCGCAGTTCCGGTTGGGGCGCCTCGGCGGCATCGTCGATCCCGCGCGCGACCTCGTGCCGGGGGCGAATCGGGACTTGGGTGCCGTCCAGACCGGCGTCGCCCTGTGGGACGGCGATGGTGGCGTGGGGGTGTGTCCGTTGGACAGCCCGTTGGTGAGCCTCGATCGGCCTGGTCTCTGGAGATACTCGCGCGAGTTCACCCCGCGTCGGCCCAACGTGTTCATCAATCTCTTCAACAACCAGTGGAGCACGAACTTCCGGTTGTGGAACTCGGGAACCTGGACGTCGCGTGTGCGGCTCTGGGGTTTCCGCAAATTCGCGGGTGACATCGCCCTGGCCACGCCCGCGCTCGAGGCGCGGCAATCGCTCGAGGCGGGATATGCCGACGCAGCGGCCGGCACCCTCCCGCCAGTTCAACGCGGGATCGAGCTCTCAAGGGCTGGCGTTGCCGTGACGGCATTCGGGCCCAACCCGGATGGCGCCGGCACGATCCTGCAATTGTGGGAACTCGGCGGACGGTCGGGCCGAGTGACGGTCCGTCTGCCGTCGGGGATGTCCGCTTCGGCCGTGCAGCCGGTCAACCTGAGAGGACAGCCGGTAGGACAGCCGATCCCCGTGCGTCAGGGTCGGTACTCGACGGCACTGCGCGCCTATGCGCCGGTGGCGTTCCACTGGTGAACCGCGCGGATGGATGGTAGGGACGCCCGGCCTCGGGGCGGCTATGCCCTCGATTGTAGCCGCCGACGTGAGTCGGCCCAGACAGGGGGTCAACGAGTTCTCTGGAGGGCGGGATGTCACTGCCAACTTCATGTTGCATATGCAACATGAAGTTGGCACGGCACAAAGTTCCAAATCCCCAATCTCGACCCACAGCCGAGGGTGTGTGCGCTCTGCTGCGGGTCGGGAAGACCCGCGGTCCGGAATTGGCGGCGTGATTTGAGGACGGACGCGTCTCCAAATCTCCGGCTGCCTCCCACCCGCTCGCCACTGCTGCGACCGACGGACCGGGGTGCGCCGCTCTCGCTGCGGCGCAGGAACGTTCGATCGCACGCGGCCTGCCTCTGAAATCGGGGCGCTGTTCCGCTGCGATGCTCCCTGCGCCCGAGACGGGCGCAGCCCTGTGCCGGACCGCCCGACGTCCCGGCGGGCAGCAGCCGCACCCGCCGGACGCGCCGCAGAACCCACCAGAGCCGAACCCCCGCTGGCAATGCGAAGCAAAGGAGCGGGATGGGTGCGGAGAGAAGATGCCCGAGTTCGGGTTCGCTCCCGGCACCCTTCGTTTCTTGGTTGTTCGTCCCCCGGACTTGGAACAGAAGCACGCCAAGAGCCGCAGAGAGACTGGCTTCCCCGGCCGCACTCACTCTGCGGCTCTCTGCGGTCTTCTGTTCAAGATCGAGCCGGCGGCGAGGGGATCTGCGGTGATGTCAAAGGGCGGGCTCATTGCGTCCCTGCTTCCTATGGCTGCGTGCGCGTGATTGGCAGCGGGTCGTTCTTTCTGGCACCATCCGGGCGTGACCTCTCTTTCACTGCGCGTCCTGGTCTTGTTCCTCGGCGTTTCCCTGCCTGCCACGATCGGTGCCTCCGTCTTGCCGGAGGAGCTGGCCGCAGCACGCCGCTGGAGCGCGGCGATGTTCGATGCACCCCCATCCGGTGGCCCCGACGCCGAGCCCGGATTCGCCCCGACGCCACCGCCCTTCTCGTTCCTCAGTGACGGTGCGTCCACCTCGGCGTGGTTTCGGGAAGAAGGCGTGAGGCGCGCTTCGCGCACCCTGGATGCCTCTCGCACCGAACGCACGCTCGAACTCCGCGATGCGGCCTCCGGCCTCGTCGTGCGCTGTGTCGCGGTTGAGTATCACGATTTCCCGGTGATTGAGTGGACGCTGCACTTCCAGAACACCGGCACCAGCGATTCGCCGCTGCTCTCCGACATCCAGGCACTGGACGCGAGCTGGCAGTGCCGCACCCAGGGGAACTGGGTGCTGCACCATCACCGCGGCGATGATTGCACGCCGGACAGCTACGCGCCCCGGCGACTCGTGCTGGCCCCGGGGTCCGAGCACCGGTTTGCCCCGACCGGCGGGCGCCCGACCACCGGCGCGTTTCCCTACTTCAACATCGAACAGCCCGGCGGAGGGGTTGTCGTGGCCGTTGGTTGGCCGGGTCAATGGGCGGCCCAATTCACCCGCGACACCACCAACGGCCTGCGCCTCCGCGCCGGACAGGAACGGACTCGTTTCCGACTGCGTCCGGGCGAGAGCGTGCGCAGTCCGTTGATCGTTCTCCAGTTCTGGAAGGGAGACCGTGAGAGGGCGCAGAACATCTGGCGCCGCTGGATGCTGGCCCACAACCTGCCCCGCACCAAAGGCGGCACTCCGCCGCCGCCGATCCTGTCGTTCTGCAGCGGCGGTTTCTTCCCGGGTCTGAAGTGCGACGAGACCAACGAGGTTCGGTTTCTCGACGCCCTGCGCGAGGTGGGGGTGCGACCGGATTACTGGTGGATGGACGCCGGGTGGTACCCGTGTGGCGAGGGTTGGCCAACGGTCGGCACCTGGACGCCGGACGTCACGCGCTTTCCCCGAGGCCTGAAAGCGGTGAGCGACCATGCCCATGCTCAGGGTCTTGGGCTCATCGTCTGGTTCGAACCGGAGCGCGTCTCGGCCGGCACCTGGCTCGCCACCAATCACCCCGAGTGGGTCCTCGGCGGCGCCAAAGGAGGCTTGCTGAATCTGGGGGATCCGGCCGCCCGATCCTGGCTTGTCGAGCACGTGGATTCCCTCCTCGCCTCGCAGGGCATCGACTTCTACCGCCAGGATTTCAACATGGATCCGCTGGCCTACTGGCGCGCGAACGACGGCCCCGAACGTGTCGGCATCACCGAGATCCGCCACGTGGAAGGGTACCTGGCGTATTGGGACGAGCTGCGACGCCGGCATCCGGGGATGTTGATCGACAGTTGCGCTTCGGGGGGGCGCCGCAACGATCTCGAGACGCTGCGTCGGGCCGTGCCGCTGTTGCGGAGCGATTACCAGTCGTTCGCCGGCGACCCCGCCTACGCGCTCGGGAACCAGGGCCACACCTACGGCCTCGCCTCCTGGATCCCGTACTACGGCCAGGGCGTCTACTACTCCGACCGGCAGCTCACCTACGCCGCCCGCAGCCACTACTGCCCCGCCTTCGCGCTGTGCGCCGATGTGCGCCGATCGGACATTGACTGGACGCTCTACCGGCGGTTGGTGGAACAGTGGCGCCGCGTCGCGCCCTGTATGCTCGGCGATTTCCATCCGCTCACGCCGTATCAACTCGATCCCGGGGAATGGATGGCGTGGCAGTTCGATCTTCCGGAGAAGGGCGAGGGCCTGGTGCAGGCCTTTCGCCGGGATCAGAGCGCCTACGAGACCGCGCGATTCCCGTTGCGCGGCCTTGTCCCCGACGCCCGGTACTCGGTAACCGACCTGGATGGCGGCGAGCCCAGCACCCTGACCGGGCGCGAACTGACGGAACGTGGGCTTCTGGTGACGCTGCGGGAGGAACCCTCCGCCGCATTGGTGGTCTACCGGAGGTTGTAGCCGGGGAATCTCCGCTTGGCGTCTTCGCGCCTTTGCTGCTATCCCTCCTCCCGGCTTCCCGGCGACCGACCGGTGGCGGGAGGAACAACGAAAACGCAAAGGCACGAAGACTGGGAGCAGCCACGGGCCAGCCCTCATGGCTCTGTTTCGCGGTTGCACCTCGAGGTTCCAAACAACGGATCAACACGGATGAACACGGATTCGACCGGAGATCTGCGCGTTCTCGTGCCACCGCACCGTGGCGCCGACGGCCGGCCGCGCTGTCGCACTGTCGGACGGAAACACCGTCGCCCCGATCCACCGAGTCCAACCGTTCCCACCCCCGAGTTATGATGACGCGACTCCTTCCCAGCGTGTTCCTCTGCAGTCTGACCTGTGCTCACTCTGTCTTCGCCCAGGAAGCGCCACCGGTCATCGACGCGTTCCGCTACGCCGATGACGCCGCGGCGCGCGCCGCCTGGCAGCCGATGGCCGGCACGGCACCGGTCGCCCTCGGCCGCGCGGAGGGCGCCAGCGCGCTCCGGTTCCCCTGCAACTTCGCCGGCACCGACATCGAGCGCGCCTCGTGGGATCGCCAGGTCAAGCTCGACCTTGACCTCTGCCGCGGGGTGCAGTTCGAGTTCCACTGTCAGGACGCCTCGCCCGTGTCGTACTTCAGCATCTACTTCCAAAGCGGCGCCGGGTGGTACGCCTCGAGTTTCTATCCGGAGTCAACCGGTTGGAACCGCGTCACCATCGATAAGACCGCCATGAACCTGGAAGGCCGGCCCGCCGGCTGGGGCGCCATCCAGACCATCCGCATCTCGGCGTGGCGCGGAGCCGACACCGACACCGAGTTCCACCTGAGCGATCTTCGCCAGGTGGGCGTGCTGGGGACGGACACGCTCGTGGCGCTGGTGCGCGGTGATTCCGCCGCCCGGACGCGCCCGGAGGAAGTGGAGAGCGTGCAACGGTATTGCGCGGCCACGGCAAGGCGTTTCGATGAGGCGGGGATCGGCTGCGCCACGCTCAGCGATGTTCAACTCGCCCACGAAACGCTTCGCCGCGCGCGGTTGGTGGTCTTGCCCCACAACCCCACGATGCCGGACGAGTCCGTCGACGCGCTGGTGCGCTATCTCGAGTCCGGTGGGCGGTTGCTGGCCTTCTTCGGCATGCCGGCCCGGCTGCGCCCCGCCGCGAAAATCGATGCCGGCTCCTTCGCGCGCCCCGCGCAACCCGGCGGATTCGCCGCCCTGCGGTTCGTGGGTGGCGCCATCCCCGGAGCCCCGGACGTGGTGCGGCAAGCCTCGTGGAACATTCTCGAACCCAAACCGGTGCCGGGCGCCAGCACCGTGGTGGCTCATTGGGTGGACCCCCAAGGCCACCCCACCGGACACGCCGCCGCCGTGGCTTCCACCAACGCGATCGAAGTCTCCCATGTGCTCCTCGGCACGGACGCGCCCAAACAACGCCAGATGCTCCTGGCCATGGCCGGCTATCTGGTCCCCGAAATCTGGCAGCGCACGGCCGACGCGGCTATCGAGCGCGTCGGGCGGATCGCGGGCTGCCGGAGTTACCCGGAGGCGGCCACCCGCATCGTGCGCACCGGCGGCGCGGATCCGCGGGTATTGGAGCGACTCGAAACGACGCGTCGTCTGCGCGATCAGGCCGTCGCCTTCCGCCGCGCCGGCCGCTACCCCGAGGCCTGCGCTCACGCCACCCAGGCCGCCGACCGCCTGCTCGAGGCCTTTGCCGCCGCCCAACGCCCGCTCGCCGGGGAGTTCCGCGCCTTCTGGTGTCACAGCGCGTTCGGCGTCGAAGGCATGGACTGGGACGCAGCCATCCGGCGCCTGACCGAGAACGGCTTCACCGCCATTCTGCCGAATCTCCTCTGGGGAGGCGTGGCCTACTACCCGAGCACCGTTCTCCCCGTCGCTCCCCAGGTTGCCGATCGCGGAGACCAACTCGACCTCTGCCTGAGCGCCTGCCGCAAGCGAGGCCTGCAGATTCACGTCTGGAAAGTGAACTGGAACCTCGGCGCCGCCCCGAAGGAGTTCGTCGAACAGATGCGCCGGGCCGGACGTCTCCAGGCCGACGCGCGCGGCACCGAGGAGCGCTGGCTCTGTCCGTCCCATCCGGAGAACCAGAAGCTCGAAATCGATTCCATGGTCGAGATCGCGCGGCGCTATCCGGTCGATGGCCTCCACTTCGACTACATCCGCTACCCGGATGCCGACCACTGTTTCTGTGCCGGCTGCCGGGAGCGCTTCGCCCAGACCCTGGCCCAGCCCCTGGCACACTGGCCGCAGGATGTTCAGAGGAACGGTCCCCACCATGCCGCATGGCTGGATTGGCGGCGCGCGCACATCACGGCGGTCGTTCAGGCCGTCAGTCAGCAGGCCCGAGCCGCGCGCCCGGGCATCCGCATTTCGGCCGCCGTCTTCCGCAACTGGCCGGCCGACCGCGATAGCATCGGCCAGGACTGGAAACTCTGGTGCGACCGCGGCTACCTGGATTTCGTCTGCCCGATGGACTACACGGCGAGCGACACCCAGTTCGAGAACTCCGTCAGGCGCCAGACCGTCTGGGCCGGGCGCGTGCCGTGTTATCCGGGTATCGGCGCCTGGGAATTGACCCCGGACCGGGTGATCGGCCAGATCGAGATCACGCGCCGGCTGGGCACGAAGGGATTCACGATCTTCAACTACGACGCCCGGGCCGCCCGCGACCTCGTGCCCCTGCTCGGGCAAGGGATCACGCAAACGCGGTGGTAGCAGAGGGGAGCGCGAAGAGAGGAGAGGGACCGCTTTCTCCTCTTTTCTCTCCGCCTCCATCCGCGTCCATCCGCGAAATCCGCGGTCAAATACCCAATCCGTGGAACTCACCCGGTTCCCCCTCCGCGGTCCGACGGTGAACAACGTGTGAACAGGTGCCAACAACTCCGCTTTGACGCCCCCCGCCGCGCCCCGATGATCCCCGAATGGCCGCCGCAAAGACCGCCCCCGACATCCGGGTCCCGTCCGCTCACGACTGGAGGACGACCGACCTCGACGAAATCAACAAGCGCCGCTTGCGCGCCCAGCAGGAGGCCTTCGGAATCGCCAATGCCGATTCGCGACATCCCGTCTTCTCGAACTTCCGAGTGCAGTCCAGGAGCGGGCTGACCTACTCGGTCGAGATCCGCGATGTGCGCCAGCGCCAGTTCGCCTGCGACTGCGTTGATTTCCGGATCAACGGACTCGGCACCTGCAAACACGTCGAGGCCGTGCTGCTCCATCTGCAGACCCGGTTCCGGCGCCTGTTCGCCGCCGCCGCCAAAGGCGGATCGACGCGGATCGAAGTCGTGGTCGACCCGGTCGCCGACACCCTTCGGGTGCTGGACGGAGGCGGTCCACTACCGAGAGCCTTGCGGAAGTGGTTCGATGCCGATGGCCGCCTGACGAACGGATCGCCGGAAGCCGCGGTGACGGCCCTCGAGCAGCTTCGGGCCGGGGACTTCCCGCAGATCCGCCTCTCGCAGGAGATCGCTCCCTGGCTCGAGAACCGCGACCACGCCGCCGAGCGCAAGCGACTGCGGCGCGAATACGAACTGAAAGTCCAGAGCGGCGAATGGCCCGCGCAGGAGACCACCGTTCCGCTCTTTCCGTATCAGCGTGAGGGGATGCTGCACCTGGCGTTTGCCGAGCGGGCCCTGCTCGCCGACGAAATGGGCCTGGGCAAGACGATCCAGGCCATCGCCGCCTGCGCGCTGCTCGAGCGGCTCGGTCAGGCCCGGCGCGCCCTCGTCGTCACGCCCGCCTCGCTCAAGACCGAGTGGGAGGAGCAGATCCGCAAGTTCACCACCCTGCCGTACCAGCTCGTGTTCGGCGGGCCTCCCCAGCGCCTGCGCGCCTACGCCAATCCCCCGTTCTTCACCATCGTCAACTACGAGCAGATGGTGATCGACGCCCTCGACGTCAACGCCCGCCTCCGCCCGGACATTGTGGTGCTCGACGAGGCCCAGCGGATCAAGAACTGGAGTACCAAGACCGCCCAGGCCGTCAAACGCCTCCGGAGCCGCTACGCCTTCGTCCTGACCGGCACCCCCATCGAGAACCGGATCGACGAGTTGCACTCGCTGATGGATTTCCTCAACCCGACGGTCCTCGGCCCGCTCTTCCGGTTCAACCGGGATTTCTACGAGTTGGACGACCGCGGCCGGCCTATCGGCTATCGCAACCTCGACCAACTCCACCACCGCATCCGGCCGCACATGCTCCGGCGCCGCAAGGCCGACGTCGAAACCGAATTGCCCGAACGCACCGACCGGAACCACTTCGTGCCCCTCAGCGACGCTCAGAAACAGCACTACGCGGCGCACGAACAGCAGGTCATGTGGTTGGTGAACGTCGCCCTGCGCCGGCCGCTCACCCAGCAGCAGCAGGACAAGCTCCAGCGCGAGCTCGCCATGATGCGCATGATCTGCGACTCCAACTACATCCTCGACCCCGACGACCGGGGTTGCCCCAAGCTGGCCGAACTCGAGAAGATCCTGGAGGACTGCCGCGAGAACGACGCCAAGGTCATCGTCTTCTCCGAGTGGGAACGCATGCTGGAACTGGCGCGGGATCTCTGCGACCGCCGGGGCCACGGTTATGCCTGGCACACCGGCAGCGTCCCCCAGAAACGCCGCCGCGCCGAAATCAACGCCTTCAAAACCGACCCCGCCTGCCGCGTCTTCCTCAGCACCGACTCGGGCGCCACCGGCCTCAACCTCCAGAACGCCAGCGTCGTCATCAACTGCGACCTCCCCTGGAACCCCGCCAAACTCGAGCAACGCATCGCCCGCGCCTGGCGCAAGCACCAGACCAAGGCGGTGACGGTCGTCAACCTCATCTCCGAGAACTCGATCGAACATCGGATGCTGGACACGCTGGCCACCAAGACGACCGTCGCCGCGAGCGTTCTCGATGAAGCCGGCAAGGTGAAGGAAATCAAACTCCGGACCGGCCGCGCAGCCTTTGTCGAGCGTCTCCAGCAGTTGGTGACGCCAGGCGCAGAGGGCAGAGGTCAGCGGTCAGAAGTCAGAAGTCAGAAGTCAGAAGTCGGAGGTCAGAAACCGGCGCTGCCGGCCGACCGCGCCCTGGCCTTCGCCCAGCTCGCCCGCGAGAAGATCAACGGCGCCCTGGTCCGCTGCGAGGAACGCTACCCGCAAGCCGGTCCGCATTCCGTGCTGGTGGTCATCGTCGAACGCGACGCCAACCAATGGCGCGAGCGGCTCGCCGGACTACACCAGGAGTTGTTCGGCCCCGGTCAGACCGATCCGCTGGCCCCAACCCAGCTCGAGGTCATCGATCGCGCCACTGACGAGGCCCTCGAACGCCTCATCGCTGCCGGCCTGATCAGCCGCACCACGCGCGCCGCGCGCCCACTTTCTCCGGAGACGGAGGCCGCGTCGCCGACGCCGCTCTCGGCCGAGGAACTGGCGCGCGCAAAGGCCGAGCGCGATCAAGCCGGCCGCAAGCTCAAGATGGCGCGGTTGCTGGCCGACGGCGGGCTCGAGGAAGAGGCCCGCGCCGCCTTGCTGGCCGCGATCCTGCCGCTCGCCCGGGCGCTCGCCATCGAAAGCCGCCTGCCCGGGCCGGCCTCCGCGGACGACGCCCTGTTACCGCCGCTCTCCCACCAGTGGAAAGAGGCGGCGCCGCTCCTCCGCAACTTGGTGGCGAATCCGAACGAACCGCTGTCACCCGGCCTTGAGGCCCTGGCGACGCTGTGAGGTGTGTCCGTGCTTCTGCATGAACCGCCAGCAGCAGGCAGGGGCGCGCGGCCTCGCGCGTCCGCCAGCGGCATGCAGAGGTGTACGCTCTTGCGGACGCCCGAGCCGGGCGTCCCTACCTTTTGCGGGTTCGAGGGCTGAGTATCCAACTCCAATGAACAAGAACGACGCCGAACCAGACGACGCCCCGTCTCCCGACCCGGAGCCGCCGCTCCGCATCTATCGCCTGAAGGTCACCATAGACTCCCTTGCACCGCCCATCTGGCGCTGCCTCGAATTCCCTGGAGATCTCCCTGTCGATTTCCTGGACCACGCAATTCGAACCGCATTCGGTTGGACCGGGGACCATGGGTCCGAGTTCGTGATCAAGGGACGGCGCTACGGCACTCCCACCAATTGGCTCCTCGACCGAGATGCACTCTTCCTGGTCGAAGAACGCCGCATCCGACGAGAACACCTCTCCCGGAAAGAAGAACGAGAGAGACTGAAGGCGCTCAGCGTCGAGGTCTACGGCTACAGCGTCTTTGACGAGGACGCTCCCGAAGTCGGAGAGCAGGACGAGGAGGAAGAGATCCCGCTCCTCTGCGAACTCGTACGGCGCGTGCGGACGAAGTGCCGCTACCGCTTTGACTTTGGCGATGACTGGCGGCTGACCGTCGAGGTGGAGCGAATCGATCCGGCAGAGCCCGGCGTCGAGTATCCCCGCTGTATCGATGGCGCCCGGGCAGATCCCGTTGAGGACTGCGGCGGTGTTTGGGCTCACGCCGAGTTCATCGCCGCCGCCAAGGACCCCCATCACGGATGCCGTGAGCGACTCCTCGAGTGGATGGGCCCCAAATGGGACCCTGAACACTTCTCCGTCGACGAGGTGAACCGCCGGCTGCGAAAGGCTATTCCCCCTCCGAAAGGGACAGCGACTGAGACGTGACGCTCGGCGCCCCTTTCCCCGCCCACGCCCATGGGCCACTTCTGCCACATCTGCGGGCGCGTCCGCGCCAACGAGAGGTTCTCCGGACGCGGTCATCGCCAGCACATCTGCAAAGACTGTCAGCGCCGGCCGCGCGCGGAGCGCGACCGGATTGAGTGCCTCGTCGAACTCGACGGCTTCCTCCGGCAATCCAGCATCTCGGGGAAGAACCAACAGCGCCTCCGTGTCCTGGGTGAGCACTCCGATGCGGAGGTTCGGTTGTTGGCGCAGCTGATCCTCGAGATCGCCCGTGCGCACCCTCGGCGGCGCCGGCGTGTCCAGACCATCGCCCGGCGTCATTGGCCGCTGTTCGTCCGGATGGCCACCACGCTCAGCGAAGAGTGGTGGGACGACTTTTTCGTGGACCACATGGGCGACGCCGGCATCGACTGGTTGCGGGATCGTTACGAGGCAGCCAGGCTCGAGCCCCACGGCCGGAAGCCGTGCTGGTGCGGCAGCGGCCTTCCCTACTGGGCTTGCTGCGCCGGACGGGACGAGGCCGCCGCCGAGGCGCTCCGAGAGCAAAGGCGCGACGCGGTGCGGAGCGGGATCATCCCGCCCACCGACGAAGACCCCTGGGACGCGAGTGACCTGCCGATCCCGTGGTAGACCAAGGATGAACCCGGGTACCACGGAGACAGCTCACTGTACTTGATATGGAAGACCGCGGTCAAAGGCCAGACACGTGGAGCCTGGCCGGCCTGCGATCCGCGGTCTAGAACTGGTTCTTGCGGTAGGCGCCCACCGCCGGGGCATCCGGGTTGGTGTCGGGTCCGAAGTAGCGGAGCACGACCAGCGGTTCGGTTTCGCTGGTGTTCTCGAAGACCACGCCGGCCTTGGCGGCGAACTCCGTGCAGAAGTACTCGTCCTCGGTGAGCTCGACGAACCGGATCAGCTTGGGGCTGTTCAGCGGCTGGCCGTTGATGCGGCCGATGCCCTGGGTGCAGATGAGGCCGTAGGGGCCCGCGTCGCGCACGGTGCACTTCGCGCCGGGGTCCACCGTCAGTTCCTTGGCCGTGAAGTACTGCTGGTCGTCGATCTTGCCATAGACAATCCAGCGGTCGACGTAACCCTCGGCGCGCGTGTCCGCCACCGGCACGGGTTCGAGGTAATGGTGGTCCTTGAACTTCGGGTCCACGTTGGCCTCCCAGTCCAGTTGGTCGACGAGGTAATCGAGGTCGTGCTGGTATTTCCTGGGCACGTCCTTGACCAGGAGGCTCCAGGGGACGGAGCGGCCTTCAACCAGGTTCTGGTACATTCCGAAAACGTCGGAGCCCCACTGGGGTTCATAGGTGCAGAGAGATCCCGGAGCGTGCAGCAGGCAGGGGCCAACCAGCCAGCCGGTCCCTGGCTTCAAACGGTAGGCCTTCGACAAATCGAGGATCCCGTTGTCGCCCTTGTTCCAGTTCTCGAGGCACCGCCGCGCCTGTTCCTTGGTCGTGCCAGGTTCGAACCCGAAGAACGTGTAGGGGAAGTTGTTCCCCACGTTGTTGTGTTGGGGCGGGAAATAGTAGGACTCGGGCTTGCCCTCCTGGCCGACGAGCTTGGCCTGCTTCGCGTTCTGATGCATGTGGTGCGGAATGGGGCCCATGTTGTCGAAGAACTTCGAATACACCGGCCAACGCCCGTATTTCCGCCACAACCGCTTGCCCAGAACCAACTCGCCGCACTCGGCAATCGCTTCCTGCAACGTCGTGCGCCGGCGACCCGCCACCACATAGCTCAGCCCTTCGTCCGGGGTCCGGTTCTCGTTCGCTGCCGGAGTCGTCGAGGCGAACCAGCGTTCGTCGATGCCGCCCCGGTCCAGGCCGTAGGCGTAGAGATCGTCGGGGTGCAGCTTGAGGCGTTTGCCGGGCTGGAGGAACGAGCGCGGCACCCAGTTGGGGGCGAGCCGGAGCAGACCGCCGGTCTGCGCGAGGGCGTTCTCGACGAGCGGACGGACGTTGCGGGTTACCTTCTTCAGGGCGGTGACAGTCGGGATGCTCATAAGGGAATGGTGACGGCGCCGTAGCGCCTGCGGTTGTGGTGTTTTGTGGCGGCGAGCTAAACACAAAGCGGCTGCGTTGTCACCCCCCAACATTACAGACGGTGGAGAAGGAGCCCGCGGAGCGGGATCGCCAATCCCAAATCAGAAATCCCAAATCCCCAATCAATCGGGGATTGGGGATTGAGGATTTGGGGTTTTACATTGGGGATTTGACACCGGGGATTACACCGGGAGCGGTTCGTTCTTCCGGTAGACCGTCCCCTGGAAGAGCGCCACCCGATCTCCCTGCCGGCTGGTGACCTCGATGGTGTACGTGCCAACCCGGCCGCCGCAGGCAACCTCCCTGGCGGCGGCGCGCAGGACCGCGCCGCTCTCCACCGCCTTGAGGAACGAGATGCTCGCCGTGATCGCGACGGCCACCGTCCCGTGCGAGTTCGAGGCCGCCGCAAAAGCGAAGTCCGCCAGCGTGAAGATCGCTCCGCCGTGAGCGATTCCCACCCCGTTGCAGTGGTACGGTTCCACCGACATCTCCGCCACCGCCTCCCCCGCGGCCACCGACACCAACCGGATGCCCGAGTGCGCCGCGAACTGGTCCTTCTTGAAGAATGCTCTGACTGCTTCCATAGGCATTTCCCGCAAACTCCTCGTGCCCCGGGACCGTCCGTTGGCGACCTGGCGGCCCGCGTCTCCTCCGAGGTTGCGGCGCATCGTAGGACAAACGCCTGTTGGTCGACAAGGCGGCAATTCCGTCCGGCCGTTCCCTCCTTGGCGCGTGGGCGAAAAAAGGAACTGGCCGGAGAGCGGCAACGCCCTCCGGCCAGTCCAAGGCTCTTCGGCCCTCTGAGCAGCGTTACTGCGTCAGCCGATAGAACTTGGCCGCGCCGACGGGGTCGACCTCGAACGGGCTTGAGGCGGTCACGTTGGTCCAGGGTCCGGTGACGCTGTCGGCCGACTGGAGACTGGCGCCGCTGGTCCAGGTCAACACGAGCTTGCCGGCGGTGAGGCTGGCGCCGAGCGTTCCGGCGTCGGCTGCTTCGACGATGCTGTACAAGCCCACGTTGTCCACGCCAAAGAACCAACTGGCGGTGCCAGCCTGGAAGAAACGGACCTTGACGCGCGCCTGGTTGTCGGCCTGCGGCAGGCGGAATTTCTCGATGCGCTTGGATTCGAACTGGTCATCGTTGATGCGGCCGCTGATGTACGGAGTGAGGTCCGGCCAAGTAGCCTGGTCCGCCTTCACAAAGGCGCCGTAGGTGTCGCCGACAAACTCCCCCGAATCCGGGTCGGTATAGTCGGCAGTGTCGGTGTGCAGCTCGTTGAGGGTGCCTTCCGGATCGAAGACGCTTTGGTCGGTGTAGATGAAGTCGTCTTTGTCGATCATGTAGACCACCGGCAGCCAGGTGGTGCCACCGTTCACGGAGTATTCGACGCCGGCGATGTTGTCTTGGTTCTGGGTGTAGATGCTATGATACACGAGGTAGATGTTGGTCTTGCCAGTAAGATCGATCTCCGGCGTGAAGAGCTCGGCATACTGACTCCCGCTACGAATGTCGGATTCGTGATAGGCAAACTGGTTTTCCACCAAGCTCTCGATTCTCTGACCGTTGATGTACGCCTCCGGGGTGTTGAGTCGGTAGGTGGCGTTCCAGCCGCCAGCGGTGCCAATATCCGTCACGCGTTGCTTCGTGATGACCACCCACACCAGATAACTGTCCGAGCTTGGGTTGCTTAAGTCTTCGACGCCCGAGCCGACCAGGGGAGTCACCGTTGTCCAACCGGTCGGCAGTGTCCCTTCCGCCACCGTGTCGAAGGTCTCGCGCCAGATCGGTTCCGGCAGAGTGTAGTTCGCGTAGGGAGCGACGGTGAAGGTAAAGACCGCCTCGCGGGTGCCTCCCGCGGCCGTCGGATCGTCGAAGGTCAATTTGTATTCTTCGACCGCCAGCGGGTCGGGAAGCGTGGTCGGCGTATAGGCCACCGAGGTGAGGGCGCCGGACTTGGGGCCAATCGTCGCGCCCGCCGTGACGTCGACACTGTTTCGGAACACTCTGACGGAGGAGACGTTCAGCGCGGTGGTGCCATCCTTGATGGTGACCTTCATGCCGGCGGACGGCGCCACGTTGAGGGCATTCGGCAGAGGCGAGGTCGCGCCGATCGTCGGGCCGGTGGTGACGGTCCCGGCTTTCAAGGCCCGGTAGCACGCGATGCCGCCGCTGGCGGTGTCGTTCAGCAGCACCCGGTTGCCCGTGTTGCCGGGCTCCGCGGTGTACCAGTTGACGCTGTAGCCACCGCTCCCCTGCTCATACACCAAGCGGAAGGGATATACACCCGCCTTGGTGATCGTAAACTCACACACTTTCTCCGCCGTGGAGGGGCTCTCGACCAGCACGATCTCCTCCACCCGGTCGAATACGTTGCCCGCACTGATCTTGGCACCATCGTCGCTGGTAACCACCATGGCATAGGTCCCCGGGTCCAATTCCACGTACGTGATCGCTTCGAGCGCGATGTTGACGGTGGTCGCCTCGGTTCCGGGGATGCCTGGGAAGAAGCTCGAGCCATAGGAGACGGCCAGTTCCTCGTCATAGGTGCCGTCCGCGTTGAAAAGGGACATGTCCGCGATGTTCTCGAATGGCTGACCGGTGTCCGGATTGATGAGGAACCCCGCGATCTGGTTCTCCGCGCGGGACAGCGTGTTCTCCAAAGTGGCGCCGGTGGCCTGAAAAACCCGTACGACGAAGCCCGGCTTGGTCAGGTCCAGCGCCGAAGATGGAAGGGCGACTGACTCAGGAATGACTGTTTGTGCTTGCGCGAGACTTATCCCTAGAGCCGCCAGTCCGGCGAGGCTCCAGGCCAAAGGAGAGACACTTCGATTGTTGGGTTTCATGGTTCTCGGGGATCTTACCCAAACCTGGCCGCGTGACAAGAGCGATCCATCAGGGGGCAAAGAGCCCGCATCCGCGCCTAACCCGGACATTTCACGCTCCCGGCGTGAAATGTCCGCCCGCAGGGGCGAAAACCGCGCGCTGACCGGGGACGACCGAAGCCACCGCGCCACTTGCGCGAGGATCCGGGGGCCGCCGTCCCTATTGCGTTTCCGGGGGGCCGGTCGGATACTCGCCGGCCGTGGGCGTTTCGATCGCCAGACTCACAAATGCGCTGCTCGCCTCCTACGCGAAGGTGGGAGGGATCAACCACGTCGACGGCAAGAACCTGCCGTCGAAACGCGCCATCGAGAGGATCACGACGGATCTGCTGCGCTTGTTGTTTCCGGGTTACTTCGAGGAGCGCCTGCTGCACTCCTCGTGTCTGCGCGTGACCACCGCCCAGCGTTTGCGGACGGTGCGCGCGCGCCTCGAGCGGGAGATCGGCAAGAGCCTCGAGTATCCGCGGTCCACCCGGACGTCCCGTCGTGAGGTGCGTGCGCTGGCCCGGGCGTACACGGCCGATTTGCTGAGCCGGCTGCCCGCCATCCGTGAATTGCTGCAGACCGATGTGGAAGCCGCACACGGGGGTGACCCCGCCGCCCTCAGCGCCGAGGAGGTCATCGTGGCCTATCCCTTCGTGGAAGCCGTGGCCGTCCAGCGTCTGGCCCACGAGCTCCACCGGCGGGAGGTGCCGCTCATCCCCCGGATCATGACCGAATGGGCCCACTCGCGGTCGGGACTGGACCTCCACCCGGGCGCGCGCATCGGTTCGCATTTCTTCGTCGATCACTGTACCGGCACGGTGGTCGGCGAAACGACCACGATCGGCAACCACGTTCGCATGTACCAGGGCGTTGGCCTCGTCGCGCGCTCGTTGTCCGGCGGCCAGGCGTTGCGCGGACAGAAGCGCCATCCCACAATCGAGGACCGCGTCACCATCTATGCCGGCGCCACGATCATGGGCGGCGATACCGTCGTGGGCGCCGGGAGCACCGTCGGGGCGAACGTCTTCCTCACCCACAGTGTGCCCCCGAACTCCCTGGTCATTCAGGAAGATGTGAAGGTGAAGGTGCTGAACAAAGCGGAACGCCGGCAGCAGCAATGAATGGCGCGGAGCCCCTGCGCTTCATGATCCACGTTGAACACATCGACGATTTCCAGCACCCGGACCTGGCCCCCTACCGGACGATGCGTCGACAGGAGGAGCATCGGCAGCAGGGCGTCTTCGTGGCCGAAGGCGAGAAGGTCGTGCGCCGCCTCATCGAAAGCCCGCTGCGGATCCTGTCGGTCCTTCTGCCGCCTCGCTGGCTGCCGGATTTCCAGAGACTGCTCGAGCAGCGCGGCGCTGACGTGCGGGTGTATGTGGCCGAGAAGGAGCGCCTCGAGTCGTTGACCGGCTTCTCGATGTACCAGGGATTGCTCGCCCTCGCCCGGGTTCCGGACCCGATCGGCTTGGACCAGATCCTCGGGGGCGCTCCGCCACCCCGCTTGCTGGTCGCGGTGGAAGGATTGTCCAGCGCCGAGAACCTGGGCACGCTCGTGCGCAACGCCGCCGCCCTCGGAGTCCAGGGGTTCGTGGCTGGCGAAACCTGCGCGAGTCCTTACCTGCGTCGGGCGGTCCGCACTTCGATGGGCGCGGTGTTTCGCCTGCCGATCCTCGAGACGTCGAGCCTGGTGCGCACGCTGGCGGGGCTCCGCGACTCCGGCATTCGCTGTGTGGCGGCGCATCCGCACGCGGATCAACGCACGCTCGCCGAGGCCGATCTCGGCGGTGACTGCTGCCTGGTCTTTGGCAGCGAGGGGTATGGTCTTACGCCCGGAGTGCTTCAGGCCTGTGATGAAGCCGTGTCGCTGCCGATGCAACGCGGTGTGGACTCGTTGAACGTGGCGAGCGCGGCAGCCGTGTTTCTCTACGAGGCGAGCCGACAGCGAGCGGCCCACCACTGACCTGCCTTGTAGGGTTGGCGATCAGCGGGCGGCCGGAGGCCATGGCCTTGATCGAGGAATTCAGGAATGACTTGGAGCGCGCGGCGGACTTGGACATCGAGGGTGGGATGCTGGATGCCGTGTTCTCGATCGATCGCATCAAGGAGGCGGGCCTGGCCGGCCTTTTGGATCTGTCGTTTGAGGACGTGATGCGCTATTATGTCGCCCTGGCGAGAGCGAACGACGAACGGGGTTGCGTGGGGAAAGTGGAGTGGCGAAGTCGAGACCATCCGGTACAACAAGACCCACTAGCCTTTGCGGTCCTTGGCGCCCTTCTGTTTCAAACCGAACTGCATGGAGATCCCGCAGAGTTTGCTGTTTCTCGGTTTTCCCCGGGGATGACCGGATCCGTGTCC
>CAYSPU010000095.1:0-19672 GCA_964432995.1 uncultured Verrucomicrobiota bacterium
GCAAGGCGGTGGCGGCCATCGCGCAGGGGTTGCTGCCCTTCAGCACCGGCGAGGTGCTCCGGGTGGACGGGGGTCTTCACCTGGCGCGACTGTGACCGTTCTGTCCGCCAACACTCATTATGCTCATCCCATGAATCTCACATTTCTCGACAGCCATCTCTTTCGTTCGCGACTCGACATTCCCCAGCCGTCGCCCGGTCCCCCGCGTCCGACTGCACCCGGTGCGGAGAGAAGACCGCCGCCGACACCCCTTGGCCGTGCGATGGGTTCTCTCGCCCGGCTCAGCCTCCTTGTGGGTTTGCTGAACTCCGCCTCAGCCGCAACGCTGGACTACGCGTTTACCTACCAGGGTCGACTCAGTGACGGCGCCAATCCCGCCAGCGGACGCTTCGACCTCCGATTCGCGCTGTATGATGCCCTCAGCGCCGGCACGCAAATCGGGGCCACGGTCACCAACACCGTCACCGTCACCGCCGGCACCTTCAGCACAACACTCAACTTCGGCACCAATGCCTTCAATGGCGAAGCGCGATGGCTCGAACTCGCCGTGCGCACCAACGGGAGCGCCTCCGCCTTCACCCCTCTTTCCCCACGCCAGGCGCTCACTCCTGCACCTTACGCCTTGTATGCACTGACCCCCGCCGGCCCGCAGGGGCCACAGGGGCCGATCGGTCTCACCGGGCCCGTGGGACCCGTCGGTCCGCAAGGCGCCACCGGTGCCACTGGCGCCCAAGGCCCGCAGGGGATTGCCGGCCCCCAAGGCCCCCCCGGTCCCCAGGGCCCAGCCGGCGTTTCCCCCTTCAGCCTCGTCGGTTCCAACGCGATCTTCCTCGATGGTTTCGTCGGCCTCGGCACGACCAATCCCGTTTCGGAACTCGAGGTCCATGGGACGATCACCGCGAGCGGTTTTGTCGGCGATGCCAGCGGTCTGGTGGCGCTGCCGGCGGGTGAATTGAGCGGTCCCTTGCCGGCCGCCAATCTCGCCGGCACCTACGGGAATCCGGTGACCTTCAACAATGCGGCCAACCAGTTCGCCGGCGGCTTCGCCGGAAACGGGAATGGCCTGACCAACCTGAACGGCGCGGCACTGGCCCCGCGATCGGTCACCACGGAGGCAATCGGGCTGGGCGCAGTGAAGCCCGCCAACATCGATGACGGCG
Source organism: uncultured Verrucomicrobiota bacterium (assembly GCA_964432995.1). GTDB lineage: Bacteria > Verrucomicrobiota > Verrucomicrobiia > Limisphaerales > JAHDYP01 > CAYSPU01. The sequence continues at coordinate 1,161 of CAYSPU010000095.1, forward strand.
GATCGGCTGCCTACGAGGGTTGGATGGAGACAGCCAATCCCATGAGCAGCACCGAGCCGCTCCCGTTTGAGGCGCTCTCGCTTGTCAGCTCGAACAGTGGCACCGCGCCCGCGTTCGCCTTTCGGCTGGCAGGCAGCGAGTTCGGCACGGTCACGGCGTTTACCGGCCGGGAGGCTATGTCGGAACCGTACGAGTACGTCGTCGAAGTGCTGGCGCCTCGTCCCAACCTGGTTCCCGACGAGCAGATCGGTCTGCCGGTTTCCCTCCGTTTTGTCCGGAACGGTCGCAGCACCCGCTTCGAGGGCGTCGTTACCGGCTGCTCCCTCGCCGCCTACGATGGCAACAGCGCCCTCTACACGTTCCGCCTCGAGTCGCCGCTCGCCTATCTGGCACTCTCGACCGATTACCGGATCTACCAGCGGATGACCGTGCCCGCGGTGGTGACGAGCCTGTACCAGGAGGTGACGTCCAACGCGCTGAGTGCGTCGTTTGTGGGCACTTACCCCACACGGGAATACGTCGTGCAGTTCGGCGAGACGGACCTGAACTTCTTCAATCGACTGCTCGAAGACCAGGGCGTCTTCTACTTCTTCAGCGCGGATGGCCTGAACCCCATCCTCGGCGACAGCTCGGGAGCCTACCTCGCGGTGCCGAACTCGCCCTTCCGCTACTACGGCAACACGGCCACCAACATTCCCGCCGGTACGGAGTTCGTCCGCACCTTCCAGAAGTCCACGCGGGAGTCTACCATGACGTCCCGGGTCCGATCCTACGACTTCACGACCTCCAGAACCGACTTGACCGCCGTCCAGTCGAACGAGACCGGGAGAGGCGAGCGGTACGAGTTCGGCTCGTCGGGAACGACCAGGGCTGAGAACGAGGCGCTCGCGAGGTTCCGCGTCGAGCGCTACGGCCTCGAACGGGCCACCATGGTGGGAGGCGGAAATGTCCCGGACCTTCGCCCGGGGCACGTCTTCACCATCGAGGACCGCACCGACGCGGGGCTGGCGGGCGAGTACGTGGTGACCGCGATCCGGCATGGGGCATTCCGTCGCATCACGAACGGCGTGGCCAGCCTGTACTACGGCAACCAGTTCGAGGTCATCCCGGTCGCCCTGCCGTATCGGCCGGCGCTGAAGACACCCAAACCCGTCGCGCACGCCAGCACGGCAAAGGTCACCGGCCCGGCCGGCGAGGAGATCTATGTCGACAAATTCGGGCGGGTGAAGGTCCGATTCCATTGGGACCGCCGTGGCGCGGCCGACGACACCGCCAGCGCTTGGATTCGGCCCACCAGGCCCTGGGCGGGCAACGCCTACGGCGCAATATTCCTCCCCCGAGTGGGTCACGAAGTGCTCGTCGAGTTCCTCCAGGGTGACCCCGATCAACCGGTAATCACCGGGAGTCTCAACAACGACATGAACATGCCTCCCTACGAGCTGCCCGCCAACAAGACGCGGAGCACCATCCTGTCGCACTCGAGCCCCGGTGGGGCCCCCGGCGAAGGGAACGAGATCCGGTTCGAGGACAGGAGAGGATCGGAAGAGTTCTTCGTCAAGGCGCAGCGGGATTTGAACGCCACGGTGGGCAACGATATGTCGGTCGAGATTGGGCATGACACGAGCCTTCAGAGCGCCAACAACGTGGTCATCGAAGCTGGCCATTACCTCCGGCTCGCGTCGGTTAACTCGGCGGTGCTCACGTCCGGAGCCGCAATGCAGCTCACGGCGCCCACGCTCACCTTGACCGCAAGCCAAGGTGTCGGCATTGGCACTGCCAGCGATCCCGCGATCGCCCTCAAGGTGAACGGCACGGTCGCTGCCACCAGCTTCCAGGGAGACGGATCCGCTTTGACCAGCCTGCCGGCGTCGACCCTCACCGGCACGATCGCCGACGCCCGGCTGTCGGCGAATGTGCCTCGGCTGAATGCCGCCCAGACCTTCAGCGCCGCCAACACGTTCCTCGGACCGGTCGGGATCGGAGGCGTGGCCGGGGCCGATGCGCTGAACCTCGGCGGCAACGCGCGCCTCAATGATCACGACCTGTACCTGCGGACCGGAAGCGACACCCTCCATGGCCTGGGCTGGTACGGGAGCGGCAAGCTCTTCGCCTCGGTCAACATCAACGGCCCGGCCCTCTTCGGCAACGGCGGTGGCGTCCTCGGCTCGGCCGGCAGCAGCCAGAAAGTCGCGCTTCGCTGGGACGACGCGCAGCGAGTGAGTTTCTACGGCACCACCGTGATGAACGACCAGGACATCCTCCTGCGCGGCGACAACAACCACGGCGTCGGCTGGTACGGCAGCGGCAAGGCCTTTGGCAGCGAGACCCCCGATGGACCGGCGCTCTACGGCTACAGCGGCGGCCTCCTCGGCGTCAAACAAGGCGGCAGCGCCACCAACTGGTCCCTCGCCTGGGCCGCCAACGGCAACGTGACCGTCCGCGGCACCGTTTCCCAGGGCAGCGACCGCAACGCCAAAACCGACTTCGCCCCCGCCAACCCGCAGGAAGTCCTCGGGAAAGTCGCCGCTCTGCCGGTCCATACCTGGCGCTACAAAGACGAGTCTGCCGACGTCCGTCACCTCGGGCCGGTCGCGCAGGATTTCCACGCCGCCTTCGGCCTGGGCGAAGACGACCGCCACATTACCACCGTCGACGCCGGTGGCGTCGCATTGGCCGCCATCCAGGGGCTGAACCAAAAGGTCGAGGAACAGCAGGCCGCACTGAGACAGAAAGAAACGGAGATCGCGGACCTGAAGCAAAGGCTGGAACGATTGGAGCAGTTGCTCCGCGTCCGGCATGAAATGGATGCGGCGAGACACTAGCCTTGAAGTTCCAGGCTCAAGTTCCAGGCTTGGCCCCTGCGCCGAAAAGGTGTGAAATACGCCGGCTCGTCACGAATCACCAGTCACACTGCGCGCCATGGCAACGAAGCTCGATACCACCCTGACCACCCAGTGCCTCCGCAACGCCGCCGAACGCCTCTTTACCCTCTCCGCTCCCAAGATCCTCAGCATCGAAAGGACCTGGAAGCCTTCCGACGGTGCCCCCGTGTTCACCCGCCAGGGACGCTACGTCGCCCGCGGCTGGACCGAATGGACCCAGGGCTTCCAGTTCGGATCCGCTCTGCTGCAATTCGATGCCACCGGCGAGAAACGGTTCCTCGAACTGGGCCGCCGTTTGACCATCGAACGCATGCCCAGCCACGTCTCCCACATCGGAGTCCATGACCACGGGTTCAACAACGTCTCCACCTACGGCAACCTCTGGCGCTTCCTCCGCGAGCAGAAGATCCCCGGCGACCGGCGCGAGCGCCAACTCTACGAACTCGCCCTCCGCGCCTCTGGCGCCGTCCAAGCCGCCCGCTGGACCCACCTCGGAGGTGGCGCCGGATTTGTCTACTCCTTCAACGGGCCGCACTCGCTGTTCGTTGACACCATCCGTTCGATGCGCGTGCTGGCGTTGGCCCATCGACTCGGGCACGTCCTGATGGGCGAACGCGACCGGAAGATCTCCCTCCTCGGGCGGCTCGTTCGGCATGTGCAAGCCACCGCCCGCTACTGCGTCTACTACGGAGAAGGCCGCGACCTCTACGACGTCCCTGGCCGGACGGTGCACGAGTGCATCTTCAACCTGAACGACGGCAGTTTTCGGTGCCCCAACACCCAGCAGGGATACTCCCCTTTCAGCACCTGGACCCGCGGCCTCGGCTGGGGACTCCTCGGCTTCGCCGAACAGCTCGAGTTCTTCGAGACCGTTTCCGAGGACGAACTCCGCTCGGCCTTGCGCGCCGATCCCGGCGCCGGCGCGCGCGATGCCAGCACCGCTGACGCCGAGATCGCCGCCGGTCCGACGACGCTCGCCGCCCTCCGGAGAACCATGTTGCGTGCCGCTACCGCCGCCGCCGAATTCTATCTCGCCAATTCGTGCACCGACGGCATCCCCATGTGGGACACCGGTGCGCCCAACCTGCATCGCCTCGGTAACTACCTGGATTCCCCCGCCGACCCCTTCAACGCCTGGGAACCGGTCGATAGCTCGGCTGCAGCCATCTCCGCTCAGGGCTTGATCCGGCTAGGTAACTACCTCCGCGCTCATGGCCAAACCCGACCCGGGACGCGCTATCGACAGGCCGGATTCACCATCGCCCGCACGCTGTTCGCCGAGCCCTACCTCAGCACGGATCGCCGCCACCAGGGCCTGATCCTGCACTCGGTCTACCACCGCCCCAACGGCTGGGACTACATCCCTCCCGGTCAGTCCGTCCCTAACGGCGAAAGCTCCCTCTGGGGCGACTACCACGCTCGCGAGCTGGCATTGATCATTCTTCGCGAAGCCCGCGGGGAACCCTACCCAACCTTCTTCGCCTGAGCGCATGCCGAAACCCACTCCCATCGTCCGCCTGCCGACGCTCAAGTCGTCCGCGCAGTTCCGCGAGGCGGTCGCCGCGCTCAGCCTGAACCTCCCCTGTGACGACCAGATCCTGACCGACAGCGACTCGCCGCTCGCCCAACCCCTCGAGGGAATCGAGATCAACGGCAAACGCATCGGCAACCGCTGGGTCGTCCAGCCCATGGAAGGCTGGGACGGCACCATCACGGGAGAACCAACCGACGACACGCGCCGGCGCTGGCAGCGGTTTGGCGAAAGCGGCGCCAAACTCGTCTTCGGCGGGGAGGCCATGGCCGTCTGCCCCGAAGGCCGGGCCAATCCCCATCAACTGGTGATCAACGAAGCAACTCAGGCCAGCCTGGCCGAACTGCGGAAGGGGTTGCTCGACGCCCACCACACGCGCTACGGCTCCGCCGCCGACGTCATCGTCGGCTTCCAACTGACCCACTCGGGGCGGTTCTGCCGCCCCCAAGACTCGCGCCGACCCGAGCCATGGATTGCTTTCCACCACCCGCTTCTCGACCGGCGGTTTCCCGCATCCTGTCCGCTCCACCTGGTTCCCGACGCGGAGATCCCCACTCTCGTCGCCCATTACGTTCACGCCGCGCGCGTCGCCTGGAACGCCGGCGCGGATTTCGTCGACATCAAACACTGCCACGGTTACCTCCTGCACGAATTCCTCGCCGCCCACACCCGACCCGGTCGCTACGGCGGCTCGTTTGACAACCGGACACGGATTCTGCGCGAAATCGTCGCGGGCATCCGGGCCGACGGCAACCCCATCGACATCGCCGTCCGGCTGAGCGCGTTCGACCTCGTCCCTTTCCGGCCCGATCCCGATCGCTCCCAGCCGGGACACCCCGGGCCGGGAATCCCCGAGGATTACTCCGCCTGCCTGCCCTACTGCTATGCCTTCGGGACACCCTTCGAGAACCCGCTCGAGCCCGACCTCACTGAAGCCTTGCAGTTCATGGACCTCTGCTCCCGTCTGGGGGTCAAGCTGTTGAATGTCACGGGCGGATCGCCCTACTACAACCCGCACATCCAGCGGCCCGCCGCCTATCCGCCTTCCGATGCTTACCGACCTCCGGAGGATCCCTTGGTGGGCGTGGCGCGGCAGGTCCAGGCCGTCCGGCAATTGAAAGCCAAGGCACCTCCCGGCCTTGTGCTGATCGGCTCCGCCTACAGCTATCTCCAGGAGTTTCTGCCGCGGGTCGCCCAAGCGGTCCTGCGACAGGGCTGGGTGGACCTCGTTGGCGTGGGCCGCGCCGTCCTGAGCTATCCGGAGATGCTGGCCGACGCCGTTTCGAAAGGCGCCCTCCTCAAGAGTCGGATCTGTCGAACCTTCAGCGACTGCACCACGGCGCCGCGCCATGGCCTGGTCAGCGGCTGCTACCCCCTCGACCCCCACTACAGTGGCCGCCCCGAAGCCCAGCGCCTCAAGGAACTCAAACGCGGCGGGACGGCGTGAAGCTTCCCCAACCCCTGCCCGCGGGCGCTGCAAAACTCTGTTGCACCTACGACAAAAAGTTGCACGAGCCGTGGATAGCCCCATGCCCCCCTACCCATTCTGGGATACCGCTTCGGATGAAAGGTAGGGCGACATCTCCGAGGGCGCCGCGGCATGCTGTCCCCGAACCAGTCCACTGCGGCGCGATGCGGGAACCTGCTCGCGAGTCCTGCTCGGAGCCTGCTCGCGAGTCCTGCTCGGAGTCGCGCCCTCCCAGTTTCCGGGTAACCTGACAAAGCGACGTGCGACTTGCCCGTTTGCGGGGTTACCCCTTTCGACGACCCGACTTGGCGCGCCCTCCGCCCTTTACCAATCGCAGAAACTGACGCACCGCTTCACGCCCGTAGATCGGCTGGCGAAACTGCCGCCCCTTCACAAACGGGCGCCCGGGACAAAAGCCCGCTCGTGTCAGAAGCTCCCGGATGGTCTGCAACTCCTGCTCGTCCTGCGCCGTCAACCTGACTTCGTCGCCCTTCTTGTAGCCCATGTATCCGTCGCGCTTCAGACGCTTCGGATTCTGGCGGCGGACGTAGCCGTTGCGCCGGAAGAACCTGCCCAGCTCCCGAATGACCTCCGACGTGGAGCCGGCCGGGCCCAAGGAACTGCGCGAGCCCAGCGCCTTGCCCAAACGCTCCGGTGAGGCGCCCTGGGACTGCTCGGTGAACGCAATGTGTGTCTTGCTCATATTACGAAGATGTGTGCGCGGGCTCGGGCTTGCCTCGACCCGTTGGTTGTCGGGGCGACGGCTTCCGCAGGAAAACAAGCGTGAGCCTGTCGGAAGCCTTCTGCTCTCGGAATGGAGCATAACCCAGGCGCTGATACAGTGCGAGATTGCGACTGCTGCGATGACCGGTGAACAACTCGAAATGGTGCGCCTGCGCAAAATGACGTTCGATCCGGCGCATGAGCGCGCTGCCGATCCCCCGACCCTGGAAATGCGGATGCACGATCAGCCGGCCAATATGACAGATGCCATCTTGGACCCTGGCTCGCACGGAGCCGACGATGCACGGGAAATCGCCATCTGTTGCCTTGAGAAAAACCTGCCGGTCGAACTCGGTCAACAACGTGTTTTGAACTTCAAGGACTCTAGATCGCTCCGACGCCCAAGGCGAGGGTGCAATCTTGACGACGTGCGGCGGCCCGGCGGATTCCTCGGATGAGAACCGCAGACCGCGGACGACGCCGATGGGCGCGGATAGAGGAGGAGGTCATGTGCCGGGATGCGCCAGGACCTCCACCATCGCGTCATCGCACCGTCGCACCGTCGTACTGCCGCACCGTCCCACAGTCCTTCGCCTCACGGCGCGCAGATGGCCGCCGAGCGCGCGGGCAACGTGATGCGGAGGATCCCGTTCGCCGCTCGGATCTCCCCGCCGTCGTGCAGTCGGTCGTGGAGGACGGCGTCGCGGGCGATGCCGATGGCCGCGGCCTCGAGCTTGAGTTCGGCAGGCTGGCGGCCGTTGTGGATGACGACCAGCACCGGGCGCTCACCGCTCCGCCGCACACACGCGAAGGTGTCGCGCGACGCGTGCGCGATCTGCAGATCGCCGCGGCGGAGGGGTTCGAGTTCGCGGCGGAGCCGGAGCAATCGCTGAACGTGCCGGAACACCGTGTCCTGTTCGGGCGTGCGGCCGGCGGCAGTGAAGGCGTCCCGCGGGTCGCCCGCGAAGCCGCCGGGGAAATCGCGGCGGTTGTCCGGGTCCCCACCGCCGCGCATGGCGATTTCGTCGCCGTAGTAGATGAGCGGCGTGCCGCGGGTGGTGAGGAGGAATGTGTAGGCGAGGTTCAGGCCAACGGGATCGGCGCCGTCTTCGTTGAGGAACCGGGGCATGTCGTGCAGGCCCAGGAACGTCACGAGCACGCGCGGGTTCACGTAGTTGGTGTCGGCGGCCAGCGTTTCGGAGAGGCGGGTCATGGGCTGGCCTTTGGCGAAGACATCGCGCACCGCGTAGCAGAGCGGGAAGTCGAAGAGCGTGTCCACCCCGGTGTCGACACCGTCGAAGGCGGGACGTCCCCCTTGGAAGAAGGCGACGAGCTTGGGGTTGCCGTCCCACATTTCGCCGAGGATCGTGACCTGCGGGTGCTCGCGTTTGACGGCGGTGGTCCAGCGCGCCCAGTGGTCGCGCGGGACGTAGGGGAGCGTATCCTGGCGGATGGCGTCGAGGCCGGTCACGCCGAGCCACCAGAGGGAGTTTTGGATGAGGTAAGCGCTGGTCTCACGGTCATTCTGGTTGAGGTCGGGCAAGAGATTGATGAACCAGCCCTCGAGGGTTTGTCGGCGTTTTTCCTCCGGCGCCTGCGGGTCGGCGATGGACCACGTTTCCCATTTGTTCTCGAGGTGACGGGCGACGGTGCCGTTGTACCAGGTGGGCGTGGGGGTGTTGGTGGTCCACCGGTGGTAGGGGCCGGTATGATTGGCTACTTGGTCCTGCACGACCTTCAGGCCGCAGCGATGGGCGGCGTCCACCAACTCCCGGAGGGTGGCCACATCGCCGAATCGTTCTTCGACGCCGTAGAAGTCAACCGCGCCGTAGCCGTGGTAATCGGTGGAGGGCGTGCCCTTAGCTTCGCGGCGGTTGTCGGCAGTGTATTTCTCGAGACGGTTGAGGTGGTTGACGTTGTCGTACCAGGGCGTCATCCAGAGGGCGGTGACGCCGAGGTCGCGAAGGTACGGCAGGCGTTGCCTGACGCCGGCGAGGTCGCCGCCGTGATAATGACGGGGTTTGGTGCGATCCAGCAGACCGGGCGAAGCGGCGGGGTGGTCGTTGAGCGGGTCGCCGTTGGCGAAGCGGTCCGGCATCAGGAGGTACAGGACGTCGTCGGGGCTGAAGCCCTGGAACCGGTCTTCGGTGGGCAGCTTGGGTTGCAGGTCGAGCGCGACTTCGGCGGTGCCGTCGGCGGTGACCAGTTGCAGAGCACGAGGTCCAGGCGCGGCGTTGGCGGCGATGGTGACGTCCACGAGGGCCCAACAGCCGTTGGCGGATACGGTGACCGGGCCCGTGCTGAGGCCGTCGGTAGCGGCGAGTCGGGCTCCGGTCAGGTCGCGGCCTTCGATCAGCAGGCGCACGGGATTCCACGAATGCCCGATCCACCAACCAGGAGGCTCAACCTTGTGAACGGTCGGCGAAGCGGCGAGGAGCGGTGTGGTCGTGAGCACGACCGCGAGGAGAATGAGGATGCTCTGTCTCATGGCAGGAGAAGGTTCAGAGGGGGGGTGAAAACGTCGAACGATCGCGCTCACTTCCGGAACGCAGACGGCGGTCGGGCAAGGACGCCCAATTCGGGGGCCTATCATCCGTCTCGTAGCCGCGGACGTGAGTCCGCGCTGATTTGTCGGAAACGGAGATGTGCGCCGCCTGACGTCGGCAGATGGGAGTTTGCCCCGAAAACTGGTAGGGCGCGACTCCGCATCGCGCCGAAGACAAATGGTATGGCGACTGCATCTCGCGGCGCCCTCGGAGAGGTCGCCCTACCTGATGCGGCGATATGGCCTGGCGAACTGATCCCGACGGACGCGCGCCGCCGCGCGTTCCTGCCTGGAGTTGGTATTTCATAGGAACCTCACAGACTGTTGACATCACTCCGCCCGAGCTTGGACCTCTCAACCCCGCAACCGTGAACCTCCCCACCGTGAACCGTGAACCTCCCCACCGTGAACCGTGAACCTCCCAACCGTGAACCGTGAACCTCCCAACCGTGAACCGTGAACCTCCCAACCTCTCAACCTCCCTCTGCATTTCGCATGGCGTCTACGTCCTTGGAGACGAAGCTGACGCAGGCGCCGGCGAGGATCATCGAGCAACCGCCCAAGAGGACGGCGTTCATCGGATTGTCGCCGAGCACGGTTTTCATCAGGGTGCCCAGCCCGGCAGAGGCGAGGATCTGGGGCAGGACGATGAAGAAGTTGAATACGCCCATGTAGAATCCCATTTGGGCGGCGGGGATGGCGTTGGAGAGCATGGCGTAGGGCATGGAAAGGATGCTGGCCCAGGCGACGCCGACCAGCACCATCGAGATGAGGAGGGCGTGCGGGTGCCGGAGCATGACGGCCAGGATCAGACCGGCCCCGCCGGCGACGAGGCTGACGCGGTGGATCGTGCGGGCGCTGAACCGTCGCACCAGGGCCAATAGCGCGAAGGCGACCACGAAGGCGGTGCCGTTGTAAGTGGAGAAACAGACGCCGCCCCACGCGGCCCCTTCCTGGTAACTGCGGGCGGCGGCCAGATCCCGGTGGATCTCGTCCGCGGCGGCGGCGGCGTTGGGGGAGTCGGGCCGGGCAACCTGGTGTTTCAGGAGCACGGCGGCGAAGTTCCGGACGAGCGGGCTGTCGGATTCGGTTTTCGTGGGTTCAGCCGAAGCGCCGGCGTGAGCGGCCATGAGTTGGCGGAGGGATGCGGCGTCCAGGTGTTGGCCGGCATCGGGGGCGGCGGCGCGGAGGCCGAGCATCTGGAGAAGGGGATCGTACCAGGCGCCGGCCGGCGCGTGGCGTTGGGCATCCTCATCGAGTTGCTTTCGCCGGGTTTCGTAGGCGCGGGAGATCGCCGCCGCCTCCGCGAGGTAGGGCCGGCCTTCGGCGCTTTCAAGGCGGCTTTTCAGGGAAGCGTCGTGAACACCGAGCGGCGTCCCGTGGAACACATGCTTCCCGACGGCGGGCACGAAGTAGATCCACATGCAGAAGAGCGCGAACCAGGTGAAGAACTGGACCACAGCGAGCTGGCGCATGGGCTTGGGCATCGAACCGATGCCGGCGAAGATCTCGCGGAAGGCGCGGCCGACACCGGTTGACTCCGCCTTCATCTTCCGAAAGGCAGCGAGGTCTTCCGGGGGATACTCGCGGGTCGTGAGGATGGTGAACAGCACCGCGGCGATGAAGACTCCCGAACCGATGTAGAACGCCAACCGCACCGAAGCAGGAATCGCGCTTTCGACCGTGGCTTCCTTGCTCACTCCGAAGCTGTTGGTGAGGATGTAGGGCAGGGCCGAGGAGAGCACGGCGCCGAGGCCGATCAGGAGACTCTGCATGGCGAAACCGCTCTTGCGCTGTTCCTTGGGGAGCATGTCGCCCACGAACGCCCGGAACGGCTCCATCGTGATGTTAATGCTCGCGTCGAGGATCCAGAGCAGGCCCGCCGCCATCCAGAGGGCGGACGAGTTGGGCATGGCGATGAGCGCGAGGCTGGATAGGATGGCACCGCCCAGAAAGTACGGTCGCCGGCGGCCGAGTCGCGTCCAGGTGCGGTCGCTGAAATAGCCGACCAGCGGTTGGACGATGAGGCCGGTGAGCGGAGCGGCGATCCAGAGCCAGGCGATCTGATCCTCCCGCGCGCCCAGGCACTCGTAGATCGCGCTCATGTTGCTCATCTGCAGTCCCCAGCCGAACTGGATGCCGAAGAAGCCGAAGCTCATGTTCCAGATCTGCCAAAACGAGAGACGCGGTTTGTCCATAATGCCTCGGGATGCGGATGGGTTCCGGTTTGAGTGCAATCGTCCGTTGGGCGGGCGGCGCGCGGGCTCCGCCCGCTCTCAGTCCTCGGCGCGGCCGCGGCCGGCGGCGGCGATCCGTCCGGCAATGGTGCGGTTGGTGGTTTCGGCTTCGAGCAATTGTTCGATGGTCAGGTGCATGCGGTAGCACCAGTAGTGTTGGGGATTGGCCGGGACGTTGATCCGCTCTTCGGCGGCGACTGGCCGCCGCCAACGCGCGTCCATCCCCAACCAGTCCTGCAGCGGCAGGATGCACCACATCGAGGCCGCCGCCAGGTTCTGTTCGATGATGAATCGGCAAATCTCCGGCGAACATTCTTCGGGCGCGACGCCCTCGCGCTCCATGACTTCAGTCCAGAAGAGTTGGCGCAGCTCCGGTTCTTCCTCCCACCAGCCGCGGAGGGTGGACATGTCGTGCGTGGAGGTGGTGCAAACGGAGAGGTAGGGGTAATCCTCGGGACGCCCCAGGCGTTGGCCGAGGCGTTTGGGCCAACGCTGGACTTCCAGGCTTAACAGGCCCAACCGCTGCAGCACCACCGGCACCGAATCCGGGACCATTCCCAGGTCCTCCCCGCAGATCAACATCGGCGAGGCGTCCATCAGCGCCGGCAGCTTCTTCATGGCTTCCCGCTCCCAGAACCGGCTGTGCCGGCGGAAGTAGAAGTCGTCGTGCAGCGCCCGCAGTGCCTTCTGCTCCGCCGCCGTCAGCGCCCGGAAGAGCGCCGTGTCCATGAGGTTGATGCGCGGATGAAATCGGTCCGGCTGGTCCGGGTCCTCGAGAAACAACACCTCGTACCCGAGCCGGGTCACTCCTTCTTCAATCTCGTCGGCGACCGGTTTCAGGCCAGCCCGCGCGTACCAGGCCTGCCGCGCCTCCGCCGCGGCAAATGCCGGGCGCAAACGGTAGAACCCATCGGTGTCCCGCGCGAGCAGGTGGCGCCCCACCGTCGCCGCCGAGTTGCCAAAAAACTCCGGCAGCCTTGGCGCCGCCACGGCGCCCACACTGAACTTCTCCGGTTTCCTGGTGAACCCCGCCTGGTGGATCTCCTCCCGGCGGAGTGGCAGAGCGGGATGGTAATGCCCCAGGATACCCTCGCGGTATTCCCGGGGAATCTCCCAAATCCGGAAGAAGCCGAGAATGTGATCGATCCGCAACGCATCAAACGCGGCCGACATCCGGTGCAGCCTCCGCTCCCACCAGGCGTAGCCGTCGGCTTCCATGCGTTCCCAATCATACGTGGGAAAGCCCCAGTTCTGACCCAATACGGCAAACGCGTCCGGGGGCGCTCCCGTCTGGCGGTCCATGCGGAAGAGTCCGGGTTCCGTCCAGGCTTCGACGCTCGAGCGGTTGATGCCGATGGGCAGGTCGCCCTTGAAGGCGACACCGTGGCGGTGTCCGGCGGCCAAAGCCTCGCCGAGTTGCCGGTCGAGGTGGAACTGGATCCAGCAATGGAACATGACTTCTTCGAACTCGAGGGCGCCGTCCTGGAACCACGCCCGGATCTTCCGGGGTCGGTAGCTGGCATCGGGTCCCCATCGGGTGAAGTCGGCCGTGCCATGCTGATCGCGCAGTCGGCAGAAGGCCGCATACGGTTGCAGCCAGCCGGCTTGCGTGCGCACATAGGCGCGGAACACGCCATCGGTCAGGGCCACCTCGCTGACCTGAGCGAACAGTTGCCGCAAGGCGTCGAGTTTCCCTTGCAGCACCGCTTCGTAGTCCAACTCGGGCAGGCGGTTCAAGGCATCGCGGCGTTCGGCGTGACCCTCCGTCAGCGGACACTGGTATTCGCGGAACACACGATCCAAGTTGAGATAGATCGGATGCAGCGCCGCCGTCGAGATGGCCTTGTAGGGGTACGAGTCCTGCCGCGAGAGGTCGCTGGTGGTGTCGTTCACGGGGAGCAACTGCACCAGGTGCATGCCGCAGCGGGCGGCCCATTCCGCGAATGGCGCCAGGTCAGCGAACTCCCCGATCCCGTAACCGTGGCGGCGGCGCAACGAGAAGACCGGAATGGCCACGCCCGCCCCTTTCCACAAGGTCTCGTCGCGGAACCGTTCGCAGTGGAAGACCACGGCGCCCGCGGTCGTCGGCGGAGTGGCGAGCCAACGGTTCGTACCCCCTTCGAACCGCACCAGCCGCGCCGAACGCTCGTCCCAGAAACCGAACTTGAACTCGGCGCCGGCGCCGAACTGCTCCGCCGGCAGATCCAGTTCCCACAGCGGGTAGTGCTCACCCGACATGGGCCGCGCCTGCGCCGGATCCCAGTTCCCCAGGAGCGGATGACCGCCCGTGACACAGACTCGATGCCCATCCGGAACGCGGGCCGCGCGCAGCGCGAGGCGGAGCCGGCGACCGTCGACCGGGGTGGCCTGGGGCGGCGGTGTCCGCGCGGGCTGAAAGATGACTCCGGCAAAGGCCTGCCGCAGAAAGGCGGCTTCCGGCCATTCCGCGGAGAACCACTCGTCGAATACCGCCTGGACGTTCCCGGAGAGTTCCAGTTGGCGGAACGCCGGTTCGCGCAGGATGTCCCCATCCCGACCGCGAAACAGATAGCGATACTCGAGAACGGTCTGCGGGTCATCGACGTTCCAGGAGAGCGTCCAGAAGCCGTCGGCCGCGTACTGCATCGGTTGCTGTTCGAGGCGTGTTTCGCCTCCCTTGCCGGCCGGCAACCGGCGTTCGAAAAACAGTTCCTCCCCCCATTGGGTGGCGTAGTGAACGCGGAAGGTCACGTTTGGCATGAGCAGCCTGTTGTGGTCGGCACCGGCGATTCCTGGTGGCGACAGCGGGAGGCTAGCACGCGACGCGTCCGAGGCAAGGACGCACGCGAAGCCCGGATCCTCGCGTAAGTGGCGCGGCGGGCTCGGTCGTCCCCGGTCAGCGCGCGGCTTTCGCCCTTGCGGATGGGCGCTCTGTCGGCTCCGGGAAGATCCCGCCTCGGCGGCGGGATCCTATACAAACCAAACGGTGGCGAGGCCTCCGACAGGCTGGTGGTCGAGGCGGAGAAGGCGACGGACGGCGGGTCTACTCGCTGCGCATGGCCTGAACCGGATCCAGGCGGGAGGCGTGGAGGGCGGGAAGCAGGCCGGCGACGAGGCCCACGGCGATCAGCAGGGCGGTGGAGATCAGCAGCGCCGACCAGGATATGGTGAGGTGTATGTCGCTTCGTCCGGAAGTGTCCTGGAAGATCGGTCCCAAGAGGGGGAGACTGCCAATCCCGTGCGTGAGCAGCACGGCGAGCAAGAAGCCGAAAAAGCCGCCAGTGGCGGTCAAGGCGATCCCCTCGAGGAGAATCTGGGTCAGGATGTGACGCCGCCGGGCGCCCAGGGCTTTGAGGATCCCGATCTCCCGGGTGCGCTCTGTGACGGAAACGAGGAGGATGTTCATGACGCCGACAGCGCCGATGCTCAGGGTCAGCATGCCGATGATGGTGAGGAGGAGCTGGAGGCCGAGGCTGATGCTGGTCACCAGGCTCCGGAACCGGTTCCAGTCCAGGATGGTGACGGCGCGTTCATCGCGCACACCGAAGTGGTGGGCGCGGGCCAACGCGGCGCGCACGTCCTCGACCACGCGATCGCGGAAGCAATTGTGGACCGGCACGAGCACGATGTTGTTCAGGTACCGGGCATCCACCTCCCTGAGCAGTCTCTTGACCACGCGTTTGCCGGCGATACTGAGCGGCGAGCCCGTGGTGCCCAGGCCGGCCAGGGTGGAGTAGGGGACAAAGGCCGTGTTGTCGTCCGGGGTCGTGTAGTTGGTGATCTGGGTCTTCTTGCGGAGCACACCAATGACCGTGAACCGGACGCCACTGATCTTGATGTCGGCACCCTCCGCGGGCCGGCCACTAAACAACTCCTTCTTGAGATCCGCGCCGATCACCGCGACCCGGCGGCGATGAAGGACATCGTCGGCGGAGAGAAAACGGCCGCTGGCGACTTCGGTATCCCGGATGCGCTCGAAGCTGGCGTAGACCCCGGCGATGCCGTAGTCGCGGGTGCGATAGCCATAGTTGACCGGCAGGTAGCGTCGCAGTTCCGGAGAGACGGCTTCGACAGTCGGCACGCCTTCCTCGATGACCTTCACGTCGCTCAGTTCCAGGAGGATCCGCCGTCCGGCCCGCTCGCCGCCCGCCTGCTGACTGGTTTGTCCCGGAAACACCACGATCAGGTCTTTGCCGATCTGGTCAAAGGCCCGGACCAACGCCACCTCGAAGCCGTTGCCATACGACAGCAGGAGCAACAGCGACGCCACCCCCCAGGTGACGCTCAGCATCGTGAGCGTCGACCGCAACCGATAGTGAGCCAGGGTGTTCCAGACCTCGCCGAAAACGTGACGGATCATTCGTACCTCAGAGCTTCGACCGGGGTGAGTTGGCTAGCGCGTCGGGCCGGGTAGAAGCCTGACAGCACGCCCACCAGGATCAGCGTTGCGGCGGCCAACAGCGCCGTTCGGCGCTCGATGGGCAGCCCCGCGAACATGGTCGGCAGCGACAGTTGACTGACACCGTGGCTCACGACCCAGGCGAAGGCCACACCGGCGGCGCCGCTCACCAGGGTGAGCAGCAGCGCTTCCAGGAAGAACTCGAGCTGGATGTGGCCGGGCGTGGCGCCGATGGCCTTCTTGATCCCGATCTCGCGAGTACGCTCCGCCACCGCGACCAGCATGATGTTCATCACCCCCAGGCCGCCCAGTCCCAACGTGATCACGGCGACAAACGCCAGGAAGATCTGCATCGACTCATACACTCGATTCACCATGCGCGCCCCTTCCACCGTGTCCCAGATCCAGAGTGCCCCCTCGTCGTTCGGCTGGAACCCGTGGCGTCGGCCCAGAACCGTCTTCACCTGGCGCACCGCGGCTTCGTGGTCATCGGCCGACCGCGGCATGAAGATGATGTTGTCCAGCAACCCGACTCCTACGAACGGCCGCGGATCGGGAAAGTGGCGCGCCATGGTGTCGTAGGGAACGATGATCTTCTCGCCGTCATACCCGTTGTAGGAGTTGTTCTGGTCCTTCTTCTCGATCTCGCCGATGACCAGGAAGGGGATGCCTTGGATCCGGATTTGGGCTCCGGTGGCCGGGCGATCGGCGAAGAGCTGCTGTTTCACCTGGTCGCCAATCAAGCAGACGGCTCTCTGTTCGCGGCAGTCTTCGTCGGTGAGGTGGCGTCCGGCCGAGAGGCGGAGGGAGCGGATGTGCTGGTAGATGGGGCCGACGCCGTGGGCGGAGAAGCGCCCGGAGTTGTGGGGGCTGGCCACCGGCAGCGACCGTTCCAGTTCGGGGGTGGCGTGCCGCACCAGGGGGCATTCCGCGAGGATGGCGTCGACGTCGTCAGCCGTCAGTCGGACGGGGCGCCCGGCGCGCTGGTCGCCGGCCTGACCGCTCGTGCGCCCTCCCCAAACGATGGCAATGTCGGTCCCCAGGGCGTACATCGACTGGCGGTAGCCCTCCTTGAAACCATCGCCGATCGCCATCATGAAGATGATGGAGGCGACTCCCCAGGCGACGCCGAACATCGTGAGGGCGCTGCGGAGTTTGTGCGCCCAGACGTTCTGGACGGTCTGCGTGAGCATCTCGTGCCACCAGGTCATGGGAGTACCAACTCGGCGCCCTCGCTGAGCCCTTCGAGGATTTCGGTCCGCTGGCCGTTCGAAATGCCCGTCTTCACGGCTGTCCGACGCATCCCGCCGGGGGCACCCGGGTCGCGCAGTTGAACCGCCGGTTGACCTTTGGCGTCATAGAGCAGGGCTGCCTCCGGCACCAAGAGCGCGTTCGGTCGGTCTTCGAGGATGATCTCCGCGTTGGCGCTCATGTGGACGCGCAGCTTGCCCTGGGGGTTGGCGATCGAAACCCGCACTTCGAAGGTGGTCACGTTTTCCTTCTCCTTGCCCATGGGGGCGATGCGGGTCACCGTGCCGGTGAAGCTCTCCCCCGGGAACGATTCCACCGTGGTGCGCACCGGCAGATCCATGCGAATCTTCCCCACGTCCGCCTCGTCCACCTGACCTTCAACGTAGACACTGCTGACGTCGCCCAAGGTCATGATCAACGTGGCCGCGCTGCCCAGGTTGAGAATCGAGGAAACCGCGTCCCCCACCTCCGTTTCCCGAAGGAGCACGACGCCGCGGATCGGGGAACGAATGGTCGCGTGCCGGCGGCTTTCCTCGGCGAGATCGAGCGCCGCGCGGGCGGCGGCCACGCGCGCGCGCGCCTCGCTGACCTGAGCTGCGGCGCTCTCGGCGGCCGCTTCCAGCAATTCCCGACGGTTGCGGCTCACCTCGTGGTTCTTCTGGGCTTCGTCGAGTGCCTGGGGCGAGGCCACCCCTTCCGCCACCAGCGCCTTGACCCGCTCATAGTCACGACGGATGAACTCGAGCTCGGGGTTGGCCGCCTCGATCTTCGCCTTGGCCGCCGCCGCGACGGCCACTTGAAGACCGGCCTCTTCCGCCTCGTGCCGGGCCCGGGCTTCGCGGACCTGGGCGTCCAGATACTCCTTGTCCAGTTCCGCCAGAATCTGACCTTCCTCCACTGGGTCGCCATCCTCCACCAACAGCGACTGAATGATGCCGTTGGCCTTGGACTTCACCTCCACCTTGGAGAGCGGCTCGACTCGTCCGACGGCCACCACGGAGCGCGCGATGGCGCCGCGTTCGACCTTGACGAGCTTCTCGGGTGGCGGGGGTTTCGGTGTCCGCAGTCGGGAGACAAAAGTCCCGAGGGCCCCCAGACACACTACCAGGATGACCCCGGTTACCCAGGGCCAACGCGCGCGCCGCCGTTCCGTTTTCATTGATGAAGCCCGCCCGGAAATCCGCTCCCGGGGTCACACTCCGCTCTTCCGGAGCCGATCCCCCAGGTGACCACCTTTTCAACACCGCGAGGGCTCCGCGGGTTTCAGCAGATTTCCCTGGCGACCTCGGGAATCTGCGGCGGAACGTGAGGAGAGGCGGAATGTGAAGAGACACAGCCGGTGTCCGATCCTGCGTCTGGTCGGCGGGCGCGTGCAAAACTTTGTTGCACCTGCAACAAAGTTTTGCAGGCCCTTGGCTGAGCGCGAGTTGCGGCGCCCCCGGGACTCCGACTCTTTTTGGTTCGCCGGTCGTCCGCTGGCCGGTTCGCTCGACCGCT
>CAYSPU010000096.1:0-19442 GCA_964432995.1 uncultured Verrucomicrobiota bacterium
GTCGACAGCACACGGCTCCCCAGCGGGTCGTAGGTCTGTGTCCAGATCATGGCGTTCTCCGTCTGCAGGAGCGGTCGATCCCGCACAAAACCGACCCCCCCCTCCCGCTATTCGTCCCTACGCAAAGACCCGCAACCACGGATGGACACAGATGGACACGGATTCAGGCCGGCGTTTCCGCCATGCCCGGGAGAGGAACGTCTGGCACATCGCGACTCTCTCCCATCCGTGTGCATCTGGTTTCCTTCAAGACGGGTGACTCCCCATCGCAGTCGCCACGCCGTGGTTCGTCAGACCTTGTCCACCTTCTCGTACACCACCAACTCGCCCGCGCCCTTGAGTTCACCCGGGTGGTAACGCGGAATGGGAAACTCGAGCTGCTTGAATTTGACGGGGGAGGTCTTCTTGCTGACCAGTCCCACCGCCACGGCGACTCCGTAAATGATCGCTTCCGGACGCGGCGGGCAACCGGGGATGTAGTAGTTGACCGGCACGAGTTTCTCCACCGGGCCGAGGACGCTGTAGCTGTCGAACCACACCCCGCCGCCGCAGGCGCAGGAGCCGATGGCGAAGACGAGCTTGGGGGCGGGCATGGCTTCGTAGGCGCGCTGGAGGGCGCGCCCGGTCGAGCGCATCGCCGGGCCCTGACAGAGCATGACGTCCGCGTGGCGCGGCGAGCCCACCAACCGGATCCCGAAACGCTCGGCATCGTAGTAGGGGGTCAGGGCGTTCAGGACCTCGATGTCGCAGCCGTTACAGCCGCCGCTGTTGGCATGGTAAACCCAGAGCGACCGTCCGAACATTCTTTGACAGAGCTCTTTCAGCATAGGCCGGGGTTCGTGGGGCGGGGTGGTTCGCCAACTCAGTCGAGTTCGATCTTGAGGTCGTCGACGACAGCGTCCTCCGCCAGGTAGGCTTGGGAACGGTAGACCCAGCGTTCCTGGGCGAAGTCGTCGAACCGGTAGCCTTTCAGCTTGAGTTGCTCGAGCACGGTCGGCTCTTTGAAGCAGCGGCCACAGCGTTGACAGGTGCTCATGAACAGCTCGATCTCCTGTCCGACGTCCCCGATGCGATCCGTGGCGTTCTCGAACTCGTGACTCATGGTGATGGCCTTCTCGGGACAGACATCCGCGCACCGCCCGCAGTAGGTGCAGCGGCGTCCGAGATACCGGATCACACGGATTTCCTGGCAGAGATCGCGAACGAGAATCTCCCGCGCCGGGCAGTTGTTGGCGCAACCGGCGCAGCCGATGCACTTGGCGGCGTCGAAGATGGGGCGCCCGCGAAAGCGCGGCGGGACCGGACTCGGGGCGGCAGGGTAGGGGAGTGTGACCTTGCCCGCCCGCAGGCAAATCGCGGCTTCCTGGATTTTGCTGAAGAAGGACATGGGGGTGGCGGTGATGAGAGTCGTTCAGTAGCCGAATGCCGCCAGCAACAGGGCGAGCAGCGCGATGCCGAGCCAGGCGCCGAAGAACCGGATGGCCTGGTCGATCCGGTAACGCGCGTGCGTGGCGGCGATGACGGTCGCCAGCAGGACCAGGAGCCCCACCTTGCCCCAGAAGACCAGCCAGCCCAACGGGAAGGGCAACGTCGCCCCCCACGGCAGAAAGAGATTCACGAACAGCGCGCTGTAGAGAACCAGCTTGGCCATGCGCGCGTGTTTGAACAACGCCAGCTTCGGCCCCGAGTACTCGACCATGGGCCCGTCCATCAGCTCTGTTTCCGCCTCGGCGATGTCGAACGGCGCGCGTTGCAGAAACGCCTGGAAAGCGAGCAACAGCAGCACGAAAAGGATCAGCCCGGAGAACGGGAAGTAGGTGGACGCATACACTCCGCCCGCGAGGACGGTGTCGATGCGCAGCGACTGGGTGTGGAGCGAGCTGACGAGGAGGGCGACCACCAGGAGCGGTTCCAGGGTGATCACGGTCATCATCTCGCGGCTCATCCCCAGCAGCGAAAAGGTCGAACCCGCCGCCAGCCCCGCCAGCAACGTGCAAACGCTGGACAGCGTCAGCAGGTAGACCAGCAGGAGAACGTCGCCCACGCCGTTCAACGGCGCGCCATACCCCAGCGGGAGAAGCCCGGCGATGGTGAGCGTCGTGGCCAGGCTCAGGTAGACCGCGAAACGCTGCATCCCGGGCGATTCGCCGGATTCGAGGTCTTCCTTGCCGAGGAGTTTGAGCAAGTCGTAGTAGGGCTGACAGAGCGGCGGCCCCTGGCGCGACTGGATGCGGGCGGTCACTTTGCGGAGCACGCCTTCGAAGGCCGGCGCCAGCAACAGCACCAGAAAGGCGTTCGCCAACCCGCCGAGCAGTGCCAGTAGAAGATCGGAATTCATGGCGGCTCAGGTCGTGGTGGCCGGAGGTTGGCCGCGCCAGCGCAGCTCCACCGGGGGTGCGGACGGGCCTGCGGCCTGACCCTGACCCCCAGCGACGCTTCCGGCGTCGGCCCGCCGGTCCCGGCCGGAGCGGATCAACTCCTCGGCCGTGCAGACCCGGCTCCGGCCGGAGCGGAGGTCGATCAGCTCGAAGCGGTCCGTGCACGAAAAGCAGGGATCGATGCTCGCCAGGGAGATCGTCATGTCCGCCAGTTGCTGGTCCTTGATCATGGCGGGAACGCCCTGCAGATTCTGATACGTCGGCGCCCGCACCCGCCACCGCCGCGGACGATTCTGCTCCCCGGAGATCACGAAATGATGGGACTCGCCACGGGGCGCTTCCACGGAAGAAAGCCCGATGCGGTCGACCGGCAGCTCGCCGGGAAGCTCCGCCTGCAGCGGACCGACGGGGAGTTTCTCGAGGCATTGACGCAAGATGCGGATGGACTCGAAGACCTCCTGGGCGCGCACGAGCAACCGGCTCCAGACGTCGCCGTCCGTCTCGGTGATGACCTCGAACTCCACCCGGTCATAGGCGGCGTAGGGGTGGTCGCGCCGGGCGTCGATATCAACTCCCGCGGCCCGGGCGACGGGGCCGATGAGACCGAACTCCTTGACCAGGGCGCGATTGGCGATCCCGACGCCGGCGGTGCGCCGCTGCAGGTTCCGGTCGTTGCGGACGGCCACGACGACGTCGTTCCACTCGGTCTCCAGGCGATCGAGCGCGTGCTGGAAGGCGGTCTTGTGGTCGGGCGTGATGTCCCAGCGCACCCCGCCGATCAGGCAAAGGGCGTAGGTCTTGCGGTTGCCGCTGATCTGTTCGGCGAGCCACATGAACGGTTCGCGGATCCGGAAACACTGCATGAACATTGTGTCGAAGCCCACCACGTGTCCGGCGAGGCCGACCCAGAGCAGGTGACTGTGGAGGCGCTCGAGTTCGAGCATGATGGTGCGGATGAACTCGGCGCGCGGCGTGGGACACAGCCCGATGGCCTGCTCCACGGCCTGCGCGTAGGCCACGTTGTGCACGCAACCGCAGATGCCGCAGATCCGCTCCGCCAGCATCGGGATGTCGTTGTAACTGAGGACGGACTCCGCCAGCTTCTCGATGCCCCGGTGCACCATGAAACCGCGATACTCGCAGCCGCGAACCACTTCGCCGTCGAGGTACAACCGAAAATGCTCGGGCTCGTCCAACGTCGGATGAAACGGGCCAAACGGGACCACGGTGCAACCCTCCGGCGGATCGTCAAAAACGAACTCCCGGTTCTCGTCGTAGTCCGCCGGGTTGTGGTTCCACGGGACGTCCTTTCGCAGCGGGTGCACGCCCTCCGGCCAACCGTCGGGCAACACCAGGCGTTTCGGGAAGCGATGGCCCACCGGTTCGATCCCCACCAGGTCCCGAAACTCGCGCTCGGCCCAGCCCGCGGCCGGAATCAGGTCCGCCACACTGTCCACCGCCGGGTGGTCCGGGGGCAGATGGATCAGGATGCTGCACAACAGTTCCTCGCGGTCGAAGGCGAAGTTGTGCGCCACGAGGAACCGGCCGGAGTAGGGGCGATCGTCGGCCCCAATGCTGATGACGTAGCGCGCGTCCAGGTCGCGGAACAGGTAGCGGCACACATCCCGCACCGCTCCGGGAACGATGTGAACGTAGAGCCGCCGCTCGCTCGGCAGGTCGGCACGAATCAGCGCCGGTCCGAAGCGGGCCTTCAACTGCTGGAATCGTTCGCGTGCGCCCATGGTGCTCAGACGTCCGAAGGTGACTGGGGTTGCATGACGCCGCTCGGCAGCGTCGTCTTCGAGGGCGAGGTCCGCGGCACCGTCGCGGGGGCGTTCTTCGGGCCGAGAACCCGGAGCCAGCTCTTGAGGGCTCCATAATAATGACGGGCGGCGTAGGGGGCTCCCTCATGTCGATGCGCGTAGCCGCACAACCACGGCCGCACCACCCGTCGCCGGGAACCGCCCCACGAAGCCAGCGCGGCCGCCAGGACAAACAGGAGCAGCATCAGGCCCACCACGAACAGCGGGGTCAGCGTGGTATGGCCGCCAGAGAGCGTGATCCCCGTCCACCAGCCGCCCTCGAACTGCAGGGCGTCCGCCAACAGCAGGGCCAATCCCTGGCGACTCTGGTCGAGAGCCGCCTGGATTCCGAGGAAAGCCGCCCCGGGGAAGAGGCCGAGGAACACGCAGAGACCGGCCGGCAGCAGTTGCGCCACCAGCATCGAGGCGGGGACCTCGCGCGGCGTGTGCGGCGCCGCTTCCGGGTGCGATCGCGCCAGGAACGCGGCCCCAAAGTACTGGACAAAGACCGCGAGGGTGAGGGCGCTGGTGAGGACGGCCAGGGCGGAACAGGCCGGCAGCCAGTGAATCCAGCCCGCGGTCGGCAGCGTGGCCGCCACCAGGCACCACTTGCTCGCAAACCCGTTCGTCAACGGCACCCCCGCAATGGACAACGACGCCAGCAGCGCGGCGACTCCCGTCCCGGGCATGTACCGCATGGCGCCGCCCAGGCGGTTCAGGTCCTGCGTCCCCGTCCGGTACCAAAGCGATCCGGCGGTCAGGAACAGCAGGCTCTTGAACAGGCCGTGATTGACCGTGTGGAAGATGGCGGCCAGCAAGGCCAACGATGCCAACCCCAGCCCGCGGTTCTCGGGCAGGCCGAGCAGCGCCAGACAGGCGCCAATCGCCAGCAGGATGTAACCGCCCTGTCCAATGCTCGACCAGGCCAGCAGCCGCTTCGTCTGCTCCTGGAACATGGCCCGCAGCGTCCCCAGGAACAGCGTGACCGTCCCCAGCACCGCCAGCGCCAAACCCCACTCGGCCGCCGGAAAGAACTCGCGGGCTTCCTCCGGGACCAGCCACAGGAAGTAGCGCAGCAACCCGTAGACTCCCGTCTTGATCATGACGCCGGAGAGCATCGCGCTGACCGGGGAGGGCGCCGCGGGATGCGCGTCCGGCAGCCAGATCGCGCCAAACGGCCACATCCCCAGCTTGATGCCGAACCCGGTGAGAAACAGGGCGAACGCCACGGCCACCCGCACTCCGTCCGTTTGCAGCAGCATCGGCAGATGGTGGCTCACCGCGTCGAAGTCGCCCCGGACCAGTTCCTCGCCGGCGGCGGTGGTGGCGGGCGCTCCAACCAGGAGGGCGGCCCCCAGCAGCGTGAGCGCGCACGCCAACTGCATCATCCACAGATAGCGGCTCGCCGCGCGGGCGTGGGCCGGATTCGCGGCCTCAAACCGGATCAGGGTGTAGCCCGGCAGCGTCATCAGTTGCCAGAAAATGAAAAAGAACCAGAGCATGTCCGTCGTGCTCACCAGTCCGTACATCGCCGCCACGAACAGCAGGAAATTCGCGTAATACCGGCCCGCTGAATACGGTGCGTAGGCCTGGGTTTGGAGGTAGGCGGGCGAATACAGCGCCGCCAGGAAGGCCACCGTGGCGATCAACGCCAGAAACACCGCGCTCAGGCCGTCCACGTACAGGCGCAGCGCAAACCCCAATTGCGGGACGCTCAGGAACGTCGCCGCCGGGCCGGGGCCGTGCACCAGCACCTGCGCGGCCGCCGCCCAGATGGCCGCGCTGGTCAACGCCACCACGCCAAACGAAATCCAACCCACCCATCGCCGCAAGCGCCCGGCAAACCAGACCGTCGTCGCTCCTGCCAGGCAGAACAACATGGCCCAACCAACAATGTGCGAGGGAGACGTCATGGTTTCTTGGTGGCGCTCGCGGCCGGAGCAGGCGCCGCAGACTGGGCGCCGCTACTGGTGTCGGAAGCGGCCGGGACCCGCGGCGCGGTTCCGACAACGCGCTTGAGTTCCCCGTAGTAATGGTGCGCCGAGTAGGGAGGCGTGTTGGCGTCCGTTACGTATCCGCACTGCCAGCGGGGGACGCGGCGGGTGCCGGCGCGGCCCAGCCGGTAAAGAACCGCGGCCACCAGAAGCGCCAACCCCAGCAGCACGCAGAGCGCCAGTGGCCAGAGCAGGGCTTGGCCGGGCAGCCAGGCAAGGCCCGCGAGCGGAGCGGTGTTGGCGGGCAGGGCGTCGGCGAGCACACTGCCGAGACCCTGGTGGCTGGCGTGGAGCGCCCGGCCGAGGAACCCGTAGCCGAGGGCGGGCAGGATCCCCAGCACGAGACAGAGGGCCGCCAGAAACACCTGGGGAATCAACATCGCGCCCCCCACTTCCCGCAGCGGTTCCGTCGGCCGCGGCGTCGCGCGGCCTGGGGCCAGAAAGCTGGCCCCGAAGAACTTGAGGAACGACGCCAGGGTCAGCGCGCTGGTGAGGATCGCGACCACCGTGCACACCGGCAGGTAGGCGACGTAGTCGCCGCCACGCACGCCGGTCACGTAGAGCGTCCATTTGCTCGCAAAGCCGTTCAAGGGCGGCACGCCGGCGATGGCGAAGGCCGCCAGGAGCGCCGTGACGCCGGTGATCGGCAGGTGGCGGAACCAGCCGCCCAGCCGGTTCAAGTCCTGGGTTCCCGACCGGAAGAGCAGGGTGCCGGCATTCAGGAACAACAGCCCTTTGAAAATCCCATGATTCACCGTGTGGAACAACGCCGCGAACAGGGCCAGACCCGCCAGCGGCGCGGCTCCCGGCCCGGCCTCCAGCAGGGCGAGCGCGCTGCCGATCCCGAGCAGGATGTAGCCGATCTGCCCGATGCTGTGGAAGGCCAGCAGCCGCTTCGTTTGCTCCTGCCGCAAGGCCTCCCACGTCCCCAGCAGCAGAGTGATCGTTCCCAGCCCGGCGATGAGGAAACCCCAGGCCGCGAGCGGAAAGCTGTCACGCCCCTCCGCCGGCACCAGCCAGAGAAAATACCGGAGCAACCCGTACACCCCCGTCTTGATCATCACGCCGGACAGCATGGCGCTGATCGGCGAAGGCGCCGCCGGATGCGCCGCCGGCAGCCAGACCACGCCAAAGGGCCACATCCCCATCTTGATGCCGAAGCCCAGGAGAAAGAGCGCAAACGCCAGCGTGGATAACCCGGGGCGCGCCAGCAACAACTCCGTCAGCCGCGGGCTCACGGTGTCGAAGTCGTACGCCAAACGCCCCCGCGCGTCCGACATCTCCGCGCCGCCCGTCGCCAGAATCGCCGCCCCCACCATCGTCGCCGCGCACGCCAACTGCATCATCCAGAGATAGCGGTTGGCCGCCTGCACATTCTCGCGCCGCCGATGCTCGAACCGGATCAACGCGTAGCCCGGCAGCGTCATCAACTGCCAGAAGATGAAGAAAAACCACATCATGTCCGTCGTGCTCACCAGGCCATACATGGCCGACAGAAAGACCAGGAAATGCGGATAGTAGCGGCCCACGCCGTATTCCGCGTAGTGATCCATGTAGGTGACGGAGTAGAGCGCCGCGGGAACGGCGATCAGCGCGGCCAACGCCAAAAACACCGCGCTCAACCCGTCCACATAGAGGCGCAGGGCAAAACCCAGCTTGGGAAACGGCATGAAGGTCGCCCCGGACCCGGGTCCGTGGGTGAGCACGTGAACCACGGCCACGCCAACCAGCACCGCCGACATCAGGGTGACCGCGAGATTGAGCAGACCCGCCACGCGCCGCCATCGCGCGCACAACAGCGTGGCCACGGCCCCGCCCAGGCAGAGCAGGATCGCCGCCAGCACGCTGATTTCCGGTGAGTTCATGCGGGTTCAGGAACGGCCGGGCGCTCCGCCAGGCACGGAGCGCAGCCGGTGCCGGTGATCCACTCCGACAACGCTTCCACCGCGCGTCGCACCTCGATGGACAGTGGCTCGCCCGAGCGCAGGCTCTTCGGCTGTACGGCCAGCAGCCAGGCGCGAGTGGGTCCTCTTCCCTCGATCATGTCGGCCGCGAGCCCCAGAGAAAGGCGGTGGGTCGAGCACTGGGGGAACCGGGCCCGCATCTCGGTGCGGTCCAGCAACGTGACCGCTCCCGGTTCCGCCCCGAAATCGGCCGCGTCCAGGAAGATCACGTGGTCCCAGTTCCCGGCGCAAAGACGGTGCAGGTGGCGCTCGAGGTCGGTGCCAACGAGCCAGACGTCTACGGCGCCTTGCGCCTGGGGACCTTGTAGCGCCGGCTTTCCAGCCGGCATGACGCCGACAGGAATGTCGGCGCTACGGTTCATCGCTGTCGATGCCGGGGAGTGCGAGCCGCTGGGAGGTTCGAAGCGGTCTTCAACCACGAGGCGACTGCCCACCGGCACTGCGGACGTTCCGGAAAGCCGGTCGGCAACCGCTTCGGCCAGCCGCCAACCGACGGCGTCGTCGGCCTTGTCCGGATGGCCAAGAGCGACCAGGCAGACGCGGCCGCGCAGGCATTGGCGAAGCTGAGTGAGGAGGGCGTGCATCAGATGTCCTCCCCCAGCTTCTTGATTTGGGCGTAGGTGAACACGGGACCGTCCACACAGACGTAGGCCACACCAATGCAGCAGTGCCCGCACTTGCCGACGCCGCACTTCATGTAGCGTTCGAGCGTCGAGACGATTTGATCCTCCTGGAAGCCCATCGCGGTGAGGTCCTGAATCACGAACCGGAACATGACCGGGGGGCCGCAGACGAAGGCGGTGGTGTTCTGGACCGGCACCTGAACGCTCGGTTTCTTGAAGAGACTGCCGACGACGCCGACGTTGCCCGTCCAGCCGTCCTGGGCGCGGTCGACGGTCAGATGGCATTCCACACCGGCCTGGCGGCCCCAGGCCTCGAGATTCTCGCGGTACATCAGTTCGCGCGGCGTCTTCGATCCGTAGAACACCTGGATCCGGCCGTAGCGTTCGCGGTTGGCAATCGCGTAGACGATGCAGGATCGGAGCGGAATGAGCCCGATGCCGCCGGCGACGAACACCAGGTTCTGGCCGTGGTAGGCTTCCATCGGGAACCCATTGCCGTAGGGGCCGCGCACGCCGAAGGTCTGCCCCGGTTTCAGGTCGTGCAGCGCCGCCGTGCAACTGCCCACCTGCCGGATCGTGAAAAACGTCTCAGCCTCCGTCGGACTCGGGGGCAACGAGGCGGGGAACTCGCCGGAGCCGAACAGCGAGACCTGCGCGAACTGCCCCGGACGGAACCGGCGGAACGCCTCCTGGTCCGCCGGATCCGCGAAGTGCCAGAAGAACGTCTTGACCTCGGCGATCTCCTCCACCACACGGTCGAGAATCGCCGGGCGCGGCTCGTAGATGTTCTGGTTCGGCGCGGGGTTCATGAGGCGCGGGCCGCGGTCGTTGTCGGCGGTATCCGTTCCGTGGGCGCGGTGGCCCGGCGGATCATCTCGACCACGCTGGGCATGCCGACGTCGCCGTGGCAGACGGCGGCGCAGCGGCCGCACCCGAGGCAGGCGACGGAGAGTTCGCGCTGGATGAAGTAGTGGGCCAACTTGCGGAAGAACCGCCGGTTGCGGCGGTCGTGGACGGCGCGGCGGGGATTGAAGCCGCCGGCCATCAGGGTAAAGCCGTTGAGGGCGCAGGAGTCCCATAGCCGCACGCGCTCGACCTCGTTCTCGCCCACCTTCCGGTCGGTGACCGTGAAGCAGGTGCAGGCCGGGCAGACATACGTGCAGCCGCCGCACTCGAGACAGCGGTTGCCGATTTCCTCCCACGTCTTGTCGAGAATCGAGCCCTGGGAAACGTAGCGGACGGTGGCCGGGAACCAACTGGTCGTGGTCTTGAACCGCTTCCGGACCTCGGCCAGGATGGACCGCCGGCGGTCCACATGGGCGGCCGTGGCCGGGAGGAAGAACGGCTCGGCGAACCGGGCCTCCCCTTGCGGAGAACCGGCCACCACCAGGAGTTCCGATCCCAGGTCCATGACCTGGAGGTCGAAGTGATCGCGGGCGGCCGGTCCCGTGTCCGCGCAGACGCAGAAGCAGATGGCGTCGATGTCCTCCTGGGGATCGGTGCACACGACGTTGACCAGAAACAGGTTCTCCCGCCGCCGCTGGTAGTAGAGATCCCGGTAGTCGCGCCCCAGGTAGAAGCGGTCCAGATGGTACAGGCCCGCCACGTCGCAGGAGCGAATCCCGAACAGCGCCAACTTGCGCGACGGCAGGGTCGGCTCCACCCGCACCTCCCCGTCTTCGCGCCGAATCACGAAGAGACGTTCCATGTGCGGCAGCACAAACCGCTTGGGCGGGTAGAACGGATTGGGCAGATGCAACTCCACCTGGCCCTGGTTCTGTTCGGTCACTGTGTCGTAAAACGTGTCGCGCCCCCGGCCCCGGAACGGCGCCATCACTTCGTAATCCCGACGCAGCGATTCGAGCAACCGCGGCAGATCGGCTCGTTCCATGATGCGCGCCTTCATGCGACTTCCTTTTCCACGCGGACCGGGACCAGATCGGCCACTTCGGCGCCGTCGCCGGCGATTTGACGTTCCACCTCGCGAACGAAGAAGGGGACGAAGATGGTGCCGGCCTTGACCTCGGGCGTCACCCGCGCGGCCGCGGTGGCGGATCCGGAGCGGGCCTTGAGGCGAAGGCGTTCCCCATCGCGCACCCCAAGACGGCGGGCGTCGTCGGTGTTGATTTCGACAAAGCCGTTCGGGTAGTCGAGGAGCAGGATGCGGTATTCGCGTTTCAGGGTTTCGCTGTGTCGGACCAGGACATTCTGGTTCCAATAGTAAAGGGAATGTCCGAAAACCAACTGGAACGGGTACTCGAGGTCGGGTTCCGGCAGGGGCGGCCGCGGGATGGCGGCAAAGGCGAACGGTCTTCCCGGCGCCATGCCTTCCTCGAACAGACGGTCTGTTCCCAGGGGCCGATCCGTGGTGCATGGCCAGGGGCGTCCATACTCCCGCCCCAGGTTCTCGTAACTGGCCCCGCTGTAGAAGGGGATCGCCTGCCCGATCTCCTCCATGACCTCGGCTGAGCTTCGGTATTTCCACGGGGCACCGAGGGCGCGGGCGACGTGCATGATCTGCTGCCAGGCGGGCGTGGGACCCGCCGGCGGCTGGATGACTTTGCGCGCCAACTGAATCCGGCGGTCCGTGCTGGTAAAGGAAACGTCCTCCTCGCCAAAAGCCGTAACCGGCAACACGACGTGCGCATACTGGGCGGTGCCCGTCAGAAACAGGTGCTGCACCACCACCAGGTCCAGTTGCTCCAGCACCTGCACCGCGTCCCCAAAAAACGCCGTGCTCACCGGATCGTAGCGGCACAGCCAGAGCCCGCGAATCCGATCGTGGTTCCGGTCAGTGAGCACGCCCTCGGCACCGCATCCCGGGCGATGGTGAAGCGGGGTCTCCCACAGCAACTCGAGGCGCCGGCGCGCGGCGGTGTCCTCGACCGATTGGTAGCCGGGCAGGAACTCCGGCAGCATCCCCATGTCGCACACGCCCTGGAGATTGTTCTGTTCGGTCAGGGCGTAGATCCCGCCTCCCGCCTTGCCCAGATTCCCCGTCAGCAGCGCCAGGTTGACAATCGCCTGGATGCTCTCCGTCCCCCGACTCTGGATGCCCGTCGAGTAGAGAATCGAGGCGCAGGCCGCCCGCCCGTAGGCCAGCGCCGCCGCCTCGATCAGGTCCGCCGGCACGCCGCAGGCCTCCGCGGCCAACAGCAGGTCGTAGTCCTTGAGATGCTCCAGGAATCCCTCGTACCGACGGCAGTGCGCCCGGATGAAGGGGAGATCGCGCAAACCCCGGTCGTAGATCACCTTCGCCATCGCCCCGTACAGCAACACCTCCGTTCCCGGCCGGTGCTGCAGAAAGTAATCCGCCTGCTCGGCCAGGCGATGCCGCCGTGTGTCGAGCACAATCAGTTTGGCGCCGTTTAGCCGGGCGCGGATCACCCATCCCCCAATCGTCGGCAACTGGCGTCCGAGATCGACGCCATCGACCACGATGACCTCGCTGCGGCCGAGGTCCGCAATCGAGTTGGTCGTGGCGGGGACACCCAGCATGTCGAGGAAGACGTGGATGCTGTTGTGGCAGTAGACGCCCGTGCCGTGGTCGACGTTGTTCGTGCCGAAGACCGCGCGGGCCAGTTTCTGCAGCAGGTAACTCTCCTCGTTCGAGCACCGGGGCGAGCTGAAGAACGCGAGGGCGTCCGGACCGTGCCGGTCGCGAATCTCCTGCAGCCGCCGGGCCAAGTAGCCAAAGGCGTCATCCCAACTCACCTCCTGGAGTGCGCCCCGAACCCGAAGGAGCGGGCGCTTCAGCCGATCCGGGGAGCTGGCCACTTCGTGGACATTCCAGCCGCGAACACAGATCTTCCCCGCATTCGACGGGTGCGACATGCTGGGGTAAACACCGGTGACGCGGCCGCCGGCGGTGTCCAGGTAGATGCCACAGCCAACCCCGCAGAAGGTACATGTCGTCAGGGTCGGTGGCATGATGAGGGTTTGAACGGCAGGAAAGACTAGATCACGGTGCCGTGGGGAATGCAGCCGTTCCGCGGGATGACCACAACGCCGTCCCGGATGTAATACAAGGGGTGGTCCATGTCCGCCGGTTTGCCCGCCGGCGTGATGACACAGTAGTCGCCAATGCGGGAGTTCTTGTCGATGATGGCGTTCTCGATGCGCGTGCTGCGGCCGATGCCGATGCGCGGGCGGCCCTCCGCCTCATTCTGCGCGATGGAAACCGCGGACTCGTAGTAGTCTGCCCCCATGAGCACCGTGCGATAGAGGTGGGCGCCTTCGGCCACGATGCTGCGGAGTCCGACGAGGCTGTTGCGGATCAGGGCGCTGTTGAGAATGCACCCCTCGGTGATGAGCGATTGTTCGATGTTGGCCCCGTTGATCTTGCAGGCGGGCAGGAAACGCGGCCGGGTGAAAACCGGCGCGCTCATGTCGAAGAAGTTGAACCGCGGCAGGACCGCCGTGAGCTCAATGTTCGCCTCGAAAAAGGCGCGGATGGTTCCGATGTCTTCCCAGTAACCCTGGAAGACGTGGGAGTAGACCTTGTGGCTCTCGATCGCCCCGGGAATGATGTGCTTCCCGAAATCGGTGAGCGTGTTGTTCAACAACTGCAGCAGCACCTCGCGGTTGAACACATAGATGCCCATCGAGGCCAGAAACAACTCCTCGTCCGTCTGAATCCCCAGCCGCCCATACCATTCCTTCTCCAGGCGCAACGAATCCTGCAGCGCTTCCTCCTTCGGCTTTTCGACAAAACGCCGGATGCGGAAGTCGCCGTCCATCTGCATGATGCCCAGGCCCGTCACCTCGCGCCGCGCCACCGGAATCGTCGCCACCGTCACGTCCGCCCCCGTCTGCACGTGCTGATTCAGAATCAGCCGGAAATCCATCCGATACAACTGGTCCCCGCTCAGAACCAGCAGGTACTCGAACGGATGGTTCATCAAATGGTTGATGTTCTTCCGAACGGCATCCGCCGTGCCTTGATACCAGGATGTGTCGGTCAGCGTCTGCTCTGCCGCGAGAATCTCCACGAAACCGTTCGAGAATTGGTCGAACTTGAACGTCTGGGTCACGTGCCGATGCAGCGACGCCGAGTTGAACATCGTCAGCAAATAGACCCGCCTCAGCCCGGAGTTGATGCAGTTCGAAATCGGGATGTCCACCAGGCGATACTTGCCCGCCAGCGGAACCGCCGGCTTCGCACGATCCTTGGTCAAAGGAAACAACCGAGTGCCCTGACCGCCCCCAAGAACAATCGACAGTACGTCGTTCGGTTTCACCGACTCCTGTGGGGAGGTCGCCATTCGCGCCAATATCCTTTCTTGAAATTACTGGAGCCATACATAACCTCCAGCGGTGTTCGAAGGCAAGCGGCATTCATCCCGAAAGGCGGCCTCCGCGTGGTCCTGATCCCGATCCTGGCGCTGCTGAGCGCTCTGGGCCTCGCCCTCACCCTCTGGCAATGGACCGCCGGACGTCGCTTCCCGCTGCATGATCGCGGCGCCATCCCCAACTCCCAGCCCCCCGTCAGCATCCTGAAACCCCTCAAGGGAGCCGACCCCGAAACGGCCGCCTGCCTCGAGACCTGGCTGACTCAGGATTACCCCGGCCCCGTCCAGATCCTCTTCGGCGTCGCCACCGAACAAGACCCCGCCGCCGCGGTGGTCCGCGACCTCTTGCAGCGTCACCCGGCCACCGACGCCGAACTGGTTCACTGTCCAGAACGGCTGGGCGCAAACGCTAAAGTCTCCAGTCTCGTCCAGTTGGCACGCCAAGCCCGACACGAACTCGTCCTGATCAGCGACGGCGACGTGGCGGCGCCACCGGACCTGCTGCGCCATCTGCTGGCCCCCATGGCGGACCCGGGCGTCGGACTCGCCCATTGTTTCTACCGGATGATCGTCCCCGGGGCGGGGCAGCGGCCTGCCGTGAATACCCCCACGCACTGGGAAGCCGTGGGGGTCAACATCGACTTCTGGAGCCAGGTCCTGCAGTCCAAGTCCCTCTGGCCCCTGGACTTCGCCCTCGGTGCCGCCATGGCGACTTCGCGTCGCTGGCTCGCGCAAATGGGCGGACACGAGGCCTTGGCGGATTACCTGGCCGACGACTTCCAACTCGGGCATCGCATCGCCCAGGCCGGCGGACGCGTCGAGTGCTGCCGCGTGGTGGTTGACTGCCGCGAAGCGCCAAAATCATGGCGCGCGGCATGGTCCCACCAGCTCCGCTGGGCCCGCACGATCCGCGTCTGCCGTCCCGTTCCCTACTTCTTCAGCATTCTGGGCAACGCGACGTTGTGGCCGGCCCTTTGGGTGGCCGCCGCGGGGGTGGCCTCCATCTTCTCGACCGCTCCCGTTGCGGCCAGAGCGCAGAGTTGCCTCTTGGCGGTTGGCGGACTCCTCGTCTGCCTCTTGGTGCGCATTGGAACGGGGCTGAACTTGCAGCACAGGTTGCGCGTCCCGCCGGCCAACGCTGTTCCGCCCTGGGTCATACCGGTGAAGGACCTCCTCGGGGCTGTCGTCTGGGGCATGGCCCTCCTTGGCAACACCGTCGAGTGGCGCGGCCACCGCTATCGTGTCCGCCGCGACGGACGATTGCGGGCGTCATGAGGGAGATGTGGCCGCACTTGGTCAGTCGAGCGTTTCTACGCAGCACGAGCGGCGACCGCCGTCCGGGCGGAGCGCGACCGGTCCCTCGGTCGCAGCAGCCGCGACCGGGCGGGAGGCGGTCGGAGGTCCGGGAGCGTGTCCGGCCGGTGGGGCTGCTGCCCGCCGGGACGCCGGGCGGTCCGCGGCACTGGGCTGCGCCCCGCTTGCCGGGCGGTAGCCCGCGCGAAGGCCGGTTTTGTGCCTTCTTGCGGCTCAAGAACGCAACAACGGTCGCCAGTTCAATCCACCGTGGGGGCATGGCCGCGAAAAGGCGCAGAACACGCAAAAGGGGATTCGCTTGAACAACAACGCAAAGGCACAAAGTGCCAACCCCGGAGAATCCCCTCCGCCTTCGCGCCTTTGTCCCTTTGTTGTTATGACCCCGCCTGATGGTCACCGTGACACTCCAGACGGTTGTGGGTCATTCCGCCGTCCGGCAGGTTCCGGACCGCGGCTCGTCTTGAGCCGCAGGCAAGGGTGTGTGCGTTTTGCTGCGGGTCGAGAGGACCCGCGGTCCGGAGCGCAACCGGTCCCTCGGTCGCAGCCGCGGCGATCGGGCGGGAGGCGGTCGGAGGTCCGGGAGCGTGTTCGGCCGGTGGGGCTGCTGCCCGCCGGGACGTCGGGCGGTCCGGGGCGGAGCTGCGTCCAGCCTGCCGGCCGTAGCCCGCGCGAAGACCGGTCTCGGGCGCAGGGAGCCTCGCGGCCGAGCACCGCCCCGATTCCAGGAGCCGCGTTCGTCCGGTCGGTCGATTCACCTTGTCACGTCCAGGCTGGCTTCAGTTCAATGAGCGACATGAAACGGACTCGTGCGGGAAATCGGCTCGGCGGATGGTGTCTCTGCCTTGCACTGACCAGCTCGGTCGGCGACAACGTCGCGGCGGGTGTGCCTGCTGACAGTTGGCCCAATTGGCGCGGGCCGCATGCGAACGGCAGCACCACCAGCGGGTCGTATCCCATCCAATGGGATCCGGTCCGGGTTACCTGGAAGATCGAACTGCCGGGGAAAGGGACCTCGACTCCGATCGTCTGGGGAGACGGCATCTACCTGACCACTCCGGCAGAAGGACAGGACGCGGTCCTGGCGCTGGACTTCCAGGGGAAGGTGCGGTGGCAAACCGCTCTGGGCCCGGCCAGCGCGCCCAAGCATCGAACGCTCGCCTCGAGCTGTAATGCGTCGCCGGTGACCGACGGTCGCGGCATTTACGTCTACTTCCGAAGCGGGCACTTCGCCGCCCTCGAACTCGACGGCACGGTGCGCTGGCAGACGAACCTGGTCGAGCGCTTCGGTCCCGACCGTCTCTTCTGGGACCAGGGCACTTCCCCGGTTCTGACGGCGGGCTTGGTCGTCATGACGCGGATGCACGGGGGCGAATCCTGGGTTGCGGGCTTCGACAAGGCGACCGGCCAGCTCCGCTGGCAGCAGCCACGGAACTACCAGACGCCGGTCGAGGGCGACAACGCCTACACGACCCCGGTGGTCTTCCGGCACGACAACCGGGAAGCCCTTCTGGTCTGGGGCGCACAGCATCTGACGGCCCACGACGCCGCCGACGGAAAACTGCTCTGGTCCTGTGGCGGGTTCAATCCGGACCAGGTCGAGTATTGGCCGGCCATCGCGTCGCCGGTGATTGCGGGGAGTATTGCCATCGTCCCGGCCGGTCGCGACGATCGCCCCCGCCAGGCCCGACTGCATGGGATCCGGCTCGGAGGCAGCGGCGACGTGTCCGACACGCATCGCGTCTGGAAGCGCGAGGATCTGGGCGTGTTTGTGTGCAGTCCCGCGGAATACGGCGGCCGCGTCTATCTGTTGCGTCATCGTGGCGATGTGGTCTGCCTGGATCCGGCCACGGGGGAGACGGTGTGGACCGGCGCGTTTCCCCGGGCCAGCGCCCCTTACTATTCCTCACCGACGGTGGCGCGGGGGATTCTCTATGCCGCGCGCGAGGACGGCGTGGTCTTTGCGGCGCGGGTGGAGAGGGCGTTCGAATTGCTCTCCGAGAACGCGATGGGTGAACGGATCGTGGCCTCTCCGGTGGCTGCGGCCAACCGCCTCCTTTTGCGTGGCGACAAACACCTCTTCTGCGTGGACGCTACAGGGTCAGGCATTAAGAATTAAGTTTGGATTCCCCCGCCGGCAGTCGCCCCGTCGGCGCCAGTGTCCCCAGATCCAGAGTCCAACCACGGATGGGCAGGTAGGACGATGCGCCCCATGGCACGGCGAGCGCCAAGCCCTTGCGACGCGAAAAATGGCCAAGAAACGCACCCATACCGCCCCATTAAGGCCCGGAATCGACACATCCGCTTCACTCCCTGCAACTTGTTGTGGTCCGACCACGGACACCTGAACTGCGGCCAATCTGCCGCCGTGGCGGAGCCTAAGTTCAGCGCCGCGACGAGGGTTACGACCAGAAAACGATGGCGATGAGCGTGCCGAACTGCGTGCCATTCCATACGTCACCTCTGATGGAGAAATGCCGATCTGCCGATACTCACTCATCTGTTGGCTCAACGAGGCGAAAGTACTGTTCCGTCTCGTCGGTGGGGACAATCTCGAACGGGCTGACCGCCTCGATCAGATTGTCTGCGTGGACGCTACAGGGTCAGGCATTAAGAATTAAGTTTGGATTCCCCCGCCGGCAGTCGCCCCGTCGGCGCCAGTGTCCCCAGATCCAGAGTCCAACCACGGATGGGCAGGTAGGACGATGCGCCCCATGGCACGGCGAGCGCCAAGCCCTTGCGACGCGAAAAATGGCCAAGAAACGCACCCATACCGCCCCATTAAGGCCCGGAATCGACACATCCGCTTCACTCCCTGCAACTTGTTGTGGTCCGACCACGGACACCTGACAGGAATCGCCCGCTGTCGGACACGGCGATATCGGATCCCCAATCTACAACCCCACCCGGACTCGGACTGGACACGAACGATGCAACCAGTGGATTGGAAGCCCCTGAACGCCTCAACTTTCGGACTCGCCCCCCTGTACCGACGAACAAGCACCCCTGCTGATCCATTGTCAGCGCCTCCGGATCGTAGAGGGAGGCCAGGCGAGCCGAACCTCCGTCACCTCGGTAACCACCCCGCTCATCCCCGGCTATGGTCACAATTATGCCCGTGGAATCGATCTGCCGGACGCGGTCGTTGAGCCAATCCGCAACGAATAGATCGCCCAAGTCATTGATCACGATGCCCCGTGGGTTGTCCAGTTGGGCCAGCCGCGCGGGCCCTCCGTCCCCCTGGACCCCCCGTCTGCCGCTCCCAACGATTGCGATGATGGTACCGTCACTGTCGATCTGGCGGATGCGGTTGGCGCCCGTGTCGGAGAGATAGAGATTCCCTTGTCCGTCCGCCGCCAGTCCCCCGATGATTCCGAGCTCGGCCGCTACGGCCGGCCCATCATCCCCGCCGGAACCCGACTGGCCGTTGCCGGCGATCGTCCGGATAAT
This sequence comes from uncultured Verrucomicrobiota bacterium, assembly GCA_964432995.1. Lineage (GTDB taxonomy): Bacteria > Verrucomicrobiota > Verrucomicrobiia > Limisphaerales > JAHDYP01 > CAYSPU01. The sequence continues at coordinate 18,814 of CAYSPU010000096.1, forward strand.
GCCGAGGGAATCCACCGCCCGGATCCGGTTGTTGACGGAGTCATCAATATAGAGCGTTCCCGCTGGACCAACCGCCAGTTTCTCGGGAAAGAACAGCGTGGCCGCGGTAGCCGGACCGCCATCGCCGGAAAACCCGTCCTGTCCGGTGCCCGCAATCGTGGTGATGATGCCTTGCGAGTCTACCATGCGTACGCGGTGATTATGGGTGTCGGCGATATACACGTTCCCACTGGCGTCCACCGCCACGCCCCCCGGAAGGCTGACCCTGGCTTGAGTGGACGGGCCGCCATCCCCGGCATAACCTTCGGTACCGTCGCCGGCGAGGGTCGTAATCGTGCCATCCGGGGCGATCTTGCGAATCCGGTGTTGCTGGGCCGTGGCCAAATACAGGTTCCCTGCGGAGTCGATCGCGATAGCATCGACATCGCCCAAGCCGGCATTGAGCGCCGGGCCTCCGTCGCCACTGTAAGCGTCGGCTCCGTTGCCGGCGACCGTGGTGATCACGTATTCCGGAATCGTCGGAACCACGGTGGCACTCTGATTGAGCCAGACCGTGTTCGCGAAGATGTTCGCCACAAAGGCGTCCAGGTCCTGGTCGCCGTCCAGGTCCGCCAAGGCCACATCGTAGC
>CAYSPU010000097.1:0-19353 GCA_964432995.1 uncultured Verrucomicrobiota bacterium
ATTTCGGACCGGGCCAATACACCTCGTGAAAGGGGCGCTCGGGTGCGGGGCCCAGGAACAGGTCCCAATGCAACCCAGCCGGCACCGGCGACGAGCCGCTGGGTCGCTCCTGCACACTGACGATGTCCTGGTTGACCCTGGCTTCCTCAGGGGTCTGCCAACCCCACGCTCGTGACACCCAAGCGTGCGCCTCGCGCACCGGCCCGATGGCGCCCGTTTGAATGAGTTCAACGACGCGATGGTAGTTCGGGGACGCATGAATCTGCGTGCCCATCTGCGTGGCGACCTTGGCTTCGGCCGCGGCCTGCGCAATCACACGCGCCTCCTGGACGGAATGAGTCAGCGGTTTCTCACAGTAAACGTGCTTGCGCTGTTGAAGCGCCCAAAGCGTGGCAAAGGCATGCGTGTGCTCGGCGGTCGCGACCGCAATCGCGTCGAGGTCCTTCGCGGCGTCCAGCAGCCGGCGGAAGTCCACGTACCGGCGCGCCTGGGGATGCTTCGCACCCACCTGACCCAGCCGGTCTTCGGCCACGTCGCAAAGGGCCACGATGTTCTCGCCACGGGATTGCTCCACGGCGAAACCGCCCCGCCCGCCGCAGCCGATGATGCCGATGTTGAGCCGGTTGTTCAGGTTCTGACCGCGCAGAAACGTCGGGCCGCCGAGCGCTGCCGCCCCTGTGGCCAACCCCGAGAGCCGGAGGAAGTGGCGACGGTGGAATCGAACAGGAGGCGATGATGGCTGATTGTCGGGGAGGCTGCAGGACGAACTCAGTCGGTCTTGACCGGGGATCATATCGCGCAGGCTACTCCTCGCCGTGTCATCGTCAAGCGCCGGCCTGCCTGAGACGACCCAGTGGGAAGTGATGACGCCGCTCCTCCAGCAGGCCCAACCGATCCTGGCTCACGGCCCCGGTCACCGAAGACGCGAATCTGCCGCGGTAGCCGATAACATCCCCGAACCCTGCCGGCTCCATGGCGTCAACCCCTTCGATTACCTCTTGGCCATCGCCACCCACGCCGACGCCGCAAAGCTCTTCCCCCGCGCCTGGCCGCAGTGGAACTACCCCAAGCCCACACCCTCCACCGACACCAGTTGAGTTCGTTCACCATCCCGTCGTTGGAGATCAGCACTCGCTCCCGGGACCACCGCGCCTCCTCGCACCCCTCAAACCACCGGTGCCGCCACCCAGCCCGATCCCTGGCCTCACGCACGCTTGCCGAAGCAACACGCTGGAATACGTGCTCCCATTGGCCGCCCTCCACAGGTTGGTCAACCGCCCCCCGGCGTCGTATTTGCTGCGCAGGATCTCCGCGCTGACCTGGTCGGCCGTGTTCGTCACCCGGCCCTCGAGGTCGCGGAACGAGACCGCACGGAGAAGTCGCGGATGAAACAAGTGCTTGAATTGTTTAATTGTGAGATGTGCCCCGAGTGTTTTCTTAATTCTGCTGAGCGCGGTCGCGTAGCGACTGACAGTCAACGCGTGGTCCGTGAAGCCGACGAACGGGACGCGAACTCGGCAAAGAACCGGCCTCAGGAGTTTCTCCATTCTTCTTTTGCATTTCGGCCAGACTGCACTAGCCTTCGGGCGCTCGTTAGACGCTTGTCCTTTTCAGCCATGGAAGATCTCCTGTGGAAAGTGCTTAAGGATGATTTGAAACCCGATGGTCGGGAACAGACTCGAAAGCCATCCGTCTAAGCACGGTATCGACATGAATACGAAACTCTACGTTGGGAATCTCTCCTTTGACGCACTGGAGAACGACCTTCAGGACCTTTTTTCGCCGCACGGTCCGGTCACGGAGGTCAATCTGATCCAGGACCGAGCCACGGGCAGAGCCCGCGGCTTCGCATTTGTCACGATGGGAACCAAGGAAGCTGCGGACGCGGCCATCCAGGCCCTGAACGGCAAGGAGTACAAGGGCCGTGCTCTGACCGTCAATGAGGCGCGCCCGCGGGAGACGCGAGGTGGCGGCGGTGGCTACGGGGGCGGGCGGCGCCACGAGCGCTATTGAATCCCCAAGTTCGTCCTGGGCGGGTCGACTTCGCTTACGGGGTCCGTCCGCTTGGGTTTCGCGCCCTTTGACTCCCCCGTGCAAAGGCATCAGATTCGCGAGTTTCTTCTCGGACTGAGGCGGCAGTGGGTGGCAGCATACCCCATGGAATCCATTCAGATGAATCACACTGAAGAAACGAGGGCCCATTGAGCGCCCCTTTCCGTCCTCGCCCGTTCCACTCCCGCGAACCCAAGTATCGCAGAAATGGGAAGATCCGGGCGCGTGAAGTCCGCGTGCTGGATGAGGCCAAGGAACAGTTGGGAGTCATGCCCCTGAACCAGGCGCTACGGCTCGCGCAGGAACGAGGCCTCGACCTGGTAGAGATAGCCCCCAACGCCGTCCCGCCAGTGTGCCGCATCGTGAACTACGGCACGCTCACCTATGAGGAAGCCAAGAGCCACAAGGAATCGCGCCATGCGGGTCCCCAGATGAAGGAAGTCCAGCTTCGTCCGGGGATCGAGGCGCACGATTTGGAGACCAAGCTGAGCCGTGCGCGAGAGTTTCTCGAGGACGGCTCGTTGGTGAAGGTCGCCCTGCGCTTCCGTGGCCGGGAATTGCGCCATCCGGAACGGGGGATGCAGGTTGTGGAGAAGTTCGTCGCCGCACTGGCGGCCTTCGGAAACGCCGATCTGCCTCCGAAACGGATTGAGCGGAACATCCATGTGATCCTGCGCCCGCTCCCCCGGCAGCAGCGCGGAAAGGCTGCGACCCCCAAAACGGAAGCTCCGAGCGTTTCTCCCAGGCGCCAGACGCCAGAAGTGGCGACGGAGTAACCAAGCCAGCAACCCATTGCTCACGTGGCCTCCGTCCGTGGGACAAGGGGCGAAGAAGGTCCCCAAAAAGAGACCATGCCGCCTTTGGCGAGGGGGCGACTAACCACATCCCTCTCCACATCAATGAGATGCTGTGGTCCGACCACGGAAGATCCGGGACCTGTTACTCAGTCCGCAGCGCCACCATCGGATCGACCTTTGCCGCGCGGCGCGCGGGCAGCCATGCCGCCATCAGTCCCACCCCCATCAGCAGTAACGTGACGATCACAAACGTGATCGGATCGGTCGGCGTCACCCCGAACAGGAACGTCTGCAGCACGCGAGTCACGCCGGCGGCCCCCGCAAGGCCGAGGATCAGGCCGGCGATGACGATGCGGAGCGCGCGCGTGAGCACGAGGCGGAGCACGTCGCCGCGTTGGGCGCCGAGCGCCATGCGCACGCCGATCTCACGACGCCGCTCCGTCACCGCATGGGCCATCATTCCGTAGATGCCCACGACGGCGAGCAGCAGCGCGATCGCCGCGAAGCTTCCCAGCAGGGCCGTGTTCAGCCGCCGCGAGGTGGTGGTGTTCGCCAGCCGTTGCTCCATCGTCATCAGGTTGTGGATCGGCTGGTTCGGTTCCACCTCCGCCACCGCCGCCCGCACGGCAGACGTGAAATGGGTCGGGTTCCCGGCGACGCGGATGACGAAGCTCAGCGCGCCTCCCGCGTCGTCCAGTTCCGGGCTGTACACCTCCGGCATGACGTCTCCCGCCAATCCGCTCTGCCGCACGTCGCTGACGACCCCCACCACCGTCTGCCAGCCCGCCTCCGCAGGACCCGCCATCAGGCGGATTCGTTTGCCGACCGCGCTTTGGTCGGGGAAGTGATACTTCTCAAACGCCTCGTTGACGATCACCACTCCTGCAGATGGACGCGCATCCTGCGGGGTAAACGCCCGTCCCTTCCTCACCGGAATCCCCATCGCGTTGAAGTAATCGAGAGTGACCGTCGGCCTCGAAACCGGGGTCACGCTCACCTCGCCTCGTCTTAGCTTGCTCAGGTCGATCGGTGGCCGACCCTCGATGTCCACCGGCGTAATTCGCTCAAAAGGAGTGAGCGGCAGGGAATCCGTAGCAGCGGCCGCCTGCACCCCGGGCAGCGCCTTCAACCGCTCGACGATTTGTTCAATGAAGTTGACTTTCCGGGCCGGGGACTTCCCCTCCATCAAAGTTGCCTGGAACGTCAAGACGCCCTCGGTCCGGAAGCCGGGATTGACCTCGGCCAGCCGCGAGAAACTCTTGAGCAACAACCCGGCACCGATGAGCAACACCAGCGCCAGCGCCACTTCCGAGACGACCAGCAGATGGCGGAGCCGGTTGCGATGCCCGCCGGTGTCGCCGCGGCCCTCCTGCTTGAGCGCGGCGTTGACGTCCGCGCGCCAGGCTTGAACTGCCGGCGCGAGTCCGAACGCCAAACCGGTAATCACCGACACGCCGAGTGTGAACGCCAGCACCCAGGCATCGATGCCGATCCCGTGCATCGCCGGCAGGCTGGCGCCGCTCCATTGCCCCAGCGCCCGGACGCCCCAGAACGCCAGCAGCAACCCCAACCCGCCGCCGGCCACAGAAAGCAGCACGCTTTCCGTGAGCAACTGGCGGGCAACCCGCAGCCGTCCGGCTCCGAGCGCGGCGCGGACGGCCATCTCCCTTTGCCGGGCGGCGGCGCGCGCCAGCAGGAGGTTCGCAACGTTCGCGCAGGCGATGAGCAGGACCAACACGACCGCGCCCAGCAACACGAGCAACGCTCCCTTCACGTCGCCGACGACCTGCTCGTGGAGGCTGACCAACGTCAAGTCACTATCGCCGCGGGCACCGCCGCCCTCGCCGCCGGCGCCCTCGCCGCCCCGAGTTGCGGTCGGTCCTCCTGGCTGGATGCGTTGCGCAATGATCTGCAGCTCGGCTTGCGCCTGTTGCAGCGTCACGCCGGGTTTCAGTCGAGCAATGGCTTTCAGAAGCATCATGCCTTCGCCATGCGCCACGAAGGTTCCGCCCGTTTCACCAAGCGCCAGCGGAGTCCAAAGTTGAAACGGTTCGGGATACTGAAAGCGCGCCGGGAGAATGCCCACGACGGTGTAACTTTGTTCGTTCAACGTGATCGTTCGGCCCAGCACGTCCGCGTCGCCGCCCCATCGGCTCTGCCAGAGCCCGTATCCGAGAACAACTGACTTCGGACCGTTGGGCGTGTCCTCTTCCCGGGTGAAGTTGCGTCCCAAAGTCGGCTGGACGCCGAGCAGTGGAAAGAAATCCGCCGTCACTGCGCCGGCCACGAGTCGTTCCGCCGATCCGGCCCCGGTGAGGGTCATTTCGCCGCAACTGTAGGCGGCGATGCGCGCCAGCGACCGGCTCTGGGCTCTGACTTCCACGAACGTGGCGCCGCCAATGACGGTGCCGGGGTTGCCCGACCAGTCGGCGCGCAACTGCACCAGTTGGTCGGGCTCGGGATAGGGCAGCGGCCGCAGCAGGACGGCGTTGACCACGCTGAACATGGCCGTGTTGGCTCCGATGCCGACTGTAAGCGTGAGCACGGCCGCGGCGGTAAAGCCGCGGTTCTTGCGCAGCATCCGCGCTCCGTAACGGATGTCCTGCCAGAGCGTCTCCAGCATGGGCAGGCCGCGCTGGTCGCGGCATTCTTCCTTGGTCGATTCGACTGCTCCGAACCTCAGCAGCGCCTGGCGTCGCGCCTCATCAGGCGTCATCCCGGCCTTGACGTTTTCCTGCGTCTTCAGCTCGAGGTGCAGCCGTATCTCCTCCTCCATGTCCGCGTCGAGTTGACGTTTCCCTACCAGAGCTCGGACCCTGGATACGACGGTATGGCACCAGCGCACGTAGACTTCCTCTCCAGGTGTTCAGGCCGTTTGCATGATCCGGCTGATCGCCAGCGTCATGCGTTCCCACCCTGCCGCCTCCGATTCCAGTTGCTTCCGGCCAGCCTTGGTGAGGGTGTAGTACTTGGCCCTGCGTTTGTTCTCCGAGTGTCCCCATTCCGAATGGATCCACCCCTGGTCCTGCAACCGATAGAGCGCGGGATAGAGCGACCCCTCGCCGACGCTCAGTACATCGTCCGACAGTTGCTGGATTCGTTCGGCGACGGCATAGCCGTGGAGCGGGCCTCGGGCCAGCACCTTGAGGATCAGCATGTCCAAGGTCCCTTGGAGGAGGTCAGCCTTTTGCATGGAGAGGGTCTGCCATCGAACGTCGAGGGAAGACTGGCGTGGATGCCCTCGAATGTCAAGGGGGCGAAAAAGGTCGCCCAAAAGCGAGCCATGCCGCCTTTGGCGGGGGGGCGAAAACCGCTCATGGACCGGGGACGACCGAACCACCACCGCCACTTGCGCGAGGATCCGCGTCGCCGTCTTCGACTTGAACAACTCCGACCTTCCCGGCAGACTCCGCGCGCGTCGAACAGGCGCCTGGCGTTTCGACGGGCCCGAGGAACGGGCGTCGAGAGTGGATTGACGCCCAGGAGAGCCACGTGCTCGATGAGAAGGAAACGGTTCATTCTGTTGGCCGCGCTGTTGGCCGCGGCAAGCCTGCTCTTCTGCGGAATCGCGCGTGAGTCGATCGCACCGACCAAGGAGCCACGACGATGAAGCGAGACCTGCCACTGATTGTCGCGTTGTTGATCATCGCGTGCTCGCCGGCCTTGGCGGTGCAACCCGCAAAAAGCGAGATCTTGCGCGCGCATGAGTGGTTTGATACCCGCTTCGGTGATGCCGAGACGACGCCTTCAGCCCAGACGCCGTTTGCCTTTTCCTATGACGGTAGACCGTCGACGGAACTGCTCAGAGCGTGGAGGGTGGAACGTCAGACGCGCACACTCGGTGAGGCCAAGACCGAGCACACCGTCACGTACCGCGACCCGGCGACCGGTTTGGTCGTCGCCTGCCGCGCCATCCGGTACCGCGATTTCCCCGCGCTGGAATGGACGCTGTATTTCAGGAACGCGGGCGACAAAGACACGCCGATCCTCGCCGACATTCGCGCCATCGATGCGGGCTTCGTGCGCTCCGCCGATGGCGAATTCACCCTTCACTACAACAAAGGCGATACCTGCGCCGCTGACAGCTTCGAGCCGCTGACCGAGACGCTGGGGCCCGGCGTGGCGAAGCGGTTCGCATCGGTCGGTGGCCGCCCCACCAATTCCCAGTATCCTTTCTGGAACATCGCGACGCCGGGCGGTGGCTTCATGGTTGTCGTCGGCTGGCCCGGCCAGTGGTCCGCAGCCCTCGAGCGCGACGCGGACCGCACGCTCCGCATCCGCGCGGGCCAGGAACTGACCCGCTTCAGGCTGCGCCCGGCCGAGGAGGTCCGCTCGCCTCTCGTCGCGATGCAGTTCTACGAGGGCGACTGGATCCGCGGCCAGAACCTCTGGCGGCGGTGGATGGTGGCTCACAACATCCCGCGCCCCGACGGCAAGCTTGTGCCCACGCACTACGGCGCGTGCTGGAGCGCGGACCTCCATCCCCGCGCCGATGAGGAACTGGCCATCCTGAACGGCTACATCCGCGAGAAGATCCCGCTCGAGTTCTACTTCATCGATGCGGGGTGGTATCCAGGCAAAGGCAACTGGTGGGAAACCGCAGGGACTTGGGAAGTGGACAAGGAGCGGTTTCCCAAGGGCATACGCGAAGTCTCCGATCTCGCCCGCGCCAACGGCATGCGATTCGTGCTCTGGTTCGAACCCGAGCGTGCCGGAGCGGGAACGTGGCTGGCGGAGAACCATCCGGAGTGGTTGCTCGGAGGCAAGAAAGGAGGCCTCGTCAACCTGGGCAACCGCGACGCATGGAGATGGATCGTCGAACGCATCGACAGCTTGATCGTCAGCGAAGGTGTCGATGTCTATCGCCAGGACTTCAACATCGACCCGTTGGGCTTGTGGCGAGGCAACGACGCTGAGGATCGCCAAGGCATCACGGAAATCGGCCACGTGATGGGGTATCTCGCCTACTGGGACGAACTGCTCCGGCGCCACCCGAAGCTGTGGCTCGATACGTGCGCCAGCGGTGGCCGGAGGAACGACCTTGAGACGCTCCGACGGTCCGTGCCGCTCCTGCGAAGTGATGCGTTCGACACACCCATCACCCAACAATGCCAGACGTACGGGCTTTCTCTCTGGGTCCCGTACTACGGCTCGGGGCTTGGCGCGAGCGATCCCTACTGGTTTCGAAGTTGCATCTTCCCCGCCTCGCGCGTCGGGTGGGACACGCGCAAGAAGGATCTCGATTACGCGCTGCTTCGCCGGATGATCAGCGAGTTCCGCAAGGTCCAGCCGTGCCTGCTCGGCGACTTCTATCCATTGACTCCCTACAGCCTGCAGAAGAACGCGTGGATCGCCTGGCAATACGACGAGCCAGAGCTCGGCGGGGGAGCGGTGCAGGCCTTCCGCAGAGAGGAGGCCGTCGAAGAGACGATGACCTTCAAGCTGGGCGGTCTGGATCCGAGAGCCGCCTACACCGTGGAAGATCTCGATACCGGCAAGGCCGAGAAGGCGACCGGGAAGGATCTCATGGAGAACGGCCTGCGCGTCGCGATGACGAGTCGTCCCCACGCGGCGCTGTTCGTCTACCGGAAGGAGCGCTAGTCCGCGCGCACGATCGCGGCGCCAAGTGCGATCGTCGCGACCGTTGCGTTCGATTTCTCAAGGATCTCGAGCGCTTGGTCTTCTGCCTTTCCGAGAATTGTCGAATGTTAATGTTTCACCCCATTGGCCTCAGGGTGCAAGCCGCGTCCCCGGTGAGCACCTGAAAGGTGGCGTCAATCTCGCCATTCATTCCGCCCGAGGCGGGGCGGATCGCGTCGTCGGAATCCTCCGCGCTACCGTCGAATGTGGTCTCTCATCTTCCGGCGCGGCGTCCGGTGCGCAGGGCGTTTCCGCGAAAGGCCGACCATCCGCCCGCCGCCGGCTCCGCCGCGGTCTTCAGGGCGTAGAGTGTCCCGTCGTTGGAACCGACGTAGAGGATCCCGCCGGGGCCGAGGACGGGTGACGACTGGATCCAGTTGCCGGTGGCATAGGTCCAGATCACCTCGCCCGACGGGTTGAGGGCGTAGAGCCGGCCGTCGGAGCAGCCGCAGTAGACGGTGCCGTCCGCCCCCAGCACCGGGGTGGATTGCATCCAACTGCCTCCCTGGAGGCTCCACTTCTCGGTGCCGTCCGGGCGCACCGCGTACAACTTGTGGTCGTCCGAGCCGAAGTAGACCGTGCCCTCGGGGCCCACGACCGGTGAGGAGGAGATTTGCGACCCCGTGGGGAACTGCCATCGTTTCGTGCCGTCGGGGCCGATGGCGTAAAGGGAACCGTCGTTGGAGCCGAAGAAGACGGTGTCGTCCGCGCCAAGGGCCGGGGAGGTGAAGATCGCGCCGCGGGTGGGGAAGGTCCACTTGGCAGCGCCTTCGGGTGTCACGGCGTGCAGGTTGGAGTCGCCCGAGCCGACGTAGACGGTTCCGTCGAGTCCGATTGCCGCGGAGGAATCGATCCCGCCGCCCGTGGCGTAAGTCCAGGCGATTTGGCCGTCGGATTGGAGGGCGTAGAGCCGGGCGTCGTGCGAACCGACATAGACGGCGCCGTTGGCGGCGAGTGCGGGTGAGGCGTAGATCTGGCCGCGGGTGGTGACCAGCCATTTGCGGGTTCCGTCAGGGCGCAGTGCGTAGATGTTGGAGTCATAGCCGCCGAAGTAGATGGTGCCGTCGGGGGCGAGGGCGGGTGTGGAGTAGATGCGGCCACCGGTTCGGAAGCTCCATTGGGGCAGGCCGTTGGGGTGGAGGGCGTAGAGGCGCTGGTCCGCGGAACCAAAGTAGACATTCCCCTGGGCATCCAGGGCGGGAGCGCTGTGGATGGGGCCCCGGGCCCGGTAAGCGTAGAGACGGGTGCCAGGGGCGGCGGGAGCCGCCCAGCCCGAGGCAGGGTCGCTGTAGTCCCCTGCCCCCGCGCGGTTCCGGGCGCGGATCCAGTAGAAGTAGTTGGTGCCCTCGCGCACCTTGAAATCGTCGAACCGCCGGGTGGCATCGCTGATCTGCGCGATCTGGACAGCGCCGGCCAGATCCGGGTCGGTGTTCCTCCAGACTTCGTAGACGCGGCCCCAGGCGATGCTTTTCCAGGTCACCTCGACCCGGGCCGGGACGGTTCCCTGACTGGCGCTGATTGGCTCGGGTTTGCCTGGAGCAACGGCCGCGCTGTCGGATTCCAGGCGTCCCAGATGGCGGGGCCCGCCGCGGAACATGGGCCACGGGCTCTTGGCCGGACCCGCGCCGCCGTGGAGCGCGTAGATGCGATTATCCCGACACGCGAAGTAGATCGTGCCGTCGGGACCGATGTTGGGCGACGACCAGATCTCGCCCTTGGTCCGGAACTTCCATTTGAGGGTGCCGTCGGGGTTCAGGGCATAGAACGTGCGATCCGCCGAGCCGAAATACACCGTTCCCTCGGCGTCGACGGCCGGCGAAGAGAGGGGTATTCCTCCTTGCGTCGCGTACGACCACCGGAGCGTGCCGTCGGCGTTCACCGCATACAGGTTGCGGTCCATCGAACCGAAGTAGACCACGCCGTTGGTGCCGAGCGCGGGCGACGTGTGCACTTCGCCGCGAGTCAAGTAGCTCCATTGCTGCTGGCCCTGCGGGTTGACCGCGTAAAGGCGCCGGTCGTTCGAACCGATGTAGATGGTCCCGTCGGCATCCAGCGCCGGTGAGGAACGGATGGAACCGGAAGTCTGAAACACCCACTTCTGGGTCCCTTCGGGAGTGACCGCGTACAGACTGTGGTCGTAGGACCCGAAGTAGATGGTGCCATCCGCCCCCAACGCCGGCGAGGAGAAGACGTAGCCGCGGGTGCGAAACTGCCATTTCCTCGAGCCATCAGGCTGGAAGGCGTAGAGCGTGAAGTCGTCCGAACCGACATAGATGGTGCCGTCCGTTCCGATTGCCGGGGAGCAGTTCACCTGGGCGGCGGCGGCCACGTCCCAGCTCTTCACACCGTTGGCCTGGACGGCATACAGCCGTTGGTCCCGGCTTCCGAAGTACAACACGCCTTCGGGGCTGAGGGCGGCGGTGGAGTCAATTCCGTTGCCGGTTGCGACCTGCCATTCCAGCTTGCCATCCGCAGAGATCGCCAGGAGCCGCCGGTCCTGTGTGCCACAGTAGACTGTGCCGTCCGGGCCGATCGTGGGCGACGCGTAGTTGCCCTGGTCCTGGAGGGCAAACTCCCAGAGTTTCGTGCCCGGTTCCTGGGCCATGGCCCAGCCGGCTCCGAGAAGCACCGGAACCGCAATGGCCCAGGGCACAACCCGCACGCTTCTGCGAAGGCGCCGCCGCAGCACTCTGACTACATGCAGATTCATGTTAATGGCTTCTGGACCGTGGCGGAGAACCAGGGCGTTCGTCGTCACCGACAACGCGAGCGGGCATCGCCCCCCGTCCGCGCATGAATGGTGTTGCTCATACCACCAGGCTGCGTCGATGTCGAGCCGCCCGGAAACGTCACCGCGATCCGCAACGGCCGCGCGAGAGGCGGGACTCCTGGGGCTGGCCACACCGCCAGCGGTTCCGGACCGCAGTTCGTGTTGGCTGCGGTCAATGGTGTGTGCGTTCTCCTGCGGGTCGAGAGGACCCGCGGTCCGGAAGAGTTGCTCGGCGTACGGTCGTGGTTGGACCATCGACAGCCCGCAAGGTTAGGGACCGCGGCTCGTCTTGAGCCGCAGCCTATGGTGTGTGCGTTCTCCTGCGGATCATGCCGCCGCCTCAGGACGTGGTTTGGCGGAGCGCGACCAATTCCTCGGTTGCAGCAGCAACGAGCGCTCGGAAGGTGGTCGGAGACTCCGAGGCGCGTCCGGCCGGTGGGGCTGCTGCCCGCCGGGACGGCGGGCGCGCCGTGCCGCTTTCCGCCTGTCCCCGCGCCTTGACGAGGCTGCGTGATCCGGACACATTCTCCGCGTCACGCGACCGTCTGACCCATGAAACTCATCCTGATGGCCATGTCGATTCTCACCGCCGCCGCCACCCACGCCGATCTGCCGACCCTCATCCCCCGTCAGGTCCTCTTCGGCAACCCCGACAAGGCCAGCCCGCGCCTCTCCCCCGACGGAAAGAGACTCGCCTACCTGGCGCCGCAGGAAGACGTCCTCAACGTCTGGGTCCGCACCATCGGACAAGACGACGACCACGTCGTCACGGCCGACAAGAAGCGCGGGATTCGGATCTTCTTCTGGCAGCAGGACAGCGAGCACATCCTCTATCTGCAGGACCAGGATGGGGACGAGAACTGGCATGTCTATCAGACCAACTTGCGCACGAAGAACACGCGCGACCTTACGCCGTTCCAGGGTGTTCGCGCCGACATCGTGGCCGTGGACCCCAACTATCCGAAGGAACTGCTGGTCGGCCTGAACCTCGAGGACCGGCAGTTGCATGACGTCTACCGTCTCCAGCTCGAGACCGGCGCCGTCGAACTCGACACCAAGAACCCGGGCGACGTTGCCGGCTGGACCGCCGACAACCGGATGCAGGTCCGGGTCGCCTCCGTCTTCCTGCCGGATGGCGGCACCGAAATCCGGATTCGCGATGAGGCCCAAGCCCCCTGGCGCGTCTTCCAGAGGTGGAGTCCCGACGAGACCTTCGGCGGTGTGGCCGCGTTCACCCCCGGGAACAAAGGCGTCTGGGTCATCTCGAGCGTCGAGGCGAACGCCGCCCGGCTGGTCGAATTCGACCTTGCCTCCGGCCGGAGCAAGGTGATTGCCGAGGATCCGGATTACGACGCCGGCGATCTGTTGATCCATCCCACCAAGCGGCACCTCGAGGCCGTCAGCTTCATCCGCGCGCGCGAGGAGTGGACGCTCGTGGACCGATCCCTTGAGGCGGACTTCGCGGCCCTGGCCAAAGTACGCCGCGGGGACTTCAGCGTCGTGAGCCGGGACTTGGCGGATCGCACCTGGCTGGTGGCCTATCTGATCGATGACGGCCCCGTTTACTACTACGCCTACGACCGGGAGAGCCGAAAGGCCACGCTCCTGTTCAGCAACCGGGCGGATCTCGAGAAGTACACCCTGGCCCAGATACAGCCTGTTTCCTTCCAGGCGCGCGATGGGCTGACGATTCACGGTTATCTGACACGACCGCCCGGCGCCGCCGCCTCGCCCGGGCCCATGGTGCTGAACGTGCACGGAGGCCCCTGGGCGCGCGACACCTGGGGTCTGGACCCCGAGACTCAGTGGTTGGCCAACCGCGGCTACACGGTGCTCCAGGTCAATTTCCGGGGCTCGACCGGTTACGGGAAGAAGTTCCTGAACGCCGGTGACCGTGAATGGGCCGGCGCCATGCACCACGACCTGATCGATGCCAAACGCTGGGCTGTCCAGCAGGGTTACGCCGACCCCAAGCGCATCTGCATCTACGGCGCCAGCTACGGCGGCTACGCCACCCTCGTCGGACTGACCTTCACGCCCGACGAGTTCACCTGCGGCGTGGATATCGTCGGCCCCTCGAACCTGGCGACGCTCATCCAGTCCATCCCTCCCTATTGGAAGCCGCTCAAATCGATGTTCGACAAGCGGGTGGGCAAACTGGAAACCGAACCCGAGTTCCTCCAGGCCCGTTCGCCCCTCTTCAAGGCGGACAAGATCCAAGTCCCGCTGTTGATCGGCCAGGGCGCCAACGACCCGCGCGTCAAACAGGCGGAAAGCGATCAAATCGTCGCCGCCGCCCGGAAGAACAACAAACCGGTCGAATACCTCGTCTTTCCGGACGAAGGCCACGGCTTCGCGCGTCCGGAAAACCGCTTCAAGTTCTACGCGGCGACGGAGCAGTTCCTCGCAAAACACCTGGGAGGACGTTCCGAACCCCCCACGGAGAAGGAGAATTGGAGTTCGCTCACCCACTAACCCACGCCCACCATCATGCACCCATCCGTGTTCCCGATCGTTGGCCGTTGCCTGCTTTCCGTGGGCGCCGCGTTCTTCTTGATCCCCAACCCTCTCTCCGCCGCCGACGCCGTGTCCGGACACATCGATGCCCGGCTGCTCCGGCAGGCGGACGTCTCCGAAACCCAGATCGCCTTCGTTTACGCCGGTGACATCTGGGTCGCCCCGAAGGAGGGAGGCACCGCCGTCCGGCTCAGCTCGCCCCGGGGCGAAGAGTCCTTCCCCCGTTTCTCGCCCGACGGCACCCAGATCGCCTTCAGTGCCAACTACGACGGCAATCAGGACGTCTACGTAATCCCCGCCACCGGCGGATTGCCCCGGCGCGTCACGCACCACGGCGCGCCCGACCGGATTCTCGACTGGTACCCGGACGGGAAGGCGCTCCTCTACGCCACGTCCATGACCAGCGAGAAGGACCGCTTCAACCAACTCTATCGGGTCCCGGCCGAAGGCGGACTCCCGCAGAAACTCCCCGTCCCCTACGGCGAATTCGGCAGCATCTCCCCGGATGGCCGCTGGCTCGCCTACACTCCCATCAGCATCGATTTCCGCACCTGGAAACGATACCGCGGCGGCATGACCCCGGACATCTGGCTCTTCGACCTCGAGAAGAACACCGCCAGGAACCTGACCAAGGACGAGGCCGACGACGCCCAGCCCATGTGGCACGAGGAGACCGTTTACTTTCTCTCCGACCGGGACGACCACAAACGCGCCAACGTCTGGGCCTACGACACCCGCCGGAACAAACTCCGCCAGGTCACGTCCTTCACCGACTACGACGTTCATTTCCCCGGCATGGGCCCCAAGGAACTCGTCCTCGAAAACGGCGGCCGCCTCTACCTCCTCGACCTCGCCACCGAGAAACTCCGCGAAATCGACATCCGCGTCGTCACCGACCAGGCTACGCTCAAACCCCGGGTCGAAGGCGTCTCCGGCCAGATCCGGTCCAGCTCCGTCTCGCCGACGGGCAAACGCGCGGTCTTCGAAGCCCGCGGCGACCTCTACAGCATCCCGGCCGAACACGGCGTCGTGCGCAATCTGTCCCGCAGCTCCGGCGCCGCCGAACGCTTTCCCGCCTGGTCCCCGGACTCCAAGTGGGTCGCCTACTTCAGCGACCGCTCCGGTGAATACGAACTCTGCCTCCGCCCGGCCGACGGCTCCGACAAGGAGGAAACGCTCACCGCCCTCGGACCCGGGTTCCGCTATCCTCCGGTCTGGTCACCCGACAGCAAGAAGCTGGTGTTCATCGATCAGTCCATGCGCATCCATCTCCATGATCGTGACACCAAGGAAACCAAGGTCCTCGACCAAATGCTCTGGCTCTACCACGGCGCCCTCATGGGCTTCCGCTTCAGTTGGTCCGCCGACAGCCGCTGGATCGCCTACGCCGGCGATCTCGAAAACCGGAATAGCGCCATCGTCCTCTACGACACCCGCGAAGGACGCCGACACCAGGTCACCTCGGGCTTCTACGACGATTCCTGGCCCGTCTTCGACCCGGACGGCAAATACCTCTACTACCGGTCCGGACGCAGCTTCGCCCCCGTCTACAGCGACCTCGACAACACCTGGATCTATCCCAACACCGCTCTCCTCGTCGCCGTCCCCCTCCGCAAGGACGTCGCCTCCCCCCTCGCCCCGCGCAACGACGAAGAGCCGGACAAGGACAAGGAGAAAGAGAAAGAGAAGGACAAGGAGAAGAAAGACGACGCCGACAAGAAAAACGACAAGCCGGACGATGAGAAAGGAAACGCCGCCCCAGCCAACGGCGATGACTCCGCCAACAAAGACAATAGCACAGCCGAGGCCGGCGAGGCGGACCAAGACAAGAAAGACGAGAAGAAGGAGGAGAAGAAGGACGACGCCAAGGACAAACCCAAGCCGGTGGAGATCGACCTGGCCGACTTCGAGCGTCGGGCCGTGATCCTGCCGCCGAAGGCCGGTCGTTTCGGCGAACTCGAGGCCGTCAGCGGGAAGCTCCTCTTCCGGCGCCTCCCCCGCACCGGCTCCGGCGACGACCGAAACCCCCTGCTCTTCTACGAACTCGAGAAACGCGAAGAGAAAACCATCCTCGGTGATGTTGATTCCTATGAGTTGACCGCCAACCGCCAGAAGCTCTTCGTCCGCAAAGGTGGCGATTACTCCATCGTCGAGGTCAAGGAAGGCCAGAAGATGGACAAGAAACTGCCCACCGGAGGCCTGGAAACCACCATCGACCCTGTCGCCGAGTGGCGCCAAATCTTCGCCGACGCCTGGCGCATCGAACGGGACTTCTTCTACGACCCGAACCTGCATGGCGTCGACTGGACCGCCATGAAGGAGCGCTACGGCAAATTGCTCGAAGACGCCGTCACCCGCTGGGACGTGAACTATCTCATCGGCGAGCTGATCGGCGAACTCAACGCTTCCCACACCTACCGCAGCGGCGGTGACGTAGAGTCGGCTCCCCACCGCGGCGTCGGCTACCTCGGAGCCGACTTCAACCTCGAGGAGGGGGCCTATCGCTTCCAGAAGATCCTCGAGGCCGCCCCTTGGGATGTCGAAGCCCGCTCCCCGCTCCGCCAACCGGGCGTCGACGTCAAGGAAGGCGACTTCCTCCTTGCCGTCAACGGGGCGCCGATCGACGCCAACCTCGATCCCTGGGCCGCCTTCGAAGGCCTCGCCGACAAGACCGTGGCCCTCAGCGTCAACGACAAGCCCACCCTCGAAGGCGCCCGCGAAGTCCTCGTCCAGACGCTGGGCAGCGAGAATCGCCTGCGGCACCTGGCCTGGACCGATGCCAAACGCCGCCGCGTGGCGGAAGCCAGCCAGGGGCGCATCGGCTATGTCTACGTCCCCGACACCGGCCAACAGGGACAGACCGAACTCGTCCGCCAGTTCCGTGGCCAATACACCATGGACGGGCTGATTATCGACGAACGCTTCAACAGCGGCGGGCAGATCCCCGATCGCTTCATCGAGCTCCTGAATCGTCCCCTGCTCAACTACTGGGGAGTGCGCGACGGCCGCGACTGGCCCTGGCCCTCCATCGCCCATTTCGGCCCCAAAGCCATGCTCATCAACGGCTGGAGCGGCTCCGGCGGAGATGCCTTCCCTCACTACTTCAAGAAAGCCAAACTCGGGCCCCTCATCGGCACGCGCACCTGGGGCGGCCTCATCGGCATGACCGGCGCCCCTCCGCTCGTCGACGGCGGGAGCGTCACCGTCCCCACCTTTGGCATCTACAGCCCGAAAGGCGAATGGATCATCGAAGGATACGGCGTCGATCCCGACATCGAGATCGTGGACGACCCCGCCGCCATGGCTCGAGGGGAGGATCCCCAACTCGAACGGGCGATCCAGGAAGTTCTCAAAGCGCTGAAGAAGAACCCCCCGCCGCAGCCCAAAAAACCCAAATACCCCATCCGCGATCGGTGAACCGCCGATGCTATTGCCCTCTCCTTTGACGGCGGATGGGCGCGGATCGGGGGGAATGCTCGTGACCTCGCCTCCATCCGCGTTCATCCCCGCTATCCGCGGTCACCCACCTCCCCTCGCCCCTCCTCGTCCGCGGTCGAGCTCAGCACGGCTGCGACTGCGTCTTGGAGGCCATCAATCCCAGGACGAACCTCTCGCACTCGGCCTGCACCCGGCGGAGCGTGCCACGAGACCACCACCAGCAACCGCAAAGGACCGCAAATACCAGGGAAGATACGACACCAAACCCGGTCGCCACGTCCGCCAGCAGCAGTGAGGCCCAGACAACCACCTCCGCCAATCGAACCACGGCGAGCCACAACACCCCCAACAGCACCAACGAACCCAGCGCGGTCATCCAGACCGCCCGCCGGCTCCGGCGCTCCCACGCTTCCGCCTCCGCCATCCGAAACAGCAGGTGGCTCCGCTGCTCAGCGTCTCCGTATCGGATGAGGGCTTTGAGAAGGTCATCCGGCACTCTTGTCTGGCTCTTCATGCTGACTCGCCGCATGAACATACACATGAAGCTGCCTGCGTGCCAGTGCGGGACTCCATCTCAACTCAGCGACACCCCACCCCCCCCTGGGCCACGTTGACGCCCCTGACCCTAAGGCGATTTCGCTTTGCAGAACCCGCCATCTCTGCGTTCATCGGCCGACGCTAGCCGGCATACGGCGCGTCCTGCGGGTGCACACTGGATTGGTGCGCCGCAGGAGTATGAAATATGCCGGCTGGGGCATGTCGCCCTCGCGGACGGCCACGGATCACAACTGTCTACAAATCTACATCCTGATGTCGACCTCCCCCCTACCCACCGTGGTTCTTCGAGCTGGCGAAGCCGACCGCGTCGTTGCCGGACACCCCTGGATCTACCAAGGTTCGATTCTCCGCAAGCCCGCGAGTATTCCGGATGGTGACCTCGTGGCCGTGAAAGACCATCGGGACCGTTTTCTGGGAACCGGCCTCTACAACTCGCGATCGAAGATCCAGATCCGGATGATCTCCCCGGACCGCATCGAGTTGGACGCCGCTTACTTCGAGCAGCAGTTCCGCCACGCCCTCGCCCTCCGCCAACGGTACCTGCCGGAGGCCACCTCGTTCCGCCTGGTCAACGCCGAGAGCGATTCCCTGAGCGGCCTGATCGTCGACCGCTACGAGGACGTGTTCGTGATCCAGACGTCGTCGCTGGGGATGGACCAACGGAAGCCGGCGATCTTCGGCGCCTTGCGGTCGCTGGCTTCGCCCCGTGCCCTGGTCGAGCGCAACGACGCCGCGTTTCGCAAATTCGAGGGGATGGAGAACGTGAACGGTGTTGCCTGGGGAACGGTGGAGAAGCTCCTGCCGGTCCGGCTGAACGGCTTGGTCTTCGAGGCGGACCTGCTCTCCGGCCACAAGACCGGCCTCTACCTCGATCAACAAGTCAACTACCGGCTGGTCGCCGACCTGATCTCCCGCCGCCCGAACCCCCGCGTGCTCGACGCCTTCAGTTTCCAAGGCGGGTTCGCCCTGCACGCCGCCCGCGCCGGGGCCTCCGCCGTCCTCGGCATCGACCAGAGCGCTGAGGCAACCGCCCTGGCGGCGCGACTCGCCGAACGCAACGGGCTCGCCGACCGTTGTCACTTCGAAACCGGGAACGTCTTCGACTGGCTCAAAGCCCGCACCACCGTCCCCCACGGGGAGAAGCTGATCCCGCAGTTCGACGCCATCGTCCTCGATCCGCCGTCGTTCACCCGAACGCGCGCCTCGGTGCCCGACGCCCTCCGCGGCTACAAGGAAATCCAGCTCCGCGCCCTGAAGCTGCTGCGCCCCGAGGGGCTCCTCGCCACCTTCTGCTGCAGCCACCACGTCGACGCCGGCACGTTCCTCGACGTCATTCTGTCGGCGGCGTTTGACGCCCGCCGCGTCCTCAGGCTCGTCGGCACCTTCACCCAGTCACCGGATCATCCGGTCCTCCCGAGCGTTCCGGAAACGGAATACCTCAAGGGCTACGCCCTGGAGGTCGTTCGCTAGCCCAGCAGCAGCTCCCGCTGCCAGGCCATCAGCTCGCCGCGGGCGTCGGTCTGGTCCAACGCCAGGCTCAGCAACTGAGCGCGGCTGGCCAGCACACTCGGGTCCAACTGC
>CAYSPU010000098.1:0-19263 GCA_964432995.1 uncultured Verrucomicrobiota bacterium
CCGGCACGCGGCGTTGATGCGCGACCTCGAGCTGCATCGGATGAAGAAGATGCAGGCCTACATCGCCATCCGGGGGAGCGGCAACGCGAGCGAGGCGTCCGATGTCCCGGGCAAGTTGCAGTCGTTGTACGCGCGGATGATGCGCCCGGTGTTGGATTACCGGGTGAACCACACGCGTTGGGTGGTGCTGCGGTGGCCGACGCCGAGCATGGCGCAGGCGGCCAACATGAGCACGGAGGCGTTCGAGGATTTCTACTTCCGGGTCTGCACGATGGATTACCGCAAGATGGCGCGCGCCATCGTGCCCCTCAAACGCCGGATGGAGAAGGCGGACCGCGTGCAACTGAAGGCCCCGGGCACGGACCTGACGTTCAGCATCCGGGGGATTGGCGCCCAGGAGTGCGTGGGCCTGCGCAACATCCCCGACGGCGAGGTGTTCTCCTGTCCGGTGCGCGACTCGGTCAACGGGGTGATTCAGTTCAACACGCCGTCGCTCTACGCCGGCACGCGGTTCGAGAACGTCCGGCTCGAGTTTCGCGAGGGGAAAGTGGTGCAGGCCACGGGCAGCAACTCGAAGCGACTCAACGAGATCCTCGACACCGACGCCGGGTCGCGTTACGTGGGCGAGTTCTCGCTCGGGTTCAATCCGCACATCCTGAATCCGATGTGCGACATCCTGTTCGACGAGAAGATCGCCGGTTCGCTGCACTTTACGCCGGGGCAGGCTTACGAGGAGTGCGACAACGGCAACCGGTCGGCCGTCCACTGGGACATGGTATTGATCCAGCGGCCGGAGTGGGGCGGCGGCGAAGTGTGGTTTGACGACGAATTAATCCGCAAAGACGGCCAGTTCGTGCCGGCCGATCTGCGTCCGCTGAACCCAAGCCGTCTGAAGTGATCCTTTCCGATCGGCTGCGGTCGGAGAAACCCTCACCAATTCAGGGCAGCTCATGAAGCCCGGCGAGAGCGGCCGGCCGGGAGCCGCTCTGCTTTCATGAGGCAGAGTCCCTGTTTTCCTTGAGCATGGCGATGAACTGTTTCATCGCCGGGGAGAGGACCTTGTTCTTCTTGTAGATGATCGCGAGTTGACGGAAGAAGTCGGCGTCCTCGAAGGGGACTTGGGCCAGCGTCTGCTTGCTGACTTCCTGAGCGACCGTCGTCACCGGCACGATGGCGATGCCGGCGTCGATTTCCACCGCGCGTTTGAGCGTTTCGATGTTGTCGAATTCCATTACCGGGTGGACGGTGACGCCGTGGTCCTTCAGGACCTTATCGATGGCTTTGCGCGTCGGAATGTCCGCTTCGAAGGCGATGAACTTCTCGTTGGCGACCTGCTGGACCTTGATGGACTTGGCCTTGGCGAGGGGGTGCTGGGGGTGGCAGATCATGCCCATGGAATCCCGTCTCATGGGGACGATCTCCAGTTTGCTGTCTTTGGCTGGAAAGGCGACCAGGCCGAGGTCGACGACGTTGCCGAGGACGTCCTCGTAGACTTGGTTTGCCCGTCGGTATTCCACGTGGACAGCCACCGTGGGGTAGGCTTTCAGGAAGCGCTTGATGTAGGGGGGCAGATCGTGGAGACCCACGCTGTAGATGGTGGCGACGCGGATGGTGCCCGAGACGATGTCCTTGATCTCCTGCAGTTTGCTGTGGAGGGACTCGTAGGTTTGGATGATCTGCTTGCTGAAATCGTAGAGCACCTGTCCTTCGCGGGTCAGGCGGAACTTCTTCTTGCTGCGCTCGATGAGGAGGGATTTGAACTGGCGTTCGAGCGAGCTGATCTGCTGGCTGACGGCCGATTGGGTGACACCGTTGATGTGGGCTGCTTTGGTAAAACTCTCCGTTTCGGCCAAGTCACAAAACACTTTCAGACTTTCTATCTGCATAAGGGGAGAGAATCCTAATCCAATTTAGAAGTCAACCTGTGTTTCCCATCTGGCCTGCGGCCGGACGCGCCTCGTTAGCGTCCCCTGGCCGGCAAATTGCACACCCCTCCGCTACACCGATCCAGTGTGCACCCGCAGGACGCGCCATATGCCGGCCAGCCCGGAAATTTCATGCACTAATCCATCGTGAGATTTCCGGGCTAGCGCGGATGCTGTTGGACCTGCTCTTTCCCTTGACCGTGCTCTTGCTCTTGCGTTGCGCCTGCAGGTTTCAGGCGTGGAAGGACCGGGAGCAAGAGCGTGATCCAGAGCGAGATGGGAAGCGGCGACTGTGGGGAGCGATGGTCCCTCGCGCCGCGCCTGCGGCAGACCATCGGCTTGGTCTGCCCGCGGGAATGCTGCCTGGCAGAGGCGGGCAACCTCAGGAAGCTTCCTGTTGGAGGAGGAGCTGCTTGACCCGGCGCAGAAGCTCTTGCGTGGTATAAGGTTTTCGCAGGTAACGCTCCCGTTCCCCTTCGCCAGGAGGGCGGACGTAGCCGCTGGTGCAGAGGATGGGAACGTGAGGCGAGATGCGCCGCAACTGGTCCACCAGTTCGCGTCCGCTCATGCCCGGCATGACCATGTCGGTGATAACCAAATCGATCTGCCCCGGTGACTGGGAGAAGAGTTCGAGGGCGCGGGGGCCGTTGTTGGCGGTCAGAACCTTGTAGCCGAAGGCCGACAACACGGTTTGCCCGAGGTTGAGGAGCATCTCCTCGTCGTCCACAACGAGGACCGTCTGGTTTCCGCGGAGGTCATCGACTTTGGTCAGGGATTCGCGGACGATTTTCTGCTGAGCCGGCAGGAAGAGGCGGACGGTGGTTCCGGCGCCGGGGGGGCTGACGATGGCGACAACGCCGCCGTGGTTGGTGACGATGCCGTAGACCCAAGCGAGGCCGAGCCCGCGATGCTTGGGGTCGTTCTTCGTAGTGAAGAACGGTTCGAAGACACGCGGCAGGACGTCCTGAGGAACGCCGCAGCCGTTGTCGATGACTTCGACACAGACGTAAGTGCCCGGGGTGAGGCTGAAGCCGGGGCCGGAGACGGCCTCGGAGAAGGTGTGGTTGAGGGTGCGCACACAGATGTGGCCGCCGGGGCCGAGGGCTTCGACGGCATTCTCGATGACCCGGCCGAGGGCCTGCTGCATTTTGGCCTCGTCGAAGACCACGGTGTAGAGGCGACGCTCGAGTTGCAGTTCCCACTGGATATGCCCCAACTCCGGTTTCCGGAAGACATCCACGGCGTGGCGGAGCACGCTGTTGAGGTTCCCGGGCGCCTGCGAACGGGCGTCTCTCTCCTGCCGACTGAACTCGGCGAGGTCCTGGGCGATCTCGGCGGCTTTTTCGGCGGACTTCTCGACTTCGACCAGCGAGGCGCGCCAGGGGTGGGAGGGCTCGATGCGGCTCAGGATGAGGGAGGTGTGACCGAGGATGGTCGTGAGGGCATTGTTGAAATCGAGCGCGACGGTTCGGCTCAACTGGAGGGCGCACTCCAGCTTCTGTTTCTGGGCGACGGCGTCGGGCGCGGCCGCGGCGTCCGGTTTCCGGGCGGGTTCGGGGGAAACGGCGCGCGGCTCTGGTGGGGCGGGCGGCTGAGTCGCTGCGGGGGCCGCGGCGGCTTCGGGGAACAGTTGGAAGAGGTGATACTTCTTGCCGTCCTTGTGGAAGGCGCAGACGTGGGTATCGAATTGCGAGCTGGCACCGCCCTTGACGCGGAACTTGAGCGGCATGGCGGAGGCAGAGGAACGTTCGAGTCGCAGCAGGTATTCCTCGGAGCTCAACGTGTTGGCGGGCGACCAGATGGAGGCGGCGAGTGAGGGTTCCCCCTCCATGACCGTGCCGAAGGCGGCGACGGCGCTGCTGTTGGCCCGGCGAACCATGCCGGAGTCATCCACCAGGAACGCCGGCCAGGCGGACTGGTCGAGCACGAATGCGAAGTCAGGTTTCATACCGCGCGCAGGACGCTCCAGGAAATTACTGACTCGGCGTGGATTCTCAACTGCAATCTCCGGGGACGCGGTTTCCTCTTTGATTTTGGTCGTCGTCGGCTAATGTGCCGCGCCGACTATGCTGCTGGTCATCGACAATTACGACTCGTTCACCTACAACCTGGTTCAGTATTTGGGAGAGCTGGGGGTCACCCTGCAGGTGCATCGGAATGACCAGGTGACGCTCGAGCAGATTGGGGCGCTGCGACCGGAGCGGATTCTGGTTTCGCCGGGGCCGTGTTCTCCGCGGGAGGCGGGGCTTTCGAACGAGATCATCCGGATGTTCGGGCCCACGACGCCTTTGTTCGGGGTGTGTCTTGGGCACCAGTGCATCGGTCACACCTTTGGCGCCGAGGTGGTGGTGAACTACCGCATGATGCACGGCAAGACCTCGCCGATACGTCACCACGGTCGCGATTTGTTTCGCGGCATGCCCAATCCGTTCGAAGCCACGCGTTACCACTCGCTGGTGATCCGCCGGGAGAGCATCCCTGCCTGCCTGGAGATCACCGCGGAGACGCAAGAAGGGGAGATCATGGGAGTCCGGCACCGGGACTACCCGATCTGGGGGGTTCAGTTTCATCCGGAGAGCATTCTGACCCAGGAGGGACGGCTGATCGTGAAGAACTTCCTGACACTTTCGCGATGACGGCCGCGACGGAGCTTGAAGGGGGCGGTGGCGGTCGCGCGGGGGAGCTCCGCCTTCGGCCGCGCGGAGGTTTACGCCGGGGTGCGGGGTGTCTGCTGACGGTGGTTTTGGCTGCAGACCTTTTCGCCGCGGGCGAGTGGCCACAGTTCCGGGGTCCGGCGGGTGACGGTCATCACGGCCAGTCCCTGCCGTTGCGCTGGAGTGCGACCGAGCATATCCGCTGGCGGACGGCGATTCCAGGCAAGGCCTGGGCTTCGCCGGTCATCTGGGGATCGCAGATCTGGCTGGCGAATGCCAGCGCCGATGGGCGGGAGCTGTCGGTTGTCTGCGTTGACCGCGAGACGGGGCGTGTTGTGCAGGACCGCAAGCTCTTCGAGGTCGAGAAGCCCCAGTTCTGTCACCCTTTCAATTCCTATGCTTCCCCGACACCGGTTCTCGAGGCCGGGCGTTTGTACGTCACCTGGGGATCACCGGCCACGGCCTGTGTGGATACCTCAACCGGGCAGGTGCTGTGGGAACGGCGCGATCTTGTCTGCAACCACTTCCGTGGCGCCGGCGCGTCACCGATCCTGCATGGCGACATGCTCATCCTGGCCTTCGACGGCAGCGATCGGCAGTTCGTGGCGGCATTGGACAAACGGTCGGGCCGTACGGTCTGGCAGACAGCGCGTTCGATTGATTTCCAGGATCTCGACGAGAGAGGGGAACCGCAGGACGATGGCGACCTGCGGAAGGCCTTCGCCACGCCGCACGTGGCGGTTTTCGACGGGCTGCCGCTTCTGTTGAGCAGCGGCGCCAAAGCGCACTATGCCTACGACCCGCTGACGGGACGCGAGCTCTGGCGGGTCGAGGACCGGACGGCCCACTCGGCGAGCACGCGGCCGGTGGTCGGACACGGCTTGGTTTTTGTGCCGGCGGGGTGGGCGAACGGCCAACTGCTGGCCATCCGCCCCGGCCAGACGGGCGAGGTCGCGGACGCCAACGCCGAGCCCGACGAAGCGCGACAGCTTCGCGTCGTCTGGAAGGTGCGGAGGTCGGTGGCCCGCAAGCCGTCGGTGCTGCTCGTTGGCGACCTCCTGTTCATGATCGAGGATGGCGGGGTTGCCACCTGTCTCGAGGCGAAGACGGGAGTGGAGATCTGGCGGGAGCGGGTGGGGGGCAACTACTCAGCTTCGCCGCTGTCCGCCGCGGGGAGGATCTACTTCTGCAGCGAGGAGGGCAAGACCACGGTGGCGGAGGCGTCGCGACAGTTCCGGGTGTTGGCGGAGAACACGCTTCCGGACGGCTTCATGGCCTCTCCGGCCGCCGCGGGGAACGCCCTGTTCCTGCGCACGCGGACGCATTTGTATCGGGTGGAGGACGCGGGGAAGGCCGAACGTTGAGCCCCAGGTAATGCACCCCCAAGGGCCACCTTTCCGCGTTGCCAACCGGGTGGCGCCGGACTACACGCATGGTCCATGAGACTCTACTTCCTTCGCCATGCCGACGCCTTGGACAACGCGAATGACGCCATCCGGCCGCTTTCACCCAAGGGGGAGCGGCAGTCGCGCGCCGTGGGGGGCTTCTTGCGGGATGCGGGGATTGCTTTCGACGCGGCCTTCAGCAGTCCGCTGGTGCGGGCACGGGAGACCGCGGAGATCGTTCTGGGGCTCACCGGCGCGGTGAAACCAGCCCGCCTGCGGGCGGTGGACGCCTTGTTGAACGGCACTTCGGCTCGAGAGTTCGAGGGCTGGCTGCGGGCCCTGCCGGAGGTCGACCACGTCCTGTTGGTTGGCCATGCGCCCTCGCTGTCGGAGCGGGCGCGCGTGCTGTTGAGCATCGAGGATCCAGGAGCGCTGGATCTGCCCAAGTGCGGACTCGCCTGCGTGGAGAGCGAGGACGGGCGGCAGGGGGCGCTGAAGTTTCTCGTGACCCCGAAGCAGTTGGGGCGGAGGTCATGACCGGACGCCTCCGGCCGAACTCTTCAGAGGAACTTCCGGAAGTCGAAGTTGAAGATCAGTTGCAGACCCGTGAGGAGAGTGAAGACGTAGATCAACTTGAGGAAGATCGTTTCGGACACCTTGCGGTTGAGCCAAACGCCGAGCCAGACCCCGATGGGAACCAGGAACATCAGAGCCAGGGTGATCTGCATGGTGTGGCGGTTGATCACGTCGTTCACCAGGAAGAAGGGCAGCTTGATGGCGTTGATCCAGGTGAAGATCAGGACGTTGGTGCCGACGAAGATCTCCTTGGAGAGGCGCTGCGGGACGAGGAAGACCGTGATGACCGGGCCCGCGCCGTGGGCGATGGTCGACGTCACTCCCGCGGCCAGCCCGCACGGAATGCCGATCGCGTGATTCGGGGCGAACGCCCCCTCGGCCCGGAAGACCACTTCTTTTAGGAACTGGAACAGGACGAACACCACCGCGATGAGCCCGATTGCAATGTTCATCTGGCGGGCGGACAACTGGCCGACGAGCTGGACGCCAAGGAGGACTC
Source organism: uncultured Verrucomicrobiota bacterium (assembly GCA_964432995.1). Classification (GTDB taxonomy): domain Bacteria; phylum Verrucomicrobiota; class Verrucomicrobiia; order Limisphaerales; family JAHDYP01; genus CAYSPU01. Next base: position 7,040 of record CAYSPU010000098.1, read on the forward strand.
CGACCACGGCGCCGGGGAGGAGGAACCGGAGGTTCTTTCGCTCCCATCGCCCCCAGTAGTGGTAGAGAGAGAAGACGTCTCCGGCACAGAGCAGCGGCAGGATGATGCCCACGGCATCCTTGCCGCCGAACGCCAGGGCGCACAGGGGAGTCGTCAGCATCCCGAGACCACCGCCGAAGCCCGCTTTGGAGAGGCCGAGGAACAGGACGGCGAGGGCGCCCGCAAACCAGTAGAGCAGGTCGGATGGAATGTCCGGCAACACGGGCCGCTGTCATACCACCCGGTCCCCAGAAGTCCAGCCTCCGGCAATTCCCTCCATGCTTCAGACCGGGCGTGCCCTGGTATCCCTCGGTCCATGGTTCCGCCCCCCCTTATGGAGGGGATTTCGGCTGCTGGCCGACCTCTGACTCCCGGAAGGTCCTTGCCATGAGGGAGGTTCGGACTACAATGCGCGCCAAACTGTCACATGATACGGTCCTTTGCGTTCACCACTCAGGGGCGGTTGCACAGCAAGGACATTCAGGTCTTCCTGATGCCCACCCTGTTGGCAGATACCAACCTGTTTTTGTGGGTGGACTTGGAGGATCCGACGCCTGAGGAGACCAAGACCGTTCTCGAGGATGTGTTTCACTTCCACCCGCTGTCGATCGATGACTGCGTGATGGTGAGCCCTTCGCCAAAGGTGGAGGAGTATACGCCCAAGGAAGAGGACTTTTTCTCGTCCTATCTGTTCATGGTCATCCACGCGGTCGATTACAGCCGTCAGGATGGGGTCTTTGCGACCAGCGAACTGAACTTCTTTCTGGGCAAGAACTACCTGGTTACCTACCACGAGATGCCGATGCGGAGTGTGCAGTTGGCGTCGGAGCGTTGCCTTCGCAGCAACGTGCACATTGCGCGGGCGCCGGATCGTCTCGCGCACACGTTGCTGGATTTGATCGTAGACAACTACAAGCCGGCGCTGGAGGAGTTGTCGCTGGAGTTGGGGGACCTCGAGCACGAGGCGCTGCGGAACCCGACGCGGGAGACGTTGAACAAGATCCTGCAGATCAAGAAGGAAGTGGTCCACTTGCGACAGATCATCGGGCCGCAGCGGGAGGTGTTGGCGCGGTTTGCCCGGGGGGAGTTCAAACTGATCCGGGCGCACCTGGTCCCCTACTATCGGGATGTCCACGATGGGTTGTTCCACATCTCGGAGTTGGCGCAGAGCTACGCGGATTCGCTGACGGGGATTCTGCAGGTCTACCTGAGTATGTCTTCGAACCGGACCGGCGAGGTGATCAAGGTGCTGACCTTGTTCACGATTATCACGACGCCGGTGATGTTGGTGGGTACCTGGTATGGAATGAACTTCAAGACCATGCCCGAGCTGGACAACGGCTACTATGTCGCGATCGCCGTCACGGTGCTTTCCACGGCGGCGACCTATTGGTACCTGCGGGTCAAGAGGTGGTTGTGATCCGATGTCGACCCCGAAGTCCAATTTCCTCGACAAGGTGCTGGGCCGGATTGGGCGTCTGGACACCGAGGGGCTGCAGACCGTGGTGCAGCGGTTGGCCCGGGAGCGCAGCTTCCTGGAGACGTTGTTCAACACGATCGAGGATGGGATTCTGGTGGTGGACGAGGGGGGGCGGATTCTCTACTTCAACCAGGCCGTGACCAACCTGTTGGGCCTGCAGCCGGCGCAGGCCGAGGGACAGAAGGTGAACCGGTTCCTGCCGCAGATCGATTGGGGGGATCTGTCGCTCCTGGATCAAGGCGGGGGCCACCGTATGCTGCGTCAGGAGTTCGAGGTGAGCTACCCGCGGCCGCGGTTCCTGCGGCTGTATGCCGCGCCGCTGGACGGTTTGGCGGCGGGCAGCGCCGGGGTGGCGCTGATCCTGCATGACGCCACCGAGGCCCGCCGGCAGACATTCGAGGCGGTCGAGAGCGAACGGATCCAGGCCCTCACCCTGCTGGCGGCCAGCGTGGCCCACGAGGTGGGGAATCCCCTCAACGCTCTGCACATCCACCTGCAGTTGATGGAGCGCGAGTTGAAGAAGCTCCGGACCGCGGCCGCCGAAGCGGAAGGGCCCCCGCGCCCCGGGGGCCGGCGTGGGCGCAGCGCCCTGCCACGCCTGCTGGCGGAGACGGACGAGATCTCCCAGAAGCTGGACAAATACCTCGACGTCGCCAAAGGCGAGATTGCCCGCCTCGACTACATTGTCACCCAGTTCCTGCAGGCCATTCGGCCGTCGCCGCCCCAGAAGCGGATGTCGAATCTGAACCACATGGTTGAGCGGACCCTGGCGTTGCTGCGACCGGAGATCGAGAACCGAGGGCAGACCGTCGAGTTGCGGCTGGCGGCGGCGCTGCCGCACGCTCCGCTCGACCCGGTACAGATCCAGCAGGCCCTCCTGAATCTGGTGAAGAACGCCATGCAGGCGATGACCAAGGGCGGCGTGCTGACGGTGGAGACGGGTTCAGCCCGCGAAGGGGTATGGGTGAGCATTGCCGACACCGGGAGCGGCATCCCACCGGAGCAGGCCAGCCAGATTTTCCAGCCCTACTACACCACCAAACGGAAAGGGTCCGGCCTGGGGCTCATGATTGTGCAGCGGATCGTCCGGGACCACGGAGGGCTCATCAAACTCGACAGCCACCTGGGCCGGGGAACGATCTTCCGGGTCTGGCTGCCGCTCCACGAACCGCAGCCCCGGCTGCTGGAGGCGCACGCGCATGACTAAACCCTCCTTGCTAATCGTCGACGACGAGCGCCCGACGCGCGAGGGATTGCGGGCCGCCCTCGAGGAGCGGTACGAGGTTTACGTGGCGGAGGACGCCGCCACCGCCACGGAGCTGCTCGAGAAGGGAACCTTCGCCGTGCTCCTGACCGACTTCCGGCTCCCGAACGAGGACGGCATGAAGCTGATCGCGCGGGCCAAGTCGCTCTCCCGGCCGCCCATCTGCATTCTCATGACGGCCTATGGATCCGAGGAAGTGGCGGTCGAAGCCATGAAACGCGGCGCGGACGATTACATTGCCAAAGGCCGGCTGCAGATTGACGAACTGGAGATGCGCATCGCCCGGGCGCTGCGCCAGCAGACGCTGGAAGTGGAGAACGTGACGCTGCACCAGCAACTGGATCGCCGGTTCGGCCTCGAGAATGTCCTCGGTGAATCCGCGGCGATGCGGGAGGTCCTCGGGACGGTGCGGCAGGTTGCGCCCTCGAAGGCCACCGTTCTCCTGTTGGGAGAGAGCGGCACCGGCAAGGAGCTCATGGCCCGCGCCGTCCACCAGCTCAGCCCCCGCGCGCGCGGCCCGCTCGTGGCCGTCCATTGCGCCGCCCTCGCGCCCTCCATCCTGGAAAGCGAGCTCTTCGGCCACGAGAAGGGCGCCTTCACCGGGGCCCATGAACGCCGCATCGGCCGGTTTGAACAGGCCCAGGGCGGCACGCTGTTCCTCGACGAAATCGGCGAGATCGATGCCACCCTTCAGATCAAGCTCCTGCGGTTCCTGGGCGAACGCACCTTCGAGCGCGTCGGCTCCAACAAGACGCTGATCGCCGATGTCCGCCTCATCGCCGCCACCAACCGCGATCTGGAGACGATGGTGCGCTCCGGGACCTTTCGCGAGGATCTCTATTTCCGACTCAGCGTGGTGCCGATCCGGCTTCCGCCGCTCCGCGAGCGGACCGATGACATCGTTCTGCTCGCGCGGCATTTCCTGAAGGAAGCCTCCGAGGAGAACGAACGGCCGATCAAGGAGATCAGCCTGGAGGCCTACGACGCGCTGCTGGCGTATTCGTGGCCGGGAAACGTCCGCGAACTGCGTACCGCCATCGAGCACGCCGTCATCCTCTGCCGGGGAACCGCGATTGGCCTCCGCGATCTTCCTCTCGCCGTACGACAGGGCGGACGGCGGGCCGGATCCCTCGAGCCCCCCGGCGGGTTCAGTCGGCCGGGACCGACCGTGCGCGACGCCGAGAAGCAGTTGATCGTGCGCGCCCTCCGGGAGAACGATGGGAATCGCACGCGGGCGGCGCGGCAGATCGGCATGAGCCGCCGCACGCTGCATCGCAAGCTTCACGAGTTCGGGATTGAAGGTCTCTAACCCGCGTGAGGCGCGCGACGCGAGCGTGAAACGTCCGGGCTCAGGGCCGGTCGGCTCCGCGAAGCGCCCGGGATTCGGGCCCGCTCGGGTTTTGGTTTGCCCTCGGGCAAGCGAGGATGGTACCAACGCACGGACGTTACCAGCATGACACCACGTTTGCAGGAGTGGATTCACCAACTGGAGCTCGGGCGCGGGGCCCGGATGCTGCAGGGGCTCGTCGCCTTCATGGCTCTGGTGGGAATCGCGGCCTTGTACGATCGGATGGAGTTCCGCAACTTGCATCACGCCGAGGCCATGGATGCCGCGCAGGTCGCGCGGAACCTCTCGCGGGGGGAAGGCTTCACCACGCAGTTCATTCGGCCGCTGAGCGTCTCCCTCCTCGAAGAGCACGGAGCCGGTCCGGATCTTCTGAAGCGGCCGCACCCGGACTTGGCCAACGCGCCCGTCTATCCCCTGGTGCTGGCCGCGGCCATGCGGGTCTTGCCGTTTCCCGATGACGTGCCCACCGACCGTCCCGTGCTGTCCTGCAAGCAGGACGTCTGGGTGGCGTTGGTGAATCAGGTGCTCTTCATCGGGGTCATCGGTTTGGTCTATCGGCTCTCGCGCCTCTGGTTTGATGTCGCGGTGGCGCGGGTGGCCACCCTCGCCGTGGCCGGCACGGAGTTGTTCTGGCGCTACTCCGTTTCCGGTTTGTCCACGATGCTCCTGATGCTGCTCGTCCTGGCGTTGGCGGGGTGCCTGGCGGCGATGGACCGGGCGGCGCGTGAGGCCACTCGTGGCCGCGGCTGGCTGGTGGCCATGGCGGCGCTCGTGGGCCTGCTGACCGGCCTGGCCGCAATGACCCGCTACGCGATGGCCAGCCTCCTGTTGCCCGTGCTCCTCTTCTTGGTCGCTTACTTCCCGGGACGCCGGCTCGTGCTCCCCGGCGTTGCCGTTCTGGCCTTTGCCCTCTTGACGGCTCCGTGGTTGTGGCGCAACCACCATCTGTCCGGAACCTGTCTCGGAACGGCCGGCTTCGCCGCCTACGAGGGAACCGCCCCCTTCCCGGGGAATCGCCTCCAACGCTCTTTCCATCCCGAGCTGTCCCGGGTCACGGTCCACGATGTGGCCGACAAGCTCCACGCCCGCCTGCCGTCCCTCCTCGCTTCCGATCTCCCCCGGACGGCTGGCAACTGGATCGCCGCGTTCTTCCTCGCGGGGCTGATGCTCGGTTTTCTGAACCCCACCCTTTCCCGTGCCCGGATGTTCTTGCTCCTGTCAATGGGCGTATTGATCCCGGTGCAGGGGATTCTCGTCGGGCTGTCGCCTCCTTCCGGAACGGAAGCGTTGCCGACCTCGGCCAATGACCTGCTGGTCACCCTGGGGCCATTGGTGATCATCTTCGGCGCCGCCACGTTCCAGGTGCTCCTCGACCAGGTCGACTGGGTCACCGGCGCCGTCCGCCCTTTGCTGGTCGGCGCATTTCTGGTAATCGTCAGCGGTCCGCTGTGGCTGTCCCTTCTGCCGCCGAGGCCCGACCCCCGGGTTGCGCCGTATGTGCCGTCGCTGGTTCGGTTCTTCGGAGAATGCTGCGCCGAGGAGGAGTTGATGATGAGCGACATACCCTGGGCCGTGGCGTGGTATGGGGATCGCACCTGCCTCTGGAACACGCTCTGGACGGTCGAGAAGAACGGCAGGGAGGATTTTTTTGCGGTCAACGACTCCCGGAAGCCGGTCCGCGCCGTTTACCTGAGCCCCGCGACCCTCAACGGCCGGTTCTTCGAGGATGTCTATCGGCCGGAGTCCGTCGGGATCAGTTGGGAGCGGTTTGCCGCAGACGCCCTGTATCAGACCAACCTCCCGCCCGGCTTCCCGTTGCGGCGGGCGCACGGAGGCTACGCCCAACGAGGCCACCTCCTGATTGCCGACCGGGATCGATGGAACCGCCCATGATTTCGGGCGGTTTGGCTATGTCCATGAACCACAAGAGCGTTGGGAAATCGCGCCGGAGGCCGCGGGTTCGAATTCGCGGAGAATTCTATTTGACACAACCATCGCATCAAGCGTAGAAAGAGCCGACTTTTCGAGACAAGCTACTCACGGGCGAAATCCTTGTATAAGAGCTAAAACGATATGAAAAGAATCATCGCTTCTGCCGGACTGGCTGCGCTGGGTGCCGCCTCGATGCAGGCCGCCTACACCCCGGGATTGACCCCGATGGAACAGGCAAAGCCGTGGAGCATTTCGCTCGCGGTCCGCGGATTCTACGACGACAACTACGCGACCCAGGCTGACGACTTGTCACGGGACTCGTTTGGCGTCTCGGTGAACCCCACGGCGGCCCTGAACACGACCGTGGGGAGCACGCTGATCAGCGCCAGCTACAATTACGACCTGCGCTGGTACGAAGACCGGGACCAAAACGAGGCCGACCACATCCAGGTCGCGAACCTCAAGGTCACCCATGGCTTCACGGAGAGCCTCAAGCTGGAGGTCTTCGAGCGGTTCGTCTACGCCCAGGAAGGCACCATCACCATGGACGGCCCGGTCTCGACGCGCACCGTCCTCTTCACCGACGCCGACTATGCTCGCAACACCGCGGGCTTGACGTTCAAGGGTTTCTTTGGCGAGCGGTTCGGCCTGGAGATCGGGTACAAGAACGAGCTGTGGGACTACGAGCAGGATGCGGAGTCCGGTGTCCTCTTCAACAGCTCGCGCTCCGCGTTGCTCGATCGGATGGATCACCTCGGGACCATTGAGTTTCTGGTGAGGTTGTCGGAGCCGGCCATCGGGTTGATCGGCTACAAACTGGGGATCAGCCAGCACACAAGCGAAGCCGACAACGTGCCGGTGCCGGTCGGCCCGTATATCTACCAGATGGCTTCCGCTGACTTCCGGGATTACCTCTCCCACTACGCGTATGTCGGCATCGACTACACCTTCAACCCGAAGTTGAACGCCTCCCTCCGGGTCGGCGCCCAGATCACGGATTATGTCAACGTGGACGATGTGGAATCCTACTCCGGATATGAGGCCGAGGACATGACCTACACGCCGTACGTGGACGCCCGGTTGACCTACAACTACAACCCGGGCAGCTACGTGATGATTGGCGTGATCGACACGATCAGCCAAACGGACTTGTCCTCCCAGAGCGAGCAATCGATCGCCGTCTACGGAAACGTCAGCCATCGGATCACGCCGCCGTGGAGTGCGGGGTTGGTGGCCATGTTCCAGCACTCGACGTTCACCGGCGGCTACGGCCTCGACGGGGAATCGGAAATCATGTATTTGGCCGGGATCAACTCGGTGTATCGGTTCAGCCAATACCTGTCGGCCGAGCTCGGCTACAACTACGACCGGTTGGATTCGGATCTCGAGAGCCGCGAGTATGACCGGAACCGCGTCTACGTCGGGTTGCGGGCGACCTTCTGACCGGATTTACTCATAACCAACAGCTTTAGCAGGGGGAGGCTGGATGGAGGTCCTAGCCTCCCCCTTTTTGACTCATGGAACCCGCAAAATTGTCTCCGGCCGCCGCCGAATCCAAGCTCCACTTCCTCGATTACTGGCGCATCATCCGCATCCGGAAGACGGTCATTCTCGCCGTCTTCCTCCTCGTCGTGCTCAGCACCACGGCCGTCACGTTCCTTCTGCCAGAGTCTTTCATGAGCGTTGTGCGGATTTCCGTAGACAAAGACGTCTCCGACATCAGTCCGCTCGGTTTCACGACGGCCTCCACCCAGTTTGACCCGTATTTCATCCAGACCGAGTTCGAGAAGATCAAATCCAAGAGCGTGCTCTACCCGGTGATCACGAACGCCGCGCTGCGGCTGAACGATCGGTTCGGGGCCAGATACAACGACGGCGCTCCGTTGTCCACCGCCCAGTCCTTCGCGATCCTCTTGAGGATGATCGATGTTCGCCAGACGCGGAATACCAGCCTCATCGAGGTCCGCGTCTACAGCGACGCCCCGGAAAACGCGGCCCAGGAGGCTGCCGACATCGCCAACGCCATCGCCGAAGTCTACCGCACCACGCGCCTCGAGCTGAAGATGTCCATGGCCCGTAGCGGCATCAAGGCGCTCCAGGGAGAACTGGAGAAGACCGACGCCGAGGTGCGCGCCCTCCAGACGGACCTGGACGAGCTGAAGAACAGGCTCAAGATCTCCGACTATGTGGCGGAGGGGAGCCAGTTGCCCCAGATACTCGAGCCGGAGACCGTGCGCCGGCTGGAAGGGGAGCGCATCGTGGTGCAGGCGCAATACAACCACTTGTCCACGATGCTCAGGACCCTCAAGGAAATCCAGGCTGAGGGAGGCGACGAACTGAACAAGGCCATCCTGAACGCCTACCCGGACGCCGACCTCAGCAAGTTGACCTATGACTTGAACCTGGCCCAATCCCAGTTGGCCAAGGAGAGCGCGAGCTACGGCGAAGACCATCCCTCGATCAAAGAGCTTTCCGCGATGGTGGCCGATCTGACCAAGAAGGTGAACGACAAGGTGGACGGAATCCTCAGGGGCATCGAGGTGCAGGTGACGGCCAAGAAGGCCATGTTGGACACCATGAGCGAGTCGGTAGACGGTGCCAAGGCGAAGGAAGCCGAGATGACCAAGGAGTACCGACCCTACTTCATCAAGAAACGCGACCTCGAAAACAAACAGCGGATTCGCGACGCCATCCTCCTGCGCATCCTTCAGGAGACGGTGGACGCCTCCCTGCCGCGGACCTCGATGGTGGAGATCACGGACCAGGCGGAGGCGGCACCGCGTGCGGTCCGGCCGAATATCCCTCTCAACATCACCCTGGGGATCATCGTCGGCCTGGTGGTGGGCGTGGGGCTAGCCTTCTTCATCGAGTACCTGGACACCAGCGTGAAGACCATCGACGACGTCGAGCACATGCTCCAATCCCCGGTCCTCGGCGTCATCCCTCAGAACGTCGGTTCGCTCGTCGAAGAAGGCCCGGAGAGCCCGCACGCCGAGGCCTATCGCGTCCTACGCACGAACGTCCTCTTCTCGCGCAAGCGGGAGGATGCCAACTGCCTTACGGTCGTCAGCGGCGGCGCCGGCGAAGGCAAGTCCACCACCATCTTCAACCTGGCGGTGGTGTTCGCGCAGAACGGGCAGCGGGTATTGCTGGTGGACTCCGACTTGCGCCGGCCGAGCCTGCACAAACTGCTCAAGGTCTCCAACGCGGTCGGGCTCACGAACTACCTCCTCGCGCAGAGCAAACTCGAGGAGGTCGTCCAGACCACGCCGATTCCGTCGCTGGACTTCCTGCCGAGCGGCAAGTTGCCGAGCAGTTCCCTCGGCATCCTCAACTCGCCGCAGATGAAGGAGTTCATCCAGGACGTCCGGCGCCGTTACGATTTCATCTTCTTCGATTCGCCGCCGATCATGGGGGTGAGCGACGCTTCGATTCTGGCCAGCATGGTCGACGTCACGATGCTCGTGATTCAGTACCGCAAGTACCCGCAAGCAATGACGCTCCGGGCCAAGCAAATGGTGGAGAAGATCGGAGGGAACCTCCTCGGGGTGGTTCTCAACAACATCAACATCTCGCAGGATTCGTACTACTACTACTACAGCGGCTACTACTACGACTACTACTCGAAGCGGGACGACTCGTCGAAGAAATCTCCTTCCAAGAAGAACGGCGACTCGAAAGAAGAGCGTTCGGCGCGCGCCGGGGTGGAAATCAAGCAGAAGTACTGATTGCCGCCCGCATCGGATTCCGCTAAGTCAATGCCCGCCATGAAGTCATTCCGGAGTGTTCTGGGCGCCACCATGGGGTGGGGCGTGTTCCTGTCAATTGTGGTCGTCTTGCTCTCGGGTTGCCAAGGAGCCGGTTCCGGACAGGCAACCGACGTGGGCGCAGCCGGCGCCGGCACAACCCCTGTCCCCGACACGCCATCCGAAGGCGCCGCCGATGCCGCCTGGAGCGACCTGCTGCGCGTGGGAGATCGCATCACCGTGACGTTTGCCGGGATCGCAACGGCTCCGGCGACCCACCAGGAACAGATCACGGGCGAAGGCTACATCACGCCGCCGCTGCTGCCCGCCCCCGGAGTCAAGGCGGTCGGCAAGACCACAAGCGAGCTGCAGCAGGAATTGCATCGGCTCTACGTGCCCAACATCTTCAAGTCGATCACCATCACGGTCCGGAACGAGGAACGCTATTTCTTCGTTGGCGGCGAGGTGAAGGATGGCGGCATGAAACCGCACCTCACCGAGATGAGCCTCGTGAAGGCGATTCAGGCGGCGCGCGATTGCACCGACTGGGCCAACAAATCCGCCGTCACGGTGACCCGGGTCGACGGCACCAAGATCACCGTGAACTACAAGAAGGCGATCAAGAACTCGAAGTACGACGTGCCCATCTATCCCGGAGATCGGATCCACGTCCCGCGCCGTTTCCCCTAGTGGTTCGCTTCCAGGTTTCATCTGGCGTTCCCACCCCCCGGCTCATCGAAGCCCGGCGGTTCCCGTTCACCCTGGGCCGCGAGCCGGAGGCGGACTGTCAACTCTCGGCACCCGGCATTTGGGAACGGCATTTGCGTCTCGACCTGGATCCAAGCCGGGGATTCCTGCTGCGCGTCCGGTCCCCGGCCACCGCGTGGGTGAATGGCCAGGCGGCTGCCGACGTCCGACTGCGCAACGGCGACGTGGTGGAGTTCGGCCCCGTGCGGATGGTCTTCACTCTCGGGGAGACCCGGCAGAAGTCACTGGCGTTTCGGGAGGCGCTGACGTGGGGAAGCGTCGCTCTCCTCTGCATTTTGCAGGTCGTGATGGTGCATTGGATCATGCCGTAGCCCCCGATTTGCCCTCCGTGCCTGGAGGCTGAGACTCGTCGGCGGGGAGGAGACCCCCGATGGCAGCGCAACCCGCAGATTCGCCAGACCAGCCGGTTCGTCTCGAACCAAAGGCCTCCGCGCTCTTGGCGAGGCCCGACCCCGGCGTAGCGGGAGTCGTGTTCAACATCCAGCGTTTCTCGCTCCAGGACGGCCCCGGGATTCGTACCACCGTCTTTCTGAAGGGATGTCCCCTGGACTGCCTCTGGTGCCACAATCCAGAGGGGATCTCCGCCCGGCGCGAGGTGAGCGTGATCCCCGAACGATGCATTGCCTGCAACATCTGCCGCGAGGTCTGTCCGATGGCCGCCACGCTGCCCGGCGGGGTTGGTTCCTTCCCCGCACCGGTGGATTGCATGCTGTGCGGAGCCTGCGCGGACCATTGCTCTTCCGGTGCGCGGGAGGTGGTTGGCCGCGAGATGAGCGTGGCGGCGTTGCTCCGCGAGATCCTCCGGGATCGGATCTTCTACGATGATTCTGGCGGTGGCGTGACCTTCTCCGGAGGCGAACCGTTGCGACAGCCGCAGTTTCTGCGGGCGGCCTTGGCCGGCTGTCGCGCCCTGGGAATCCACACGGCCGTCGACACCTCGGGCTTCGTGTGTCCGGAAGATCTGCTGGCCGCCGCGGAGTGGACGGACCTGTTTCTCTATGACCTCAAGGGGATGGACGACGCGCGACACCGGGCCCACACGGGGGTTTCCAACGAACTGATCCTGGCCAACCTGCGGAAGCTCTCACGGCGGCGCGCCGCCATTTGGGTGCGTCTGCCGATTATCCCCGGGTTCACCGACGACCAGGAGAACCTCGAGGCCGCCGCCGCATTTCTCGCCGGGCTTCCCCACCTTCTCCAAGTGAACCTGCTTCCCTTCCACCGCCTGGCAATGCACAAGGCCCGACGCTGGAATCGGGCGATCGCGGCTCTCGATATTCCCTCCCCGTCCGCGGATCAGATGGAAGCGGCCGCAATCCCCTTTCGTCGTCGGGGTCTGACGACCCGAATCGGTGACGCTTGACTCTGGGCCGCGCGTCGCGCTGCGGGCTTCCACCCGAACGAGGTGCGTTGGAGGTGCCGACTCCATGTTGCATATGCAACATGATTCTGGCAGCCCGAGGCATAAGGCCCATCGACGGCGGTGCATCCCCAGGTTGACGGTTGGCGGCCAGCACCGTCTGGCCGCTCTGGACCGCCCGCCGTCCCGGCGGGCAGCAGCCTCACCGGCCGGACGCGATCTGGAACCATCCGCGCACTGCCGCCCAGCGCCGCCGCTGCGACCGGGGACCGGTCGCGCTCCGGACC
>CAYSPU010000099.1:0-10235 GCA_964432995.1 uncultured Verrucomicrobiota bacterium
TCAAACCATCCCCGCGTTTCTTGTCCTGCTCAGCTCCGACCTGCTCGGAGCCCCCGCAGCTCAGACCGTGACGACTACAACGCTCCTGGCATCGATGGCCGACCTCGAGCAATTGGCGCGCTGGCCGGATCCCGCCTTCCGCACGATCCAGTTCTCGAGCTACGACCGCCGCTCCACCACCGCCGACGCCCCCGGGTGGTTCTCGAACGCCGACGGATTCGGCGGCGAACCAATCCCCGGCTTCCTCAAAGTCCTGCGCGCGCCGAACGGGGATCAACCCGGCCTGTACCTCGTGGCCGAGGTCCGTGGCCCCGGAGCCATCGCGCGCGGATGGTCGGCCGGCATGGGCGGCATCCTCAAGGTCTACCTCGACCCGCCCGCCAACGCCGCCGGCCCGAACCCAGGCACCCTGATCTTCGAAGGGCCCGCCTACGATTTCCTGGCCCGGCGCTCCGCCCACTACTTCAAAACCGCAGGGATTGAACTCGACGCCGATGACGCCTTCGTCCAGCAGGACGCGGATTACCTGCCCATCCCCTTCGCGCGCGGCCTCCGCGTCACCTGGGAAGGCAAACTCGATGAACTGCATTTCTACCACCTGCAGGTCCGACTCTATCCGGAAGGAACCGCGGTGCGCACGTTCACCCCAAGCCGCGACCTGAAAGAGGCCGAACCGCAACTCCGCGCAACCATCGCCGCACTGACCCAACCCGGGACGAGGCTGACGGGCGAGCCCGTGACACTCCAGGCCACCATCGAGCCCGGCCGAAACTGGACGTGGGAACCGGAGGCGAAGGGCCCGGGCGCCATTCGGGAGCTGCGGCTGCGCCTCGAGGCGGATCCAATCGACGTTGCATTGCGCCAATGCCTGCTGCGAATCTCCTTCGACGGCTCGCAACGCCCCCAAGTGGAGGCGCCCGTCGGGGACTTCTTCGCCTCCGGTCCCGGGGTGAATCCGTATTCGAGTCTCCCCTTCGACGTCGGACGCGACGGCACCATGACCAGTCGCTTCGTGATGCCCTACGAGAAGTCGGTCCGCATCGAGATCGTGAATTTCACCGGCAAGACCGTGCGCCTCACCGGCTCCGTCCGCCGGTCGCCGTGGACCTGGGACGAGCGCTCGCTCCAGTTCCGGGCGAAATGGCGTGCCGATCACGACCTGCTGGCGGGCGCCGGCGCTGTCGACCTGCCCTACACCGTAACCGTCGGAAAAGGCGTCTTCGCCGGCTGCGCCGCAATCCTCATGAACCCTGCCGGCGCGCCCATGGCCCACGGCAACTGGTGGGGCGAAGGCGACGAGAAGTTCCTCGTGGACGGCGAATCGGTGCCGTCGACCTTCGGCACGGGCTCCGAAGACTACTTCAACTACTCCTGGAGCCGGCCCGATCTCTTCGACCACCCGTATTGCGGACAACCGCTCGATTCCGGCCCGGACACCTCCGGCTATGTCTCGAACCACCGCTTCCAGGTGCTCGACGCCATCCCGTTTCAGCAATCGCTCGGAGCCTATCTCGAACTCTGGTCCCACATGCGGACCCCCGGCCTCAGCTACGCCCGCATCGCCTACGGTTATGCCCGCCCCGGCGCCATCGACGATCACCGCGCCCTCATGGCCTCGGATCTCAAGATCCCGCCCTTGCCGAAGCGGGAGCCCGTCGCCGCCGGGGGCGCCGCCGGAGCACGATTCCACTTCTTCGCTCAACTCCGTCCCGCAGCCACCGCGGGGCGCCTCGAAACCGTGCCCTTCGCCCTGGCCACGCAACTCGAAGTTGTGCAGTGGACGGCGGAGAAAGGAGGCCGATTGACGTTCAGCCTGCCGGTCGAAAAGTCCGGACGCGTCGTCATCCATCTGGTGGCGGTCCATCGGCCGGATGGCGCCACCGTGCGGGTGCTGGTCGACGGCAAACCGCTCCCGCGCGAAGGCGGTGCGGAGGAAATCGCGTTGCGCTCGAGTGACGCGCCCCGGGTCCTGAACGTGCATTGCCAGCCGATTGAACTTGCGGCCGGCCAGCACCAAATCACCCTCGAATGCCTCGAGCCAGGTGCGGTGGGTCTGGACTACGTCTGGACGAAGGAACCCTAGCCCGGAAATCTCACGATGGATCCGTGCGTGAGATTCCCGGGCTCAGGGAGCCTGGAGTCGGAAGTCAGAAGTCAGGAGCCGGAATTCAGGGGTCTCGGGATCGGTGTCTGGCCGACAAGACCTGCCCGGCTACACGTCGGCCGGTTCGCCGCTCGGCGTCGCCTCCGCACCCCAACCGACCCTCGACTCCCAGAACAACCGCAGGCCCTCCAAAGTCAGGTTCGGTCGCACGGCGGTGATCTCCTCCACCCGGCGCGCCATCAGCCGCGCATAGCCGCCTGTCGCCACCACGGGAATCTGCGACACCTTCAGCTCCCGCCGCAATCCGCCGATCAACTCCCGAATCAACCCGCGGTAGCCCTGGACTGCTCCCACGAGCATCGCCTCCTCCGTGCTGCGCCCCAGATATCGCCGCACCTCCCGAATCCGGATCGGAGGCAACAACGCCGTCTTCTCGTGCAGATAGTCCGTCATCGCCGACAAGCCGGGCGCAATCACCCCGCCTACGTAGTTCCCGCGTCGGTCAACGACGTCCAGCGTCACCGCCGTGCCAAAGTCCACCACGATCACCGGCACTCCAAACCACGCCCGGGCCGCCACCGCATTCGCCAGCCGATCCGGTCCAATGGTCTCCGGCCGCGCGTACTTGACCCCCACCCCCGTGACGTTGTTGGACGTCAACTCGAGGACGTCCACCCGCAACCGTTGCCGGATCCATTGTCGCGCCAGCGCCGTCGCTTCCGGCACCACGCTGCACAACGCCGCCCCGCGCGGCCGGGCGTCACCCAGAAAACGGCGCAAAACCCCGTGGCTCTTGCCGCCCAGCCAGCCGCGCGTCGGCACATCCGTCTGTCGCCGCAGGCCACCGCGCGCCGCCAGACCCACGTGCGTGTGCGTGTTGCCAATGTCCAGCAGAAGAATCATCGTGCCACCGTCACATCCCCTCCCGTCAGGCGCTCGAGCCGCCCGTGCTCCGTCCGCAACAACAACGCCCCCTCGCTGTCGAGCGCTTCCGCCCGCCCCTGCCAGCGCCGATCGCCCACCTGCACGGTCACCTCCCGCCCCAGCGTCGTGCAGGCCGCTGCCCATTCATCAGCCAAAGCCGCAAATCCCCCCGCGGCCAACCGCGCGTAGTCCTCATCCAGTTCCCGCAACACCGCCGCCGCCAACTCCGCCCGCTCCAGCGTCCGTCCCGCAACCATCCGCAACGACGCCGCCACCCCGCGCACTTCGGCAGGAAACTCCGTACTCGTCTGGTTCACATCCAGCCCAATCCCGACCACCACATACCGCACCCGATCCAACTCCGCCGTCAGTTCCGTCAGGATTCCCGCCACCTTCCGGCCGGCCACCAAAAGATCGTTCGGCCACTTGATCTCCACACTCAACCCCGTCATCCCGCGAACCGCCCGAGCCACCGCCACCGCCGTCATCACGGTGATCTGCGTCACCGCCTGCGGCTGCAAGCGCGGACGCAACAACACCGAAAACCAGAGCCCCTTGCGCGCCGCCGACGCCCACCGCCGCCCCAACCGACCCCGACCCCTCGATTGCGACTCGGCAAACACCACCACCCCCTCCGCGGCGCCGTCCCGACCCAGCTTGTCCGCCACGTCGTTCGTCGAGGTCGTCTCCCGGAACACCCGAATGTCCCGCCCAATGCACCGGACCCGACCCAAGCGCGCCATCAGATCGTCGGCGTGCAACACGTCGGGCACGCTCACCAGGCGGTATCCGCGGTGGGGTGCGGCATCCACCTCGTAACCCAGACTGCGCAACTCCTCGATCCGCGCCCAGATCGCCGCTCGACTGATCCCCAGGCGCGACGCCAGTTCCGCGCCCGAGACCCCGTCCGGACTTGCCCGCAGCGCCGCGAGAATGTGGCCATCCGTCGTCATGCGGCCTCGAAATCGAGCGCGATGTCCATCGCGCGCGCACCGTGCGTCAAGGCACCCACCGAAATGCAGTCCACACCCGTCTCCGCAATCCCGCGCACCGTCTGTAGGTTGACGCCCCCGCTCGCCTCCGTCCGGGCGCGCCCCCCCACCCTTCGCACCGCCTCGCGCAGAACGTCGGGCGGCATGTTGTCCAACAGAACGATGTCCGCCCCCGCAGCCACCGCTTGATCCACCTGTTCGAGGTTGTCCGCCTCCACTTCAACGGTCCTTCCTGGGAATCGTTCCCGTACGCGCCGGACCGCGGCGGCAATCGGGTTCGGCTCCGCATCCCGCAACGCGGTCAGATGGTTGTCCTTGATGAGAACCGCGTCATGGAGACCGAACCGGTGGTTCCGCCCACCGCCGCACAACACGGCATATTTCTCGAGCCGCCGCAAACCGGGCGTGGTCTTCCGCGTGTCTAGAATCACCGCACGCGTCCCCGCCACGGCGTCGACGTACTGCCGCGTGAGGGTGGCCACCCCGCACATGCGCTGCAGGAAATTCAGCGCCACCCGTTCGCCCGTCAGCAAGGCCGCCGCCGGTCCACGCACCGACATCAGAGGCTCCCCGGCGCCGGCGCGTGCGCCCTCTGTCTTCTCGAACCGGACTGCGACCCTCGGCGACACCTCGCGGAACACCGCCTCTGCCACCGCCAATCCCGCCACTACCAACGGCTCCCGCGCCACCACTCGACCCTCCGCCACCGCCGACTCCGGCACCGTCGACAGGGTGGTGATGTCCCCGGAACCGACATCCTCCGCCAGCGCGGCGCGCACGACGGGCAGGATCTCTTCGGGGGGCAACTGCTGCATGCCGGGAGCATGCGAAATCGCCGGGAATCGGAAAGGAAAAACTGGACGCGCGTCGGCGCCTTGGTTCCTTTGTTGTCATCCCCCCACGGTCGGTCACCGAGATGCTCCGGACGGGGTGAACAACAAAGACGCCAAGACGCGAAGAGGCCACTGGTTTCGGCCCTGCCTGGTTCCCGCAACGGACGACTGCGGACCCGCCCGAGTCCAATCCCTCTCCCCTTCGCGCCTTTGTTTCTTCGTTGTTATCCCCCCACGGTCAGTCACCGAAACAATTCAGACGGGTTGACGAACCCCAGCGCCATTTGCGCGAGGATCCGGGGCCCTTGCCGGCCGGCGGGATTGCTGCTAACGCTCTGCCCCATGAACACCCTCCCTGAGCTGCGGCGACTCGGACTCGCCCTGATCGCGCTCGCGGGCCTGCAGGCCCCGGCAGCGGACAACGACCCCGCCGACACCACCGCCGCCTGGCTGGCCGAGCACTACACCAAATACGAACACCGCATCCCGATGCGCGACGGCGTCCGCTTGTTCACCCGCGTCTATCTGCCCAAGGACGATTCCCAGCCCTGGCCGATCCTCCTCGTGCGCACTCCCTATTCGCTCAAACCGTACGGGGTCGACAACTACAGCGATCCCTCGGGATCGTTCGAGACGCTCGCGAAGGACACCTTCATTCTCGTCACCCAGGACGTCCGCGGGCGTTTCGGCTCGGAAGGCGAGTACGTCCATGTCCGGCCCTTCAACCCGGACAAAGGGCCCCGGGACGCCGATGAAAGCTCCGACGCCTGGGACACCATCGATTGGCTGGTCAAGAATGTGCCGGGCCACAACGGCAACGTCGGGCTGTTCGGCATCTCCTATCCCGGTTTCTACACCTCCATGGGCATGATCGACAGCCATCCCGCCCTGAAAGCGGCCTCGCCGCAGGCGCCGATCGCCGACTGGTTCATGGGAGACGACGTCCACCACCACGGCGCGTTCTTCCTCGCGCAGAGCTTCGGCTTCTTCTACTGGTTCGCCCAACGCGTCGACGACCCGCTCCACGAGGAGATCAAACGCTTTCACTTCGGCACGCCCGACGGCTACGACTTCTTTCTGCGGATGGGCCCGCTGGCCAACTCGGAGACGCAGTACTTCAAGGGATGCTCAACCACCTGGACGGAGTTTCTCGCGCACCCGAACTACGACGCCTACTGGCAGGCCCGGAACATCCGGCCGCATCTCAAGAACATCCGGTGTGCCGTGATGACGGTCGGCGGCTGGTTCGATGCCGAAGACCTGTTCGGCCCGCTCGAGACCTACCGGTGGACCGAACGGCTCAACCCCGGCATCACCAACCTCCTGGTCATGGGCCCGTGGTCGCACGGCGGATGGAGCCGAAGCGCGGGGGATCGGCTCGGCCCCGTCTCGTTTCACGCGAACACGTCCGAGTTCTTCCTGCAACACATCGAGCTGCCGTTCTTCCGCCACTTCCTCAAGGGCGACACGAACTACACCGTCACGGAGGCCCAGATCTTCGAAACGGGCACGCACCAGTGGCGTCGCTTCCGCACCTGGCCGCCGACCAACGTCGTGGCCCGCACGCTCTACTTCCGCCCGGCGGGCGCGCTGGCCTTCGACCCCCCGACCGAAGGCGCGAACGCCTTCGATGAATACGTCAGCGATCCGGCTAAGCCCGTCCCCTGCAGCAACGAGCCGTCCACCGGCTACCCGAGAGCGTATCCGGTCGAGGACCAGCGCTTCGTCGCCTCCCGCCCCGACGTGCTCGTGTACGAGACCGAGCCGTTATCGGAGGATCTCACCATCGCGGGTCCGCTCCAGGCCACGCTGCACGTCTCGACGACCGGCACCGATGCGGATTGGGTGGTCAAGCTGATCGACGTTTATCCCGGCGATTTCCCGGACCCGGAGCCGAACCCGGCCAACGTGAAGTTGGGTGGCTGCCAGCAATTGGTGCGGGGCGAGGTCTTCCGCGGCCGGTTCCGGAATAGCTTCGAGAAGCCCGAGCCGTTCGCGCCGGGCCGCGTGACGCCTGTCGAGTTCACGCTGCCGGACATCTGCCACTGCTTCCGGTCCGGTCACCGGGTGATGGTGCAGGTGCAGAGCTCGTGGTTCCCGCTGGTGGATCGCAACCCGCAGACGTTCGTGGACATCGCGACCGCCAAGCCGGAGGACTTCCGCAAGGCGACGCATCGGGTCTATCGATCAGGCGATGCGGCCTCCGGTCTCACGGTGAGCGTGCTCCCACCGCCACAGCCCTGAGGAGCGGCAAATCAGTTTGGGGAGCGCGGGCGTCCCGCCTGCCGCTTTCGGCGTCTCGCCGAAAGCATCGTCACCGCTTGAGCGCCCGACTGGCCGTCGGCGGGACGCCGACGCCAGTCGGCGCAAACAACGGGTGATGGGATTCTCGGGAAGGTGGGATGTCACTGCCACTTTCCTGTTGCATATGCAACACGAACTTGGCACGGCGCCGGACTGACGTCCGCGGCCGCGAAACTGGACTCTCACTTCCTCAGCCGGTAGAACGTCGCTGCGCTTGGGCGCGGCACGACGACCTTGTTGAGGTTGCCTTCGGCGATGGGAGTGGCGTTCACCTGCATCCAGACCGCCGTTGGACCCAAGCTCGCCGAGGAAACGAACGAATAGCCCAGCGCCAAGGTCCGCCAAGTGAAGACGAGATCGTCGCCCGCTGCGAGGCGTCGTTCGACGGGACGCAATAGCGGCCAGAGCGAAATCCAACGCAGGGTATCGTGGGGGCGGTATGCGGAGACGAATCCGTTTCAACCGAACTGACAGGGCTGCTGCCAGGCGTCATGAATCGGCGGGCGGTCCGGCGGAGCGCACCTGCCAGACATGCCCAACGGAAGGTAGGGCGACCTCCCCAAGGGCGCCGCACAAAAACCACCGTCTGATGGGGTAGTGATTGGAGATCTGCGGATGCGATGAAGGTACCCCTTGGCACGTGGCGGGTGACAGCCCGGCGTTGGAGCAGCCGGATGTGTGCTTCCGAACGATCTCGTCGTTCCTTCTGCTCGCTTGAGCAACTGAAGGCCACGGACGGTGGATTCGGCGGTCATTGCCACCGCTCGGAACTGGCGCGCAATCCCTCCAGCACCTCCCGCAAGCCTTCCTGGACGTCGTACCAAGCGTTCCGGATGGGCTTCCGGTCACGCACCGGCGGGCCTTTGCGCGGCAGCACCTCATACTTCGCCACCGCCGTCCTCCTCCAACCGCACTCTTCGAGAATGATCGAGACCATCACCGCCTCTTTCGCCTTTGCCCGCTCCACGGCGCGCTGAACCTCCACGCCTTGGATGTAGTCCGACGCCTCGAACTGAGCGCTCCACAGCAGCACGATCACGTCGGCTTCCTCCAACTCGCGGCGGATGGTCTTGTCCCACTCTTCGCCGGCCACGAGGCAGCGGTCGCTCCACGTCTCCACCAAGCCCTCACTCCGCAGCGGCTTCAGGCGAACGGTCAACTCGTCGTGCTGACGGGCGTCCCGGCTCGAGTAGCTGATGAACACCTTCGCCCGCCGCTGCGCCGGATCGCGTGCCGCGGGGGCGGACACGCGGTTCAGTTCGCTCGTGTTGTCCACGATCACCGTGCCTTCGCGCGTGGCGGCGGCCGACGGCTGCTTCTTGCGTTCGTCGGCCTCCAGCGTTTGCACGCGCACCCACTCGCCGGGCTTGCCCTCGAGTTCCATCTCCTCGATCGGGTCCAGCCCGTGGATGTCGGCGTGGATGCGCCGCAGATCCTCCCGGACCAGCCCTGCCAGCCGGCGACGCCCATCCGCGTTACCGCTCACCGCCGCTGTCACGCAGCGCTCGGACGGATCGGCGCGGACCAGCGCACGCGCGTTGTCCATCTCCAGCACCACGCCGTTCACCCAACGCTCCTGCCCTTCGCTGAGCGGGTAGGTGCGCGTAATGAACCGTGGAATCAGCCCCTCCGGCAGCGCCGTGTAGGTGTAACGCAGCCGCGTCAGGCCCGGCTCCTGCCATTCGTAGCCCAGCTTCGGCTGCGTGGGCGGGAGCCGTTGCGGCACGAGCCACTCGTCGCCCGCCTCGGTCAGCGGAAAGGCCAGGTCAAAGCGTCGCATCAACTCCACCAGATAGCGCCGCATCTCCGACTTCTCGTCAGGAAGCACGCGCTCCACGTCCGCCAGCTTCATGATCCCCCGCTCGCACGCGGCCTTGCGCAGCAGCGTGTAGATACCCTTCGTCACCCAATGCGGGTTCAGCACCGTCGCCTCCCGCAGCCGCACGTCGTCCGCGTAGTTCAGCGCCACGCCCAGCCGATGCAGCACGCGCGCCAGGCTGTCCTGCGCACCCGGGTCGGCCTCACCGAGCTGCCGGCACTGCTCGCGGAACTCCCCGTAGCTCACGTAGTCCGCTTTCATCGTCGCCAGGCGCTCCTTGATGGCGAACCACGCCAGCGGAAACGACTCCCGCACACTCGCCATTCCATCCACCGTTTCGCGAATCAACTGGTTCAACTCGGCAATGCCCCGGCCGCTCTGGCAATCCGTCTCTACGAACCCGACGATGAACGGATACTTCTCCTGGAGCGCGTTGCGGTCCACCTTGCACTCGGCCAGCTCGCACTTGTTCAAGGCCACGATTACCGGCGACGTTTGGCCGGTGCCCGGCTCCGTGCCGAACGCTCGGATGAGCCGCAGCCAGTATTCGGCGTCCAGCTTCTCGCTGTCCTCGCGGCCTGTGAGGGCCAGCACATACACGCTGCGATGGCTCAGGAAGAACTGGTGCGTGGCGTGGGTGATGACTTGCCCCGCGAAATCCCAGACGTGCGCTCGCACCTCGTTACATCCGCACCGCAACTCCCACGGCCGGATATCAATCCCCTTGGTTTCCGGCTCGTTCTCGACGAACCGGTCCTCAATCAGCCGCCGGACGATGGAGGTCTTGCCCGCGGCGCCCCGGCCCACCAACAGCAACCGCACCTCGTTCAGAGGTCGCCACCCGCCGCGCAGCCGGAAGTAGTACTCGAGAATGTCGGAAGGTCGTGCCAGCCGGCCATGATCCGAGGGCCGATAGGCATGGGCGTAACCCCATCCGGCACCACGAGCATCGCGGACGTTATTGAAGCTCCTCCGAACCTCCCCATCATCGCTGAATGCACCCAGCACTTCGGGAGGCAGTCCCAGCCCAGGATTCCCGTCGAGCAAGAGCAGCTTGAGCTGCCTGAGTTCGCGCAGGTTCTCCGGCAAGGCAACCAGATGGTTCTGGCGGAGATCGAGAGCTTGTAGTCGGGCAAGCTGCCCGAGGCTGGCCGGAAGCGTTGCCAGATTGTTGCTCGAGAAGTTCAGGCCTTCGAGTTGAACCAGTTGGCCGAGCGATTCGGGCAAGATCCCCAGGCGGTTGCCGGAGGCATCGAAGG
>CAYSPU010000099.1:10335-19186 GCA_964432995.1 uncultured Verrucomicrobiota bacterium
CAGGCGTTCGAGTTGAACCAACTGGCCGAGCGATTCGGGCAAGGCCGTCAGTTCGTTGTTCTCGGCTTCAAGGACCTTCAGTCGTCTGAGCTGGCCGAGGCTCTCGGGCAAAGCCGTCAGCTTGTTGTCCGAAACCTTCAGACCCTCGAGCTGGGTGAGTTGGCCGAGCGATTCGGGCAAGATCCCCAGGCGGTTGCCGGAGGCATCGAAGGTCGGCAGGCCAGTCAGTCGCCCGATCGATTCCGGCAAAGTCGATAGCTGGTTGCCGTGGAGATCGAGGGCCTGCAGCCGGGTAAGCTGCCCCAGGCTCTCCGGCAGCGTCGCCAGTTTGTTGCTCGAGACGTTCAGGCGTTCGAGTTGAACCAACTGGCCGAGCGATTCGGGCAAGGCCGTCAGTTCGGTATTCCGGACTTCGAGGACCTTCAGTTGTCTGAGTTGGCTGAGGCTCTCGGGCAGAGTCGTCAGTCCCTTGGTGCAAACCTCAAGACTCTGGAGTCCTGTCAAGCCACCGAGCGACTCGGGCAGAGCTGTCAAACGGTTCATTCGGACCACCAACGCACGGGGTCTGGCCATCTCTCCGGCGATGTGTATGTCGGGAGGTGCGCCGACATCACGGATGACGAGCCTCCGGAGCTGCGTCCACCCACCGAGGGTGGGCGGCAAGGCTGTGATCTCGTTGTCGGATATGTCGAGACTGCTGAGCTGAGACAGTTGACAGAGGGTTTCGGGCAAGTTAGTCAGGTGGTTGAAAGAAACGTCGAGGCGCTGGAGATGAGTCAGGCGGCCGAGTGCCTTTGGGAGGTGCGTCAGGTCGCTGTTTCGCGCGTTGAGCACTCGGAGTTGGCTCAGCTCGCCAAGGGCCTCGGGCAAGGCCGTGAGGCGGTTGTAGGAGACCTTCAGGACCTGGAGCCTCGTCAATCGGCTGATCGAAGCCGGCAACTTGGACAGCCCAAGAAGATTGAGGTCCAGCTCGGTCGCCTTGGACTTCCGCGCCCGCTCAATCCGCTCTTCGGCGATTTCCTCCGGGCTCTTCTTGCGGTCATCTTCGCCGCTGGCCGTCCCTGCGGTTCTCTTCCTGGATCCCATGCGCGCCATCTTCCCTCCGCCGCCGCCTCCAATCCAGCCCGGAATCGCCCACCCCACCCGCTCGCCCTGACCGCGGTGAGCGCGGCTAAGCCAATCTGGTCCGACACCTTCGGCGAGGCATTCGATTTCCGGGTGAGAGGCGCCCGATGGTTAGGAGGCGTGTCCGGCCAGCGGAGTTGCTGCCCGCCGGGACGGCCGGCGGCTCCGGAGCAACGCAGCTGCCGAGCCACTCCAACAGATGGTAGGACGCAACCTCCGGTATCGCGCCGGTGCTAACCTTCTTCTTGACCGTGTCTTCCGGCGCCCTCGGAGAGGCCGCCCTACCTTGTGGTTCCGGGGGAGTCATCCGTTACGGGAGACGCAGGGAAAAGACACGCCAAGCCGCATAGGAACCACGCGACTCCAAGACTTTGCGACCGCTGTCTGTGGGAATCCTCGTGAGCTGCGAGGAGTTCTCTGGCCTCGCCAGCCTCCAGTCACGAGTCACCGGTAACGAGTCGCGACCGACGATTGACAATCGACCAGCCGCGATCCACCCCATCCCGTTCCCCGGCTGGTGCGCGGTGTTCTCACACGGCCCCGTCTGGTCCCCCGTACTCGACGAACTCGCGGGTCAGGCCATGGCCTTCGACGGTGCAGAGCCAGTAACCCTTTTCCTTGCCACCCCCATGGTTCTCCCGCACCCGGGCACAGCAGCGGTTGGTGACGAGGAATGCCCCCCGACTGATCACCTGGGTGTAACCGTGCCAATGCCCGCTGAACACCGCACGCAGGTTAAACTCAAGAAACCGCTCCAGTACAGCCTCCGCATTCAACGGCCGATAGCGCACCCCTTCGTGCAAAGGGAAGTGCGTAAAGAGAACCGTCGGCAGCCGCCGGTCCAACTGAGGCAGGGCGCGATCGAGGAAGGCAAACGTTGCCGGCTGGATGTGGGTCTTGTCGTAGAGCTGGCCCTCGGTGCTGTCCAAGCCCACAAACTGCCAGCCCGCGTGCGCGAACCAGTAGTTGATCCGGCCCGGATACGCCTGTTCATACCCGGACCGATCCGTGGGCGTCGCGTAGTCGTGGTTACCGAGCTGCGCGTAGAGGGGGAAGCCCAGTTGATCGAAGATCCGCCGTGTCTCCGTCAGGTGCGGTGCCAGGCCCTTGTCGGTGATATCGCCGAGGTGCAGGCAAAAGGCGATCGGCGCGTGCCGCTGCATTTGGCGCACCAGGCCCTCGAGCCAGGGTGCACACTCCGGCCCGGTAGAGTGCGTATCGTTGACGACCAGAAAGCGAAACGACGCGGCGGACGGACGCGGCCGGGCGGCTTCGGCACCAGGCCAGCCGCCGAGAGCGAGGCACGAACCCAGCCCCAAGTGCAGCGCCTTCCGACGCGAGATCTGCGTGCTCATCCTGTGTTCAACGGTGTTTGTCGCGACCACGTCGCTCTTCGCAGTCACCTTGCCCCCCCTCACCCCAGCCCTCTCCCGTCCGAGGGGAGACGGAGACGCATCGGCGCCGCCTGGGGTTCATTGACTGCCTCTTGCGGCGCCCTCGGAGAGGTCGCCCTACCTTCCATGCGAGCCCCGATCGCATCCATGTCCGTCTGTGTGCATCCGCGGCTACAACCCGGCGGCCGCGGAACTCCGGTGCCTGCGCAGCCCTTATGTCCCAGCCCCGGGAGCACAGCTTTCCACTCGGCCGGAGGCCAAGTCGCTCCGGCGCTGGGCCATGCTGCGGAAGAACTCATACCCTTCGCGCAGCCGGCGGACGCACACCTCCTTGTCCTCGAGCATCGTCCGGATGATGCGGAGGATCGGTCGGGGCCGGAGATAGTAGCGGTGATAGAAGCGTTCGATGCTCGCGAAGATCTCCTCCTTGCTCAGGTTGGGGTACTCGAGCGCCGACTGCTGGAACCCGTCGTCGTGGACGATGTCCGTCTTGTCGCGTTTGGCGAACCAGCCGTTCTGCCGGGCCATTTCATACAGCTCGGTTCCCGGGTAGGGCGCGGCGAGTGAGACCTGAACGCTGAAGACGTCCAACTCCTGGGCGAAGCGGATCGTCTCCTCGATGGTCTCCCGGGTCTCGACCGGAAGCCCGAGCACGAAGGTGCCGTGGACGACAACGTCGGCGTCGTGGCAGGCCCGCGTGAACCGCCGCATCTCCTCGAGCGTCACGCCTTTCTTCACGTTGTTCAGGATCTGCTCGTTGCCGCTCTCGTATCCCACGAGGAACAACCGCAACCCGCAGTCGTGGAAGAAGCGGACGGTGTCGGCATCGAGGTTGGCGCGGCTGTTGCAGGACCACGTGAGGCCGAGCGGCCCCAGGCGCTTGGCGATCTCGCGCGCCCGCGGCAGGTTCGCCGTGAACGTGTCGTCATCGAAGAAGAACTCCTTTACCTGGGGGAAGAGCTTCTTGAGGTAAGTCATTTCCTCGGCCACGTTCTGCGGCGAGCGCACGCGATATTTGTGTCCACCGATCGTCTGGGGCCAGAGGCAGAACGTGCACTGGGCCGGGCAACCGCGTCCGGTGTAAAGACTGACGTACGGATGGAGAAGATACCCGATGAAATACTTCTCGATCTGGAGATCGCGTCGGTAGACGTCCGCCACCCACGGAAGCTGGTCCATGTCCGCGATCAACTCGCGCTCCGGATTGTGGACGATCCGGCCTTCCTTGCGGTAACTCAGGCCCGCGACCTCGGACAGGGGGCGGCCTTCCGCGACTTCCTTGCAGGTGAAATCGAATTCCTTGCGCCCGACCCAGTCGATGGCCGGGGAAGCCTTGAGCGTCTCGACCGGCAGGACGGCAGCGTGCGCGCCCACAAAGCCGATCCGAGTTTCGGGTTTCCGGCTCTTGATCGCCTCCGCCACCTTGCAGTCGTTGCGCAACGAGGGCGTGGAGGTGTGGATGATGATGTGATCGTAGTCGCGGGCGATCTCGAGGCACTGCTGGAGGCCGATCTCGTGGGGCGGGCAGTCGAGCAACCGGCTATCGGGGACGAGCGCGGCCGGTTGGGCCAGCCAGGTGGGATACCAATAGGACGTCACTTCGCGTCGGGCCTGGTACCGCGAGCCGGCGCCGCCGTCGAAACCATCGAAGGAAGGTGGGGAGAGAAACAGCGTCTTCATCAAGCGGATGGGAAGGTGCGGGACTCGGCCGTGGGGTCCGACGCCGGGCTGGCCTTCGGGGCGGCGGTGGCGCTGCCGTGGCCGCCCCGGCTCTTGAGTTCGCGGCGTTCCGGTGCGGACGCCGGCGCTGCTACGAAGGTGTTTGCCGGCGGGCCGGTTTGGTGGCCTTTGCCGGCCGAGCAGCCGTTGAACGCCCGAACGTGGGCGCCCTCGGGACAGGGTTTGGGCCGCGGCCCGAAGTTGTAGCGGAAGTTCTTCCAATGATCGCCCGGCTGATAGTTGGTGCCGAGGGCCCCGCTGGGGTCGTAGCCGCAGTGGGTCATGCAGTTCTCGCAGCGCGGATCCCGAACCACGCCGTCCACCACGCCGTAGCGGTCCCAGTCCACTTGGTCGAGCATCTCGCGATAGGTTGCGTAGTGGCCATCGGTGATCAAGTAGCAGGGCGCTTTCCAGCCTCGGACGTTGCGGGTGGGAACGGCCCACGCGGTGCAGGTCAACTCGCGTTTGCCGGCCAGGAACTCCTGATAAACCGGAGTGCCGAAGATCGTGAACATCCGTCCCCACCGCTCGATGTCCCGGAACTTCTCGCGCGTCAGCTTGCGCGTCAGGAAGAAGTCCTCCGGCTGCTTGCCCAGGCGTTCCGCCATGCTCTTCTTGGCCGCGTCGAAGTCGTATCCCGGTGAAATCGTGTGGCCGTCCACTCCGAGCCAGGAGAAGAACTGGAACATCTCCTCGATCTCCCGAACGTCCGTTTCCTTGTAGATTGTGGCATTGGTCGCCACCTGGAAGCCGAGCACCTTGGCCAGGCGGATGGCGGCGACGCACTCTTTGAAAACTCCTTCCCTCTCGACCACGAGATCGTGCGTGTACTCGAGGCCATCGACGTGCACATTCCAGTAGAGCCACTTCGTGGGGCGGATCACCGGGCGTCCGTCGCTCTTTCCCTGGCGGATCGTTTCGAGGTCTGTGTCGGAAATGAGGTCCTCACGGCGGAGGCGGGCGAGCAGAGGCTCCCGGCTGGGCGAGTGGATGGCCGCCAGGTAGTCCTTGAGTTTGCGGCGCATGAGGACGCCGTTGGTGCAGATGTAGACGATCCGGCGCTGGCGCAGGAGGCCGGCGACGAGTTCCTCAATGCGGGGGTAGATGAGCGGTTCCCCGCCGCAGACACTGACCATGGGGGCGTGGCACTCGTTGGCGGACGCGAGGCAATCCTCGAGGCTCATGACGTCCTTGAGGCTGGTGGAGTACTCGCGGATACGTCCGCAGCCGGTGCAGGTGAGGTTGCAGGCGTGCAGCGGTTCGAGCTGCAGCACCATGGCGAAGCGCGGGGTGCGGCGGATCTTGTGCCGGATGATGTGGCGAGCGATCTTCGCCGAAAGCGCCAGAGGAAACCGCATAGCCGGGCCGGCCCTATGACTGAACCGTCGCCGGAGCGGACGGGGTCTCCACGAGGGGGGCGGGAGGTGGCGCGGTTTCCTTCTCCTTGTTGAGCAAGAACATCAGCGGAGAAACCGAGCCGCTGGTGTTGATGCCGCCGCACCCGGTGGCATGCGCGGCCACCAGGGCGAGCACAAACCACAGCAACGTGCGTCGAATCCGTTTCATCCGCTGCAGTATAGGAGTGAACCCCGGCATGGCAACTGCGAAGTGCCCGCTACCCGCGGCCCAGCAATTCCTGTTTCACCCGCCGACACTGCTCCTGCACGCGTTGGTCGAACCGTCGGATGTTGAAGCTGGGGTAGACCCGGTTCCGCAGCCAGTCCCACGCCGGAGTCTCTTCGACCGGCAGGCACTCATCCCTGGGAGTGTCGCCACAATACCCGACGTGGTTCTGCAGGCAGGAATTGCGCGCCAGGGAGACCACGGCGACGAGGTCCTGGTCCTCGGCAGCCTCCTGCGGCGTCTCCACCCACTGGATGACATGGGCGAAGACGGGCGGCAAGGGATGCGACTGACAGAACCGGGTGGCGATTTCGCGCGTCGTGCAGCCGATGTGTTTCCGCTCGGCCTCGTGCAGGGGGACAACGTTCGTTCGGGCGTATTCGACCATGGTCCGGAAGCCGTAGGGGTGCAGCTTGAGCAACATCAGCTTCCCGATGTCGTGCAATAGGCCCGCAGTGTAAGCGTTCCCCTGGATGCCCTCGAACTCGAGCTCTTTGGCCGTATACAAGGCCAGGTTGGCCACCCCCATCTGGAACATCCAGAACTGCGACCAGGACATGGGTGGCAGGTTCAGATGGCGTTCCTCGACCTGGGGCAGAGACTTGGTCAGCGAGTTGAGACGCACATTGCCCAATAAGGTGGCGGCGGTCCGTGGGTCTTCGACCGGACCCGGGTGCTCCCGTTCCAGGGCGTTGGCCGACACCAGCACCTGCGCGCACAACGCCGGGTCTCTCACCACCAAATCCATCAACAGCCGAAAATCCGGCGTCTTGGCCTCGGCCGCCATCTGGAACTCGGCCACGGTTGTCTCCATCGCCGGGCACCCCGCCAAAGCGTCGACCTCCTTCATCACCCGCTCCGGGGCCAACGCCGGGCTCAACACCTGGACGTTCACTTCGCGCCAGAAGTCCTTCTCGGCCGCCTCCTCTTTCTCCCGCCGTTCCGTCTCGCTCACCAGCGCCTCCGGCACATGGTCGGGTCGGCACTGGCAGAACAACAGCCGCGACACGAACTCCAACTCCTCACGGCACCCGGTCCATCGCGCCCAGTTGCCAGCCTGGGTCGCCGCCCGCAATTCCTCAATCCGTTCCGACAAACCCCAGTAACCCGCGCCCTGGGCGTCGTCTTGAAGCGCGCCCAGGCGTTCGAGCGCCCCCGCGGCGTCACGACCCTCGGCGCACTGTTCGAACAGGGGAATCGCCTGTTCGAGCGACGAGCGCAGGGCCTCGCGCATCGCGAGCAAATCGGCCGGTTTCAGACCCAACTGCGCGCAGAACGATCGTTCCTCCTCGAAATGCAGCGCCCGCCAGGGGACGGTGCAGGCCCGCGCAATCTCCTGGTGGATCGCGTCATCACTATAGGGCTTGATCAGGTAGTTTTGGATCTTCAGCAGCAGGACCCGTGAGGCCAAGGCGTGGTCGTTCACCCCGGTGTACACCAGCACCGGCACTTGCCGAAGCAGGGAGTCTGCACGGAGCCGCCCAATCAACTCCGCTCCGTCGCCTTCCCGCAACCGGACCTCGACCACCACCAGGTCGATGACCACCAACTCCCGCAGCATCTTCCAGGCATCCTCCACCGTCGTCGCCACCGCACACCGGTGCCGACTCCGCGCCGCAATCCCGCGCATCGCGCGGCCGGCGACTTCGCTGTCATCCAAGAGAAGCAGATTGGCCATGGGGAACTCGTCTGCCCAACACACCTCCTATAACCGGCTCTGTCCCCGGACACAAGCTCGGCGGTGATGCTCGGCTGTGATGCGGGTGCGATCGGGAGTCCGGACGCCAACGAATGCGCCGAGGCGACCAACGTGGCGCACCCTCCGTCCCGCTCGAAGAAACGCGGAACGGTGTCCAAACTGCACGTCAGGGGAAACGTGCGTCAGGGTCAGGAGATCTGGACTCAGGCTGACCGCAGAGTTCGACTCGACATCACGGGTGCGTTTCGGGCAGCGTTCCTGCCCGATGAACGCGCACTCGGTTCGGTTTCTCGGCCTCCTCCTCACGGCGGGACTGTTGGTCCCCGGCTGTGCCAGTCGCCAGCCGCCTCCGCTCTCGGCAACCTGGGAAAAGGACATCCGGGCCTTCGAAGCCGCTGACCGAAAGATGCCGCCTCCGCGCGGCGCGGTTCTCTTTGTCGGCAGCTCGAGCATTCGGCTCTGGCACACGTTGCCGGCCGATTTCTCCGATTACCCGGTCATCCAGCGCGGTTTCGGGGGATGCCAGATGAACGACGTGCTGGCCGTGGTGAACCGCATCGTTGTCCCGCATGCGCCGCGAGCGATCTTCGTGTATGCCGGCGACAACGACCTGGCCAACGGCCGGAAGCCTGCCGAGATCGGGGCCGACTTCCGGCAGTTTGCCCGGCTTGTGCACCGGCAGTTGCCGCAAACCCATGTGGCGTTCATCGCCATCAAGCCGAGCCCGCAACGGAAGGCCCTCCTCGGTTTGGCGGCGGAGGCCAACCAAGGGATCGCCCGTGATTGCCGGCGACACTCGTGGCTGGGCTACGTCGACGTATTCACGCCGATGCTGGACGAGAACAGCCGGCCACGCCCGGACCTGTTTGTCGAGGATGGCCTGCACCTGAACGCCGCCGGCTACGCCCTGTGGACGGGGATCGTCCGCCGGCACTTGGAAGGCATCGACTCCGCGCGGCCGCGTTAGACTCGAGAGGAACTCCCCGGGGATGAGAACCGCCCCAGGGAGGGAACAAGGTCGGCATCCCCGGGGCGGTCTTGATCCGCGCGGAGTCGCCGGCACTTGCTGTCGGCCGTTCTTGCTCCATATTCTCTCCCCATGAACGCGTCATTCACCGAAGCCACCAAGGACGTGGCGGCCGAACGATCGGTCCGCCGGCCGGGTCTTGCTCGATGGTGGCCGGTGTTGGTGCTGGGTTTGCTCTACTTCGGACCAGACCCCTTCCCGCATCCTCTCATGAACGCTGCCACGCCGGCCCCCACCTCCACGATTCGTCCGCAACTGGCCACC
>CAYSPU010000100.1:0-19182 GCA_964432995.1 uncultured Verrucomicrobiota bacterium
CATACATCGCTCCGTCCCGTCCCCAATCCCCGTGCCGCTCCGCCCACCGCACCCAGAAAGCGCCGCCGATCCCCATCCTCCAGGAACAACGCTCCTCCCCGGTGCCCGCGATTCATCACATGCTACCACGCACCCGCAACATCAATCCGCAACAGCCTCGCCATACGCCCAGAAGACACCCCCACCGCCACCCATCTGTCAACTCTTTAGATGCGACCCCATTGCCTTGTTTCACCCCCACCGCCACCCATCTGTCAACTCTTTAGATGCGACCCCATTGCCTTCGCCACCGCCACCCATCTGTCAACTCTTTAGATGCGACCCCATTGCCTTGTTTCACGGACGGCCTGGCGCGAGGATCCGGGACGCTTGCAGCGTAGGGAACAAGCGGGCTAGCATCCGCCGCCATGACTGAAGCCGAAGCTCTCCAACTCTTCCGCGACACTGGCGCGCTGCTCGAAGGGCATTTTGTCCTCCGGAGCGGCCTCCACAGCCGCCAGTACTTTCAGTGCGCGCTGGCCCTCCAGCAAATGCCCGCCGTCGAACGTCTCGGCGCCGCCCTCGCCGCCCAAGTCCGGTCTCTCGGCGCCGCCACCGTCATCTCGCCAGCCATGGGCGGACTCGTCATCGGGCAGGAGGTCGCCCGCCAACTCGGCGTGCGGTTCATCTTTGTCGAGAAGGAGGAGGGCCGGCTCGCGCTGCGACGCGGATTCCGAATCGCCCCGGACGAAAGAGTGCTTGTCGTTGAAGATGTCATCACCCGGGGCGGTCGCGTGCGCGAGACGCTGGACATCGTGCGCGCGCGTAGGGGCGTCGTGGTGGGAGTGGCGATGGTCGTGGATCGGTCGGACGGCGCGGTGGATCTTGGTGTCCCCCTCTTCAGTCTGCTCCGGATGCACGTGGAGACGTATGCGCCGGACCATCTGCCGTCGGATCTCGCCGCGATTCCCGCCGTGAAGCCGGGAAGCAAGTAGGGCGACCTCTCGGAGCGCGCCGAATTACTCTGGCAGGTGCGTGCTTCTTGCGGACGCCCGAGGCCGGGCGTCGCTGCCTCGGGCGGGGTGGGCCCGCTGGAGAATGCGGGCGAGTCCTCGGCACGCCCTACTTCCGCTTCAGCTTCGGCTTCAGCACCAGCCGATGCTCCGTCGCCCCAGGCAAGAGCGGCGTTGGCCTGCCTTCTGCCCACGCCGCGTGCCCGGACCGATAGAAGGGCGATAGAAAGTGCCCGCTCTGCCCGCCTGGCATGTGGAAGAGCCCCGTTTCCTCGCGCCCCGGAGAAACCACTAGGCGCTCGGAAGCGCCGTGACGCGTCCCCTGGACGCGGGGCATGTTGTCGTCCCCCGGCAACGGCGCCCGCGGAATGTCCAGAAGTCGCGACAACTGGGGCACTGCGCGACTCAGCGGGTGTTGGATCTGCACCTGGTTCCGGCGTCCCCAGGTCAGCCATTCCACCGCCCCGCCCGACTCGCGGATTTCGGAGCGCAGATCTTCGACGGCGCGCGCCAACAGGTCGTCGTAGCTGGCGAAGCGCGGGTTGAGCAGGTGGAGCGGGCGATCCTGAAGCAGGCGCCAGAGCGGCTGTTCACTCTGGCTCCAGTTGTATCCCCAACCGTGCACCGCGCGTTGACATCGCGCCGTCAGCGGCTCGCTCAGATACCCCATCACGCGGGCGCGGTAGCGGCGCACCATGCGGTAGCCCGCCGACTCGACCGCCGCCCGGCCTCCCCACCCTTCGACGGCGCCACGCAGTGCCCGCAGATCCGCCTGCTCCGCCAACTGAGGGGAGGAAAGCACCTGCAACAGCAGCCGCTGCCAGCGCTCGAGGAAGATGGCCCGGTCGTCCAACTGGATCTGGAGCAGATCCCGCTCGGTCGCCGCTCCGGTCGGGAGCGCGCGCAGGTCATCGCGAATCTGCCGGGCCCGCGCTCCCAGGTCCACACCCGTCGGGCCCACACGCCAATACGCGTCGCTGCCGGCCACCCGGTTGTTCGCCGTCCAAATGAGTCCGCCCGGCGGCGCGACGAACCGCGGGTATTCCTCGACGGACAACCACCCGTCCCACCGCCGCGCGCCGTCCGCCCACGAAACCGGCACCCGCCCGCTGTAACCAATCCGTCGCGGCAGGCGCCCCATCAGCGTCCATCCGATCTTGCCGTGGCGATCGCCCACCACGCAGTTCTGCGCGGGGATCCCGCACGTTGGCGCAACCCGCAGCGCCGTCTCCGTGTCTTGTGCCGTCTCCATTTCGAGCAACCGGAAGTTCGTGGCCTCGGGCCGATGGCCGACCCAAGAGAGCGCGCGTCGCGGCAACCCGGGAGCGGTCCCCAGCACCGGGCCCCAAATTGTGGTCTCGATGCTCAGGGTCTCGTTCGTGCCCCCGCGAACGTGCAACGTTTCGGTCGCTGTCTCGAACGATCGCCACCCTTCGGGAGTGCGATACTGCCGGAGGTTGTCGGGGGACACCTCAAGCACGACGGTGTCCGAGTTGTCGATCGAGGCATTGGTAAACGCCCAGGCGATGTGGCGGTTGCTTCCCACCACCACGGCCGGTGTTCCCGGCAACGTCACTCCCACCACCTCGTTCGTCTCGCCCGTCTTGGCCCCCGGCCAGACAATGCGCATGCGGTACCACGTGTTCGGCAGGCCCAACTCGAGGTGCATGTCGTCCGCGACGATCGCGCCGCCCGTCGCCGAGACGCGGCCGTCCACCGCCCAGTTGTTGCTGCCCAGGACCGGGTCGTCTGCGAAGGGCTCGTGGCCCTCGGCCGTCGCCGCCGCGGCGTTTGTTGACTCCCGGAAGTCCAGAACCTCGGCTCCGGGGATGTCCGGGGTTGGCAGGATTGAGTCATCGAGCGCGGCGTCCCATTCGGTGCCGGCCGGAACAAAGAAGGCCAGCGCCTCCGCGGGCAGTGCCTTCTGCAGAACGTACTGCTGGGTCTCTTCCCACCCTTCCATGTCCTGCAGCGCCTGGTACATCGAGAACACCACCAGGACCGAGTCCTCCTCCCGCCACGGCCGCGGGGCCGCGCGCAGCGCCACATATTCCGGTGGCCGCACCCACAGGGCCGCCAAACCCGCATTCACCCCTTCCGCATATGCGCGCAACAGCTCCCGGTGCTCCGCCGGCAGTTGCTCCACCACCTGCCGCGCCACTCCCCGGAGACGGTGAAACCGCATCCGCCGGTCCATGCTCACGACTTCCTTTCCCACCAACTCCGCCAGTTCCCCAGCGGCGTTCCGGCGCGACAAGTCCATCTGGAAGAACCGCTCCTGCGCGTGGAGAAAACCCGTGGCCCGCGCCGCATCCGCCCGGCTTCCGGCGCGCACCGTTGGCACGCCCAGCGCATCCCGATCGACGGTGACCGCGGCCTGCAGCCCGGCCAGACGCGCGCTGCCCCTCAGTTGCGGGAGACTGCCACGAAACGTGAACACTACGGCGGCAGCCAGCAACACGGCCAGCAGCGTCAAGCCCAGAACCGCCCGAACCACCCAGCGGAAAACCCGACGAACCTTCGTTCCCATAGGCATCCATCCGCGAAAACCCTGTCCACGGACGCACTCGCCTCTCGGCTGTGCGCCCGGCGTTCTCGCGAAATCGCCCTGATCCTAGCGCGCGCATTTCCCACGCTGCAAGCGTGTGAAACAGGCGCCTGACCGGGAGGCCGGGCACGGCGGCTCGCCACGTGTACCGAGCTGATGCGCACGGCACAAAGCGGCGTGGCGACACCGCACTCCACGACGCTGGCGCGACGTTGTCGCCCCGCAACGTGCCAGCGCGCCCCGCTGCATGCACCTACAACAAACGGCAGGGCGACCTCTCCGAGGGCGCCGCGAAGAGCACGCACCTGCTGCCCGCGACCAATGTCACAGGGCGTTTCAGGGTCAGGCGTTAAGGAACTTAAGTTCGTTTTCGTCGTCGCTCCGAGAGTCCGCTGGAGAGCGAATCTTAAGTCCTTAACGCCTGACCCCGGGGCGCCCAGCACTGCCCATCGCTCGCGGACACTCGGGATGGACCGGGAGGCCAGACGCGACCCTGCCTGCGAGATTCCGCGCGTCCGGGATTGGCGGAGCACCAGCCAGCGACCCGGCTCGCTTTCGCTCGTGCGACTTGGCGCGCCGGGGTCTTCGCTGCTACTCTCCCTCCCATGGCCTACGGATCGTTCCGCGAGTTCATCGACACCCTCGACCGGGCGGGCGAGCTCAAGCGCATCTCGACCCCGGTCGCCACCGAGCTCGAGATCACCGAACTCGCCAATCGCCAGATGAAGTCGGCCGGTGGTGGGAAGGCCTTGCTCTTCGAGAAACCGACCGTCAATGGCCAGGCATCGCCCGTTCCGGTCGCCATCAACACCATGGGCTCCTGGAAACGCATGGCCCTCGCCCTCGGCGCCGAGTCCGTGGAGGCCGCCGCCGCCGAACTCGGTGCGCTCCTTGAAGCCAAGCCGCCGACCTCGCTCAAGGACGCCTTCCAGCTTCTCAGCACCGCCCTCGAACTGCGTCACGCCAGACCCAAACGCGTCCGGGATGGTCCCTGCCAGGAAGTGGTGCACAAGTTCGACCCGCCGCCCACGCGCACCGAAGCGTGGCCGCCCGCGCCCAAGATCGATGCCGCGGGCTCACGCGCGCCCCTTGCCTCTCTCTCCCCTCTTCCCTCTTCCCTCGCCACACTTCTGGGCCTCCCCATCCTCAAGTGTTGGCCTCTGGATGGCGGCCGTTTTCTCACGCTCCCCTGCGTGGTCACCAAAGACCCCGACACCGGCCAGCGCAACGTCGGCATGTACCGCGTCCAGATCTACGACGAACACACCGCCGGTCTCCATTGGCAAGTCCAGAAGGTCGCGGCCCGCCACGGCCGGCGCTATTACGAAACCGGCACCCGGATGCCCGTCGCCATCTTCCTCGGCGGCGACCCCGCTTGCACCTTCGCCGCCACCGCCCCGCTCCCCGACGGCCTGGACGAGTTTCTGTTGGCCGGGTATCTCCGCCGGAAATCGGTCGAGTTGGTCCCCTGCCGGACCTGCGATCTGGAGGTCCCCGCCGACGCCGACATCGTCATCGAAGGTTATGTGGACCCGAACGAGCCGCTCCGCGAAGAGGGTCCTTTCGGCGATCACACCGGATTCTACACCTTGCCCGAGCCGTATCCCGTCTTCCACGTCGCGGCCATCACCCACCGCCGGGACGCCGTTTGCCCCGCCACCATCGTTGGCGTTCCGCCGATGGAAGACTTCTACCTTGGGGGCGCATCGGTGAAGCTGTTCCTGCCCGTGTTCAAGATGAACTTCCCGGAGATTGTGGACATTGCCTTGCCCGCCGAAGGCGTCTTCCACAACCTTGTTTTTGTCAGCATCCGGAAGACCTACCCGATGCAGGCTTACAAGATCATGCATGGCCTGTGGGGCATGGGCCAAATGATGTTCGCCAAATACATCGTGGTGGTCGACGACGACGTGGACGTCCACAACACCAGCGAAGTCCTCTTCCGGCTTGGCGCGAATACCGATCCGCAGCGCGACAGTCTTTTCACCAAAGGCCCCGCCGACGTCCTCGACCACGCGACCAGCGATCTTGCGGCCGGCAGCAAGCTCGGGATCGACGCCACGAAGAAGCTCCCCGGCGAAGGGTTCCATCGCCCCTGGCCGCCGCTGATCCACATGGACGAGGCCGTGCGGAGAAAGGTGGACGCCTTGTTCCCGGCAAACGGGTGAACCACAGCAGCGCCTCCAGCTTCAGCCGGCTTTACAGCAGTCATGACGCCGACAGGAACGTCAGCGCTGCGGCTTGGGGAAAACACGGACATCCAGCCGGTGAATGCGCATGGCGACCATGAACCAAGAGCCCTCGCGAACTCGGGACGCAACACGAATGGTATCCGGGGACTCGGCTTCGTGCTCCACCCCGAATTCGTGCGGCAGTTCAGGGAGGGGATGCGGCTTCAGGCCGGGACCAGGACTGGGCCGGGAAGATCGCCCGTGAGGCTCCGGCCGCCCTGCAGAGTGACCACGTAGGTATTCTCGGTGCCCACCATTCCTACGCCCGCAACGCCCTTCTTGGGTTCGAGCGCCAGCACGATGCCTTCGACCAACGGTTCGTCGAATCCCTCCGCAATCACTGGCGGTTCATCGACCTGCAAGCCAACGCCGTGCCCGAGGAAGTTCGCCCGCCGGTTCCCGAAGCCCATGAAGTTCACCAGGAACTCCGGTTCCAGATCCGAGAGGGCGCGCGCATAGATCTCGGAAGGGACCGCGCCGGGTTTCAACTGCGAGGCCAGTTGGCGCTGGAGTTCGACGCAGCGCCGGTGGACCGCGAGCGCCTCATCCGGGAGCGGTTGGCCGAACACGTAGATCATCGTCTTGTCCGTCGTGTACCCACCCACGGTACAGCCGATGTCCACGAACACCAGGTCGCCCTTCCGCAGCCGGCGGTCGCGGCTGCCTAGCACCGGCGCGGCGGGTGCCACGCCGCGACAGCCGCCCGGGCCGTTAAAACTCGTGGGATAGAGCGAGTTCTCCCCGAACCCCAGTTGTCCCACCGCCAGGTCCACATTGAGCTGGTTGAAACGCACGATCCCTTCGTGCCCTTCTCGCACCATCAGCGAGTACAGGTCGCAGGCGAAATCCGCCTCGCTCATTCCCTCTCGCAGCAAGGCGGGCGCGACATCTTCCAGGATGCGCCGATGGATGGCGCCAGCCTGCTCCATCAGCGCCAACTCGTAGGGACTCTTGACCGCCCGGGTCCAGGCGATCTGCGGGTCCAACGAGGCCACCTCGGTGCAGGGGAAGTGCTTGCGGAACCGCTGGACCAGGGCGAAAGGAACCGACTCCGTTTCGAGGTGGATGACCTGCCGCGATGCCGCTGGCGCCGTTGCCAGCGCAGCGTCGCGGAAGCCTTTCATGGGGCGGATGTCGGGGAAGAGCGATTCGTCGCCGGCGCGCTCGTAGCTGCGGCGCACCCAGAACACGGCGTCGCCGTCGCGGGGAACCAGCAGCAAGCCATCCTGCATCGTGCCGGTCAGGTAGTACTGGTTGACCTTGCCAAGAAACGCGGCCAATTCCCAACGCGGCTGGGTCGCGTCCATCCGGGCGCGGAATCGCTCCAGCCGGCCGGCCAACTCGGGAAGGGGGACCTTCGTGTTCACGTGGTTGCCAGTGCCATTACGCGACGCACCTCCCGGTGGCAACGGAAATCCGACCCGTCCAGGTAGTCGATATGCCAGTGCGGCGCCGCGACTGACTCCAGATGATGGCTGATCCGTGCGCGCAAGCCTCCCGGACCGCAGGCGCTCCCCACGTAGGCGTAGAAACCGGGAACGATGTCGAAGCTTCCCCCAGCCGGCCGATCGTCAGGCGCTTCATTTGGTGAACGACGGCTATCAGAATGTACGTGCCCTTGTCTTCGGGCAGATCCATGGAGCGAGAAAAGACGGTCTCAGGCGCGGCGTCAAACCTCCTGTAGAGGCAACTGCAGGGCTAGCGAATGAGTCACAGGTCAGTTCCTCATCGGACACGCCTCCTGCCGTCGGGAGCCTCCGTTGAGCGCGCCGACCACGCCGACCACGCCGACCACGCAGAGCACAATGGAAGCCGTCCGCGTCGTTCCCCGTCATCTGCGGGCAAATGCCAGACTCGCCGCCGCCCCGAGTTGGCAATCTAAAGGACCGACCCCGGGCGCTGGAGAAGGTGCGAGTGAGAAGTAATTGCCTGAATTGTTGAGTTGTGAGATGTGGCCCCAGTTCGCCATATGAGAACACTGTTCTATGCTCTTGCCGGATTCGTCATGTTTCTGGCCATCGACCTTCGTGCGGCTCCAGGGCTTCAAGTTGCCGGCAAGCGCCCAACTCCAGTGTCCCTCGTGGCGCTTCTGGCCGATCCTGCCCGCTTCGACGGGCAGCAAGTGATGTTGGTAGGCTATGTGCGCTCGGGTTTCGAGAGCAATGCCCTGTACCTCACCAAAGACGACGCTGACATCCTCAACAGGATGAATAGCGTGTGGTTGGAGGGCTATCGAGACGGGAATGACACGGCTGGGAAGAAAAGGCCCGTACGTGGCTTCATCCGGGTGGTCGGTACTGTCCGATATCGAAGCGCTGGGGTTGGACACTTGGGGCTCTGGCCTGTCGGGATCTCTGATATCACACTCGTGGTGAAGACGGTGAAGGAGTAGCTGTTACGGATTTCTCTGACGTCGAAAGGAGACCGGCGGGACTGGCGCAGGTGCTGGGCTTCCGGAATCACGGGGTGGTGGCGACAAGGGTTCCGGGTCCCCTTCCACGCGCTGGCAACCAAGGTTCAGTGACGCTGCGGCCTTGGACTGGGCGCTGGCAGGGGCAGGGGCAATTCGGCGGTGAAGGCCAGTTCGGGGTCGCGCCGGCGTTGGAGGGTCTCGGACAGGGTGCGCAGGCTGGGGCGCAGGCGGTGCTTGCTGGTCCCGCCGTTCAGCTCGAGGACGACGGGCTTGGCGAAATCGACGAGCCGGGCATCCAGCAGAATCGCAGCGGTCGGGACGTTGGTCGTTACCGTGGCCGTCAGCCGATTGTCACGGCAGGCGACCCGAAGTTCCATTCCCGGGTTAGGCGTCGGCGCGCGCAGCCAGAAGAAGTCGCGGATGACGCCGTCCGTCAGGCGCCAGGCCAGTTCGCGGGGGACGGGGTTGCGCACGGCGGGGTACATCTCGGCGATCTTGTCGCGGTCGGGAAGTCCGGGGTGCCCGTGATCGGCGATGATGGAAACGGTGACGGGATAGATGTCGGTGCGGTCGCCGCGCAACAGCGCAACCTCCTGCTGGAAACTCTGGATGAGCTTGTAGCGGTCGTACATGGTGTCTTTCCCGCCGAGCATGCAGGTAAAGATCGTGTTGCGGAGGGTGACGGGGCTGGAGCCGTCCGCGGGGGCGGCGGCGCTCGCATGAACGGCGGCGAACCGATCCGGCATCTTCGGTCCGATGGCGAACGCGCCGTAGCCGCCATGTGAGTAACCCATGATGAAGTGTTTGTTCGGGTCCACATCGCCGAAGAGCAGAAACTGGCGCAGGAGATTCTCGATGAGGGGATAGACGTAGCCAGTGTAGAAGCCGTTCCACTCGTTGTTGGGGGCGCGCAGGGCCACGTAGAGGTAACCGCCGGCCTCGGGATGATCCCGATAATAGCGCTGCATGACCTTCCACTGGCCGTCGTTGACCTCCTGGGGTGCGCCGCCACCGCCGTGCATCGCGATGAACAGGGCCCAGCCGCCCGGGGGTCGGGTGCCGACCGTCTTCACGGTGTACGGGCTGAGGTGTTTTTCGAAGCGCACCTGCCGGGCTTCGAAGTCCTGTCGGAGTGCGTCATGAACGGGAGCGGCGCGGAAGGCTTCCCAGGCCGCGCGGCGCACGGCGGGTTCGTTCTGGCGGAGGAGTCGCTCGAGGCTGCCCGGGAACTTCCAGGAGGCCTGGAGGTTGGTGGGTGCCGTGAAGAACGCGGTGAAGGCTTCCCTGAGGCTGGCCTCCTGGCGGGGGGACAACTCCTCTGTAACCGGCGGCGGGGTGTATTGGATCCGGGGTGGTGCGGGCACCGGGGGAATGCCGCTGAGGAAGAGGGCCAGGCGATCCTCGGTGTTGGTGCCGGTGGTGAAGAACTGGCTGGTCTTGGCTGGGTTGCCCTCGGCTTCGATCACATAGGTGCGTTGCTTGGGCAGGTCGAAGTACAGGTGGTCGTTGCCGTCGGCGGTAGGCCCCTTGCTGGTGCCCGCGAACTGGACGGTGGGGTCTGAGGCGTCGGTCACGGTGACCTTGGCGGCGACCCGTTCGCCCACGGGCCGGTCCAGGACGTCGACGGCCAGGAGCGTTCCCAAGGGTTCCGGCTTCTTGGTTTTGGCGGCATACCGCTCGGTGACGTTGACGGCGCTCACGTAATCCACGCGGCGCGCCCAGGGGAGCGGGAAGCTCAGGCCGGTTTTCCGGAAGCTGGTGGCGTAGATGGCGTGCCGGCGCTCGTCCTTCACCGCTTGGGACGCCTTCCCCACAAACCAGCCGCGATCCAGGCCGTCGGGACTCGGCTCGGCCGCACCCGTGAAATGCCAGTCGCCATCCCAGACTTCGACCCAGGTGTGATTGCCGCTGCGATCGGTCCAGAGCGGGGTGCCGGCGATGCGGGCCGGGACGCCGACCGCGCGGCAGGCATCGACGAGCAGGATGGACAATCCGGTGCAGGTGGCCAGGCCGGTCTCCATCGTCTCGAGGGGGCCCTGGTCCGGCGCCCGGCGTTTGGTCGAGTACTTCACGTTGAGCAGCGGGAACAGTTGGCGGTTCAGCGCCTGGGCCGCTTCGGCCGGCGTCTGGCACTCCTTCACCAGCGGCAGACAGACGTCGCGGAGCCGCTTCCGCCAGTTGTCGCGCGGCTCGTTCACGCTGGCATACGGGAGCACGTCGTTTAGGAACAGGTCTTCCGGGATGCGCGCCTTCCACGGCGCCTGGCGCAACGCCTCGCAGGCCAGCGCAAGGTTCTCCCCGAGGAACTCGGCGGAGAGCGACTGCAAATCACGCTCGGGCATGTTGACGAGGAGGAAATCGGCCCCGGCGCGCTGTGCCTCCGGGGTTTGCTCCAGCCACCGCTGGATCTCGTGGCGATTGGTCCCGGCCTGCGCCAAGGCGGCCTCCGCCTCCTCGGACCACGATCGGATCGAGGGGGTGGCGGGCTTCGCCTCCGCGCGGCCGGAGCCCACCACGTTGGTCGAGAACTGGACGAAGACAAAGCACTCGGGGATGTGCGAGTCCCAGACGCCGTGTCGGGTCCAGACCCAGCCGCCGGAGTCCTGGGCCGGTGCGGGCGCCTTGTAGGTGTTGAAGCGGGAGAAGTCCATCCGCCAGACATCGCCGTCCCGGGGCGGGTAGGCGCGTCCGTCCGTGGCCAGCCACCGAAATCCCTTCCAGGGGAACGCCAGCTCCACCGTCCACCCGTGGTCGGTGTCGCGGGCGTCGTTCAGAGTGCCGTCGATGTGGACGGCGGTCTGTTTGCCGGGGAAAGTCCACTCGAAGTGCCCGAGGCGCGGGCCGCGCGGATGGGTGGTGAAGCCGACTCCGTTGAACGGTTTCAGATTGGCGCGCGCGAACTCCGGCGCCGCCGCGAAGCCGCGCGGCTCGTAGGCGTCCTCCCAGATGAAGAACACCTCGTAACAGGTGTTGTGGGCGTTGACCTCGAACTCGTAGTAGGAATCCGGTCCGGCGATGAAGCACTCGACATCGTTGTCGTAGTAGATCGGATCGTTGTGCTGCGTGTACTTGGCTTGGACGTTGGGCTCCGACACGCGGTAGGCGACGTAGAGGTTGCGGTCGTCCCACACGACCATCGCGCGGGTCTCGTGCAGCGTGGGCTGACCCGTGATGATGTCGATGAACCGGGGTGAAGTAGCCGCCTCCTGCCACACCTGCTCCTTGAGTTCGCCGTCGATGCGCATCTCTTCGGTGACGCGCTGCGCCGTGTAGCGGGCGATCTCGTTCGTCGGGCACGGGAACTGCCAGCCGACGTCTTGGGCGTGGCCGGTCGACGCCAGCAGCAACAGAGTGAACCATCGGAACCATGTCTTCATAGGACATCG
Source organism: uncultured Verrucomicrobiota bacterium (assembly GCA_964432995.1). GTDB lineage: Bacteria > Verrucomicrobiota > Verrucomicrobiia > Limisphaerales > JAHDYP01 > CAYSPU01. The sequence goes on from CAYSPU010000100.1 coordinate 11,571, forward strand.
GGTGCCATTGGACTCCGGTGAGATCCCGGCGAAGAAGTCCGGCGGCGTCTTGGGGCGGTCCATTGGGGAGCGGCGTCTACGCGCCCTTGATCTTCCGCAGGCCACCAAACAGCGAAACCCCCTTGGCGCCTCCGGCCAGGGCGCAGCGAACCGCCTGATCGAATTCGGCTTCGGTCTTCAGATCGGGCAGATAGAGCCCCGCGTACAGCGGACGGCTGGAGGGCAGCGCCGCAACGCCTTCCTTCGTCGCCTGCTCAATCCACTCGATCTTCTCGTTGTAGAAGCTGTGGTAGGCCATCGGCAGCACGGCGTCCAGGTTCCATCGGGTCCAGTCCTGTCGGACCAGTTTCTTGGCAATGGCCGGCGAGGGAAAGACCGCTGCGGTGATCTTCTTGCCCTTTTCGCGGACAACCTCGACCAGGCGATTGACCAACCGCGTCACGCTGTCGTACCGGTATTGACGCCAGGCGGCGTCGGCAGGCGGATTCGGCAGCTCCTGGGGATCGACCCCGCTCTGTTTCTTGAACGCGGCGCGGCAGACCGCGCAGTAACAGAAATCAAACTGCGGAAGCTCCTCGTTCTGGACGAGGTTGTACTTCTTCCACAGCGCCACCGGCAGAATCACGTCCGGATACCGGATGTAATCCAGGTGGACGCCGTCGAGATGGGGTGTCTCGGCCAGCTTGGCAAACTGGTGAGCCAGGTGATCGCCCACCTCGGCACGCGAGGGACAGAGAAAGTGGTAGTAGTCGACGTAGGGCGGTTTGGTGGCGGTGGAATCGCCCCGTCGGCTGACGCCATACCAATCCGGGTGCTGTTCCAGAAGGTCCCTGTCTCCCCGGCAGAGCGTCCAGGTCCAGGCGTGGGTCTCCAGCCCCTGCTCCTTGGCGAGGGCGAAGACCCGCTCATCCACCCCGCTGAAAAGCACGGCCTGGATGCCCGATTCGCGGTAGCCCTCGAACCGGCGTTTCTGCCGATCCGGTGTTGAGCGGCCATCGACATCGGTCCAGATCCAGTTCTTGAGGTTCGACTTGGTTGGGGAGACTTCAGCCGCTTGCAGGCTCGAGACCGAACGCGATCCCGCGAGACCCACGGCGGCCAATCCCATTCGGTTCACAAAGGAGCGTCGATTCATGATGACCGCCACCCTAGCAGAGAGGAACCGCCAGAACCAGCAGGTTTGCATTCCCGCTCGAAACCACTGCTCGCTGCCGAGGAACCGAGAGACGGACAAGCACTCCAACATCTGCTTGCCAGCGGGCACGCGAGTGCCGAGGTTCCTTGGAAAGCGCCGCCACCCTGAAATGAACGTCACCAACGCCTCTCGTTTCCCCGCACCGGCAGCCCTTCTGGCCCTTGGCTTGGTTCTGATCGCGGCTCCGGGGCCGCGTGCCGCTTCCTTGCCGCGACTCAAGGTCAGCAACAACCACCGCTTCCTGGTCCGCGACGACGGCCGCCCGTTCTTCTATCTGGGCGATACCGCCTGGGAGCTGTTCCATCGGTTGAACCGCGAGGAAGCCGAGCGTTACCTGAAGAACCGTGCCGAGCGGAAGTTCACCGTGATCCAAGCGGTGGCCCTGGCGGAGTTGGACGGTCTGAACGACCCGAATCCCTACGGCCACACGCCGCTGGTGGACGGCGACCCGGCGCGGCCGGCCGTGAAGGAGGGTCCGGCCAACGATTACTGGGACCACGTGGACTTCATCGTGGCCAAGGCGAATTCGTTGGGACTCTACCTCGGGTTCCTGCCGACGTGGGGCGACAAGTGGAACAAGAAATGGGGTGTGGGCCCGGAGATCTTCACGCCCCGGAACGCCGAGGCTTACGGCCAATGGCTCGGACGTCGCTACCGCGACGCCGGCCTGATCTGGATTCTCGGCGGAGACCGCCCCATCGAGAACGACACGCATAAGGAGATTATGCGGGCCATGGCGCGCGGCCTGCGCAACGGGGACGGCGGCGCCCACCTCATGACTTGGCACCCGACCGGCGGCAGCAGCTCCGCCCAATGGTTTCACGGCGATGCCTGGCTCGACTTCAATATGCGCCAGAACGGTCACGTGGCCGAGTTCACCGGGCGCTACGACCAGACCCGCGCCGACTACGATCGCACTCCCCCGAAACCGGTGCTCGATGGCGAGCCCATCTACGAGGATCACCCGGTGTCGTTCGACGCCAAGAAACTGGGCCACTCGATCGCCGCCGACGTGCGGCGCCCCCTCTATTGGGATCTCTTCGGCGGTGCCTGCGGTCACACCTACGGTCATCATTCCGTCTGGCAGATGTGGGCGCCCAACCGTAACCCGGTCAACAACCCGCTCATGCCCTGGTTCGAGGCCATCCTCCAACCCGGTGCCGCCCAAATGCAGCATGGGCGCGCCCTGATCGAGTCCCGACCTTTCCTCACGCGCGTGCCGGATCCGGAGGTGGTGGTGGCCGACCGCGTGCCGACGAGCGTCCCCGGGGCGGGTCGCTATCACTTCGCGGCCACGCGCGACGCGAGCGGCGGCTGCGCGATGGTCTATGCGCCCGTGGGACGGGGCTTCACGGTGCGTATGGACAAGATCACGGGCGCAAGGGTGAGCGCGTGGTGGTTCAATCCGCGCGACGGCAAGGCCACCCGGATCGGGGAGTTTGCCAACACCGGCGAACGGGAGTTTGTTCCGCCCGACCGTGGCGAGATGCTGGACTGGGTACTGGTGCTGGACGATGCGGCGAAGGGCTTTCCGGCGCCGGGCACCGTCGTGCGCGGAGACCCCTGAGAACGAACAACGAAGCAGACACGAAGACGCGAAGACGGGGGCTGAGGTTCAAGGTTGAGAGGTTGAGACGTTCACGGTTCATGAGCTTTGCGTCTTCGCGCCTTTGTTGTTCATCCCCTCGTCGGGTTGAGCGCTTGCCCACGCCGCGCCGCTGATCCGCGGGTGGATCCTCTGCCCAAAACGGAGCGGCCGGGGAATCGCTCCCCCGGCCGCGCGGAACGCCCGCCGCCGAGCGGAGGGCGATGAACCTGTTAGACCAACCCGCTACTCGACGAGCACGCGGTAGAACTTGCTGCCGGTGGCGCCCGGCTGCACGACATACGGCGAGCTGGCCCCGGCCACCGTCGTGTAGCCGCCGGCAACGCTGTCCGAGGACTGGAGCGTGCCGTTCGTCCAGGTGAGTTGCAGGCCGCCGGCCGTCGACTGGATCTCGACGCGCACCTCGACCGGCCCGACGGAGTCGAAGCTCCGGCCGTATTTGCTGCCGACGAGGTAGATGGATTGGGCTTCGTACTCGGTCAGGACGCGGCGCCATATCCCGAGGTCGTCCATGTCCGTTTCTGCGGCGACCGCGTAAGCGCCATTGGCTTGGCCGATCTGAACGGGCAGGCCGCTGTCGAGATTGAAGACCAGTCCGGCGATGGTCTTGGCGTGGACGCGGACGCCGTCCATGTAGGTGGTGACGTCGCCGGCGCGGTCGACGAGGAACGCGAGGTGATGCCACTGGCCGTCGTTGAGGGCGTTGGCGTAGCCGACTTCGTTGCCGTATTGGGCGGCGTAACCGGGCCACCCGATGGGAGAGGTCCCGTCATTGAGGCTCCAGGACCAACTGCCGGTCTCCCACGAGGGCGCAAACGTGAACCCCTGATCGCCGTAGGAGTTGTCGTTGTTGCAGAGGAACGGCAGGTCCCCGGGGCTCCCGGTAAACCGCGTCCAGAACGCCACCGAGAAGCTGGTTGCCCCGCCGAAATTAAGATCGGTGGGAGTGCCCAGGTTGACGTAGTTCGCAACGGTCACGGCGCCGCCTTCGACTGCGGTGTTGTAGCGCAGGGCGCCGGTGCCGACCTGGCCGGTCACGATTTGAGGCGCGCCCACGGCCGTCCCGTTGTTGTTGCGGCCGGAGGTGTCCAGATAGTCCCCGTCGAACTTGAGGTGGAGGACGAGATTCTCCGGGATGTTGAGATAGGCGGGTTCCGGCTTGACGACCAGGGTGGCGGTCGCGCTGGTCAACTGGGTCGTTCCCTGGGTCACGACCAACTGATAGGTCCCGCTGTCGGATTCCGCCGCCGGGGAGATGGTCAAGCTGCTCCGGATCGCGCCGGTCAGGTCCTGGCCGTCCTTCTTCCACTGGTAGGTGATGGGGACGCTGCCGGTGACCTTGGCCTCGAGGGTATAGGTGGAGCCGACCAGGATGGTTTGGGACTTGGGCTGCGCCGTGATCTGGACCGGCGTCGGAGTGTAGGTTCCGGCAAAGCCGGCGTTGCGGATGGCCGTGATCTCCTCAGGGGAGAGCGCCCGGTCGTAAACGGTCACTTCGTCGATCGTCCCAACGAAGCCGCGTCCGCCTCCCGGGGAATCGACGCCGATCCGGAGGGGATCGGCGAAGGTGGCGGCGTTGTGGTTCACGTAGTTCTCGGACGAGAGCAGGCCGTTGACCCCGTCGTCGAGGTACATGCTGGCGAGGGTGGGTTCGACGACGAGGGCGACGAAGTTCCACTGGTCGGCCACGGGGTAGAGGCCGGATCGCCAGTTGTAGGAGGCGGCATCGTCGTTCCAGTGGTATCCCAACTGGTCTTCGGTGGTGTAATCGAGACCGGTGGCGGTGTTGCCGCGGGCAAACACGATGCCGGCATAGTCGGGCTGGTCACCGGTGGGCTTGATCCACGCCACGATGGTGACGGTGTTCTTGTTGAGGTTCAAGGCGGGGATGGCAACAGCGGCGGCGTTACCGGCGAATTGGTAAGCAGTGTTGCCGGCCTCGAAGCCGTTGAAGGCGGTCGGCCGTGGACCAGCCACATTGGGGGTCACCCCGGCCGTGGCGGCCCCGTCATGCCCGCCCCAGTAATCGTAGGCCGTCGTGCCGGTGGTTTCGTCCAGGCGCCAGTGTCCGACGGGACCGGCGTCCACCACGGCGGCGGTGTACTTGCTGGGGGCCAGCACGGTAAGGGACGTCGAGGCCTCCTGCGATCCGTAGGGGTTGGTGACCACGACCGTGTAATCGCCGGAGTCGGCGGGCTGGAGGTCGGAGAGTTCCAGAGTGGAGGCCGTGGCGCCGGCGATGACGTCGGAGCCATGCTTCCATTGATACGACATCGGCTGGCTGCCGCGGACGGTGACGGTGAAGCGGACGGTGCCATTGAGGAAGCGAACGGCGGGGGTCGGGACTTCGACCAGAACCGGGGGCGAAGTGAGGACGTCGAGATGGCTGCTCGCGCTGGTGAGCGTCTGGCCGCTTGCGGTCACCACGACATCGTAGTCGCCGCTGTCGCCGGTGCCGACGTTGCTCAAGGCGAGCGTGGCGGCGGTCTGACCGTCGAGATTCACGCCGCCCTTGCGCCATTGGTAGGTGATGGGGGCCGTGCCGGCAACCGCGGTGGTGAAGGACACGTCCATGCCTTCATACACGGGGTCGGCAGGAGCGCGGGTGAGCGAGAGGATGGCGGGAAGCGCGGCGTTGAAGAGCGACGCGACCTCGTTCGAGGAGAGCGTCTGATCGAACATGGCGAACTCGTCGATCGCACCGCGAAAGACGCGGGTGGCCTGGTAGTTGTCCCAGCCCAGTTCGAGGGTGGTTCCGATGAAGTTATGCTCGCTGATGGTGAGGGTCTTGGTGGCGGAAACGAGGCCATCGGCGGTTCCCATGTACATCACCTGTTCATCCGGGGCGATGGTGACGGCGAAGAAGGTCCAGGCCTGGTCGGGGGGAACGAAACCGGGATTGAAGGTGTAGGCGTCGCCGAGGTCTTCCCAGTTATAGCTGAGGGCCAGGCCGTCGTCCTGGAAGCCGAGGCCGGTGGCTTTGACTTCCGGCGCGGTGACCTTGCGCTGGTGCATGATGCCCGCGCGGGCAGGCTGCACGCCGTCCCGCTTGAGCCAGCAGACCATCGTCACGTTGGCGGTGTAGAGGTCGAAGCCCGGGATCTGGACGGAGCCGCTGGTGCCGTTGAATCCGGCGGCGGTGTTGGTGGTCTCGAACCCGGCGGCGTTCGGATCGTGAAGGGCGTCGACTCCCGAGGAGGTTCCCGTCATGTACTTGCCGTCGGCGGCGGTGCCGAGGGAACCGATGTTCTTGGCGACGGGCAGGGCCAACGAGGGTTCGCCGAGACGAAGGTAGATCGCCGGGGACTTCTCCTGGATGAGGACCGGGTAAGCCTTGGTGCGGCTGGCGTTCATGCCATTGCTGTAATGTTCCTGAATCTCGGTGGGCGTCAGGGCGCTGGCATAGATGGCGACTTCATCCAGTTGCCCATCGAAGTCCCAACCGGTGTAGCCGCGGTCGCCAAGGATGAGCGGGGCGGCGAAGTTGGGGAGCATGGGGAAGCTCAGGGGGGTGGTGGCTACTTCCGCGCCATTCACATAGACGGTGGCGGCACTGCCCGAGTAGACCGCGACCACGTGCTGCCAGGCGGCGGCCTGCACGGTGGCGCTGGCCGTGAGCATCGTCCCGTAGTAGGTGGAACCGTCCGAGTGATCGTAGCCGAGGATCAATTGCCAGTCGCCGCCCACATGTCGGACGCACCAGCCGCTCCGGTCATCGCCGTTGGCGGGGTTCTGCCCATTGATCATGGAAATCACCGCCGTGTGGTTGCCGGACGCGGCAGCTTCGGCCGTGGGTTTCGCCCAGAACTCGACAGTGAACGGCCCGTTCGGGTTGTATGCGGCGGAGAAGGGGACGACCACTTGTTGTCCCGTCGCGCCCTGGATGGTCACCGCGGTGTCCGTGTCCCCGAGGATGGCGCCGGCTTGGCCTCGCGAGGCGGCCATGGATTGGTATTCGCCGTTGAAGTCGGTGCCGAGGGAGCCGGCGTTGACGGCCGGGATTTCGGGAGGTACCGCTGGGGTATCATTCAGCCGGTAGTAGACCAGCGGGTTCAGGCCGGCAACGGTGGCGGAGTAGTTCGCGGCCCAGCCGGGTTGGCTGGGCAGGGCCCACCAGAACAAGGCGGCCGTGAGCGCCAGAGGTTTGAGGAAGTCTCGCTTCATGAGCTGTGGTTGGTTTGATGGTTCAGGCGTTGGGCGCGACACGCCGGCCTGGTTGCCCCGCCTGGTTGAGAGGGGACAACGATCGGCTGCAGATGCCACCCAGGGTTTACTTCTGGAGCATCTTACCGGGCTGGTCAAGGGTGTCTTGGCAGAAAACCGAGTGCGGACTGCGATTTCGGCACATCAGTGTTCCACTCCACCGCCCTTTCTGGACAAATCCCCCGGTTCCCTTAGCCTTCCGGCCAGAACATATGGCACGAACGACCCGAAAGCACGAAGCACCGGCCGCGCTCGGCTACTCGATGCCGGCCGAATGGGAGCAGCACGAGGCCACCTGGCTCGGCTGGCCCCATAACCCCACCGATTGGCCCGCCAAACTCGACACCATCCGCTGGGTCTACGGCGAGATGGTGCGCAAGATCGGCGCCGGCGAACGGCTCCGCATCCTCGTCCGGCATCGGGCCGAAGAGAAGCTGGCCCGCCGCTACCTGACCCGGGCCGGAGCCGACCTCGGCGCCGTCGAGTTCATCGTGCACCCCACCAACCGCGGCTGGACCCGCGACAGCGGCCCGATCTTCGTCCGACGCGCCGATCAGAAGTCAGAGGTCAGAGGTCAGAAGTCAGAGGTCAGAGGTCAGAAGTCAGAG
>CAYSPU010000101.1:0-19122 GCA_964432995.1 uncultured Verrucomicrobiota bacterium
GTTTCACCTTCTCCGGGGCGATGTAATACGGGGTGCCCCAGACGGCGGTGTCGCTCTCCCCTTCGGCTTCGGTGCTGCCGGCGAGGCCGAAGTCCACGAGTTTGGGTTCGCCCTCGGAGTTGAAGAGGATGTTGCCGGGCTTGATGTCGCGGTGGAGGAGCCCGTGCTTGAGGGCGGTGTCGAGGGCGGAGGCGACTTTGATGCCGACGTCGAGCACCTGGAGTTCGGGGACGCGGCCGTTTTGGTCAATGCGGCTGTCCAGGCTGCCGCGGTCGGCCAGTTCCATGACGAGGAACCGCATCCCCTCGAACTCGTCGAAGGTGTAGATATGGATGATATTGGTGTGGTTGAGGGCGGCGGCGGCACGCGCTTCGCGCTGGAAGCTCTCGAGGGACTTGGCGTCGTCAACGAGTTCCTGTTTCATCAGTTTGACGGCGACCTCGCGTTCGAGGGTGAGATCGAAGGCGCGGTAGACGGTGCCCATGCCTCCGGAGGCGATGGCGTCGCGGAGTTCGAACTGCCTGAGCCGGAGCGGCATCATGAGGACGTTGCCGCATTTGGGGCAGGGGTAAGGGGCCAGCGGCGCGAGTTCTCCCGGGATGAACACCTTGGCGCCGCAGTGAGTGCAGGCAACCATCTTGAGGGGCTTCCGACTATCGCTCGTAGCAAAACTCACGGAAAAACTGTATCACTTGGCGCCGTCACGACAAGTGCGGATCCGGCCTTCCGCGGGGTGGCCGTCGGCGCGGTGGTCAGGGAGGAAGGCGATCCGACTTCGAGGCAGAGCATGCGGGTGAGGTCGCGGAGGAGGAGTCGACCGTTGACGAGGGCCAGGGGGGCCCAGGCTTCGCGGCCGTCGATCACCTGTGCCTGGGCGAGCAGTTGGGCGCCGGCGGGGGTGGTCTGGAACAGGCTGAGCCGTCCGGAGTCGTCCACGGCGTAGATCAAGTCGCCGGCCACCAGGAACGGACCGAGCCCGAACACGGCATCCGGTCCGGTGCTCCAGCGGACGTTGCCGTCGAGGTCCAGGCAGGCCAGATCGCCTTCATCGGGGCGAATCCCGATGAGGCAGCCGTCCTTGTAGACCGGCGTTTGCTGGGTGGCGCCGAACACCGAGGGCTTGAGCCGGAAGCGGACCTTGGGATTCAGCCGGTCCCCAACCGGTTCGAGTTGCAGCAGCATGCTGCCTGCGTTGTAGCCGCCGGAGAGAAAGACGCGGCCATCGGGCAGGGGCACTGGCGACGCCACGGCGGCAATGCTGATCTTCCAGTCGGTCGTTTCCCAAAGCACCGCCCCGTCGGTCGCGGACACGCCCACCACGCCCGCGCTGGCGCAGTAAACGTACATCCGATGGCCGGAGAACTCCATGGGCATGACCGAGACATGGGTCATCTTCCAGTCGTGCGGATTCGGGGTCTTCCAGATCTCCCGGCCAGTCTCGAGGTCCAGCGCCAGCAGCAAGGCGTCCGGACCTCCCGGAGCGAGGATGACTCGGCCCTGGTCGATCAGCGGGCATTGCCCCGCATACCACGGCGGGACGGTCGCTCCATAATCCCGCACCAGATCCAATCCCCACTTTCGCTCCCCGGAAGTCGCGTCGACGCAAGCCACGTGGCACTTGGGGCCGAGCGCGACGACGGCATTGGACGCGATGGCGGGGACCGTTCGCGACATGCCGTGGTTGCGCTTGACCTGGATCGGGTAGGCGAAGCGCCAAATCTCACGGCCGTCGGCCAGCGAGAGACAACGGAGTGCGTCCTGCTGTTTCTCGCGGTCGTAATCGAGGAGATAAACGCGCCCGTTGGCGACCACGGGTCCGGCGTAGCCTTCCCCGAGGGCGACGGACCAGAGCTGTCGCGGACCCTGACTGCCCCATTCGCGCAGCAGATTCCCGGGCTGCTCGGGGAAACCATCCCGTTGCGGTCCCCGAAACTGCGGCCACCACCCCGGTATGTCGGCAGGCTGTCCCGGGCCGGGTTGCACGGTGCCGCGCAGGACCGGGTTGGCGGCGGCAGCCTCGATCGGTTCCCCCGGGGGCCGATCTGTGCCCGGCACCCGGAGCGGGGCGGGGCGGGACGCGGGGAGCTGGACCCACAGAACCATCGCCGCCACCGCCGCGAAGACCAGTGCGGCTGAGACCAAGGCGGCCCGACGGTCGATGCTTGTCTTCATCTGCGAATTCGCCGCGAGGAATCTAAAGGCGTCGCCGCATCAAGGCACGCGGTTTCTTCCGTGCCGAAGGGCTTGTGGAAAGGGGGTCACGAGGCGTATACATGGGGGCGAGCGATCCATGCCGATGAGACCCTCCACTCACGTGCATCGTCCGGCGCGGACACGGCGGCGCCTCCCCCGCTCTCTCAAGGAACTCACCCCCACACGCGCGTTCAACCCCAGGACCTTCTTCCGGGAGATGGTCTGGAAAGCGTTGCTAACTCGTCGACACGGGGCGCAGAAGCGCCCGCAGTTCCCCAAACTGGCGCCGGGCCAGTTGGCACTGACATGGATCGGGCACGCCTCGTTCCTGATCCAGTTCACCGATCTGAACGTCCTGATCGACCCGAACTTCGCCAACTGGCTCTACCTTCTGAAGCGAGTCAAACGGGCGGGCTTGAGGCTCGAACACCTCCCGCCCATCGACGTCGTGCTGCTCACCCATGCGCATTTCGACCATTTCCACAAACCCACACTCCGGCGACTGCCGCGTCCCCGGATCGCACTGATGCCCTGGGGCATGGGCGAGTTGGCCTACGGCCTGGGCTTCGAGCGGATCATTGAACTCGAATGGTGGGAGAGCTTCGCCCGCAGTGACTGGCGCGTCACCCTTGTCCCGGGCAAGCACTGGGGCGCCCGGATGCTCCACGACGAACACCGCGGGTATGGGGGCTTCGTCCTGGAGCACGAGGGACGCGTCGTGTTCCACGCCGGCGATAGCGGCTACTTCGACGGCTTCACCGAAATCGGCAGGCGGTTGCACCCCGAGATTGCCCTGCTGCCCATTGGCGCATACCTGCCGGAATCCTTCCGCAATGTTCACATGGGGCCCGACGACGCGGCCCGGGCCTTCCACGATCTCGGTTCGCGCTGGCTCGTCCCCATGCACTACGGCACCTTCAAGCTCTCCTTCGAACACCTCGACGAACCGCCGCGCTGGCTCCGGGACATCGCCCACCGGCAGGGGATCGCAGACCGCGTGCGCTGGCTGGAGGAAGGGGTCCCGGCCGTCTTCTGACTTCACACGCTCGCCGCGTGTGAAATATGCGGGTTGGGGCGCGGTCATTTGAACGGCCCACAGCCACAGCCAGGAGAACCGATCCGCAGGCGACATAGTGACACACAAGGGCCGGCCTCAAATCCAAAGTGTGACATCATGTCGCACTACTTCATGATAGTCTGTTATCATAATACATTGGTTACAAATGACTTAGTGACGTGAGTTCGGGTTGACCGCGATGGCATGGTTCGTTCTCTATGGTACGGCGTTGGTGTTGGTCAGCCGTGCAACCGGTTGGACTGACAGAAGAACACTGAAACGAGCATGAGGTCGCTGGCCCGACAGACGGAGCGAAGTTGGAGGCTGGCGGGAAGAGAACGAGAGTCGCTCCGGAAAGGAACAGAGTCATGACGATGCTGACCAGGTGGGAGAACAGGTGGAACCCCTTCAAGGAGATGGAGGACTTGCACAGTCGATTGAGCGCCCTGATCAACCGCAGCTACGGCCGGGTGCCGGTGCGAGGCGATGCCGAGGGGGAGGAGTCGATCACATTTAGCGAATGGGCGCCGCTGGTCGACGTGACCGAGGACGACCAGGGCTACGTCATCAAGGCGGAGTTGCCCGAGGTGAAGAAGGAGGACGTGAAGGTAACCGTCGAGAACGGCGTGCTGATGCTGGCGGGCGAGCGCAAGTTGGAGAAGGAAGAGAAGTCGCGACGTTATCATCGGATCGAGCGTTCCTATGGCAAGTTCGTGCGGAGCTTCACGTTGCCGGACGATGCGGAGACGGATCGGGTGAATGCGGAATTCCGGGACGGTGTGTTGCGAATCTCGGTGGCGAAGGCCGAGAAGGCGCGTCCGAAGTCGATCGACGTGAAGGTTGCCTGACCGATCGATGCAGGAGACGCCGGTTGGCGGTCGCCGGGCGGTTGTCCGGCGGCTGCCGGCTGGTGTTTGGGTTGACAGGCGCCGGGCGCCGATGGCATTGGATGGCCATGCGACACATCGGACGAGTGCTGGACCCTGGCGGCGACTGGCAGACGCTGCGGCGGGCGTATTCGCCTGCCGGCGGGCGGTTTTGGCTCGTGCTGGCACTGTTGGCCGTGGCCGCGTGCCGACTCCCGGCAGCCACAGAAAGCGCCTCCGTCAACCCGCCCGCGCGTCTTCGGGTGGACTCGTCGCCGATTCCTGACGATGTGCGGCAGGCGACCAGCTATGCCCCGGTAGTGAAGCGGGTGGCGCCCAGTGTCGTGAATGTGTTCACGACCAAGATGGTGGCGGTGCCGAGGAACCACCCGTTCCTGGAGGACCCGACCTGGCGCCGCTTTTTCGGTCTGCCGGACGATGGAGAGGAAGGGGGGCGTTCGTCTCGGGCGAGGCCGCAGCAGGGTCTGGGATCAGGCGTGCTGGTGACCGAGGACGGCTACATTCTCACCAACAACCACGTGGTGGACGAGGCGGACGAAATCAAGGTGGGGCTCAGCGACGGCCAGACGGAGTACGAGGCTCGGGTGGTGGGAAAGGATCCGCTGACGGACCTGGCGGTTCTGAAGGTGGAAGGCACGAATCTGCCGGCGATCACGATTGCCGATAGCAACCAACTCGAGGTGGGGGATGCGGTTTTGGCCATCGGGAATCCCCTGGGGGTAGGGCAGACGGTAACCCGCGGGATTGTGAGCGCCCTGGGGCGTTCCGGTTTTGGGGTCACGCTGTACGAGGATTTCATTCAGACGGACGCGGCCATCAACCCCGGCAATTCGGGTGGGGCTTTGGTCGACGCCCAGGGGCGGCTGGTGGGCATCAACACGTTCATTTTCAGTCGAAGCGGGGGGAGTCAGGGGATTGGCTTTGCCACGCCGATCACCCTGGCCCGGCCGGTGCTGGACGCCATCATCCAGCAGGGAAAAGTGAGCCGGGGGTTCTTGGGAGTGGAACTTGAGGCCGAGGTGACTGCGGACCACGTCAAGGCCTTCGAATTGCCGGATGATCAGGGGGCGCTGGTGACCAAGGTGCTCGAAGGTGGGGCGGCGGCGGCCGCCGGGATCAAGGAGGGGGACTTCATCACCGAGTTCAACGGGAAGAGAGTGACCGACCGCCGCAGTCTTCAGTTCCAGGTTGGCCAGACGGCGCCGAAAACGAAGGCCGCGGTCAAGTTGGTTCGGGATGGCAAAGCCAAGACGGTGACGGTGGTCCTGGCGGAGCGGGATCTGGCCATCGCCGACTTGGGAGAGACAACGGTGGAACCGGAAGCCGGTCGGGGCTTGAAAGGAGTGACCCTGTCCGAGCTGGGGGCATCGCACCGGAGGCAGTTCAGCATCCCCGCGAACGTCGACGGTGTTTTCGTGGCGGCGGTGGATCCGGATTCCGCGGCCGCGGCGAAGGGACTCCGCGAGGGAAGCGTCATTCTCGAGGTGAACAGGAGGCCCGCCCGTTCGGTTCGGGAAGCGTCTGCCCAGATGGAACGGGCGGAGGGACGCGTCCTTCTCCGGGTCTGGGAGCCGGGGAACACCGTTCGTTTCATCGTGGTTGAGTTGGGCGCGGACCGATGACGGGAGCTTGGGGCCGGAGTCGGCCCGGCATTGGGGATCCCAGGCCTGCTGCCGGCGGGAAGGACTATGGCGTTGGAATACAAAGACTACTACGCGACGCTCGGGGTGGCGCGCGACGCCGGGGATGAGGAGATCCGAAAGGCCTTCCGCCGTCTGGCCCGCCAGTATCATCCGGATGTGGCCAAGGACAAGCGCGCGGCCGAGGAACGATTCAAGGAGATCAACGAGGCTTACGAGGTGTTGGGCGATCCGGAGAAGCGGAGGCGCTACGACGAACTGGGGGCCGAATTGCGTGGGGGATGGCGCAGCGCCCGGGGTGCCGGGGCGGACTCGTCTGGCGGATTTGAGTTCGAGTTTGGCGGGACGGGTTTCAGCGATTTCTTCGAGCAGTTATTCGGCCGGGCGTCTGGTCGGCGGCGAGGCCGCCCATTTGCGGGGCAGCCGGGAATGGCCGGAGAGGAAGAAGAGGAACCCGCCGCCCGCGGGCGCGACGTTCAAGCGGACATCTTGGTGACTCTCGACGAGGTGCTGCACGGGGCGGTGCGGCCAGTCACGGTGCGCACCAGGGTGGCATGCCAGCGTTGTCAGGGGACGGGAAGTTCCAACGGTGGCGTCTGTCCTCATTGCCAAGGGGGCGGGCGGGTGACCAAGACCGAGAGCTACCGGGTCAAGATTCCCGCAGGAGTGCGGGAAGGCCAGCGGCTGCGTCTGGCTGGCCATGGCCAGGCGGGAGCCGCGGCGGGTCACGCCGGCGATCTCTACCTGCGCGTGCGATTGGCGCAGCACCCCGACTTCCGAGTGGACGAAGACCATCTGCGCTACAACCTGGAGCTTGCCCCGTGGGAGGCGGCCCTGGGCGTCGACGTAACCGTGCCGGCTCTTGATGGATCGGTCAGCATCCGGATCCCGCCCGGCACCCAGAGCGGACAGCGTTTCCGGCTCCGGGGGCGCGGGATTCCGGGAGATCAGGGGCGCGGCGATCTGCTTGTGGAGGTCAGCATTCAGGTGCCGCGGGAAAGCACGGCGCAGGAACGCGCCCTGTGGCAGCAACTCTCCCGCGTGTCCTCGTTTCGGCCGCGGGAGTGACCATCTGCCGCTCGACATCGGCGGAGTGAGGGGATTCACCCCCCGCACCGGGCAGAGCGTCGGGCTGTCGAAGTCCGACATTGCGCTCGGCGCGCCAATTACTCGTTGATGCCCCAGTGGGAAGGCGGGGCGGGCGGACGGCCCAGGTTGTGCAGGATACCATCCAGCACGTTGGTGACCTGATGCGCCCGGTTCTGCAGCCCGAGCATCGGTTCGGAGAACAGGTACGACTCCTGGAGTTGGTTCGGGAGCAGGCACTCCATCCCGAGATTCCGGGCCGTGTCCTGCAGCAGACGGGCCAGCGGAGAGGCCGCGAGGGCTTCGGTGGTGGCGGGTTCGACAAGCGGAACCAGCACCGGCATGCCGTCTCCTTGGTGGTGCAGCCACAGATCGATGAAATCCCGCACCTCCTCCGGCACCTCACTCTCGGCCCGTGCCGAGAAGACGAGGATGTCCGCGTCGCTCGCCGCCTCCGCGGCCGCATCCGCGATCTGTGGGTCTCTCAGATAGCGGAAACGCCACCAGCTAAACTCGAATTCGACGTCTCCGGTTAACTGCAGGGTCAGATGATGGCCCATCCACACCGCCCGCTCGCGCGCGGGTGTGTCCTCATACAACACCGCTACCCGGCATTTGCCGGAGGCGTCGGACGCGGGGTGGATGCTCGCCAGGGCTCTCGATGAAGTACTCATAGTCCACCTAGCTGGTTGTCTTCGGCGGGGCGCGTCTGGGTGCGCATCCCGTACAACAACTGCCCTGCGCCCTCTAATGAGCCAACTTCCTCCTGATTCATGCAAAATCAAGCAAAACCTCCGAGAGCCTTCGACCGAGTTGTTCACCGGTTATTCACCGGCTATCCCCGCCTTGTTCCTGGCCCGGACATTTCACGCACCCTGCGTGAAATGTCCGCCAAAGCGCGTCCGGTGTGGCTCTCCGCGCAACCCCGAATCGCCTCCGGCGTCCCCTGCGCCACAACCCGCCCCCCCTCCTCCCCGGCTTCGGGCCCCAGATCAATGACCCAATCGGCGGCGCGGATGAAGTCCAGGTTGTGTTCGATCACCACGACTCCGTGCCGGGCGTTGACCAGGCTCTGCAGCGCGCCGAGCAGGATGCGGATGTCATCCAGATGCAGACCGGTGGTGGGTTCATCCAAGAGGAAGAGGCAGGGCCGGGTCTCCGGTTCACGCTCCAGTTCGAATTCCGCCAGTTTCCCGGCGAGTTTGAGGCGCTGGCTTTCTCCTCCCGAGAGGGTGTTCACGGCTTGCCCGAGGCGCAGGTAGCCCAAGCCCACGCGTTGCAGCACACCCAGCGCCGCCCGGGCGCGGAGCGCCGGTCGTATCTCTCCGAACCGTTCGAGCCAGGCGATGGCGTCGTCCACCGTGGCGGCGAGGACGTCGGCGATACTCCAGAGCGGGGCCGATTCATGGGAAGCACGGACCTCCGCGGTGCTGACGCGCATGGGCGACCGTGAACCGGCAGAAGGTAGGGCGCGACCTCCGGGCGCGCCGGAAACAAGTGGTTCGTTGACACCTGCTTGCGGCGCCCTCGGAGAGGTCGCCCTACCTAACGGTTGATGGGGGGATGCGGCTGCGGCGGGCGGAGCGACCCGGACATCGAGCACGTGGGGGCGGTAGCGCTGGCCGCCGCACTCCGGGCAGCGGATGAAGACGTCGCTCAGGAACTGCATCTCGATCCGTTCGAACCCGGCGCCGCGGCAGCGAGCGCACTGGCCTTGAGGGGAGTTGAAGCTGAAAGCGCTGGCGTTCAACCCCCGCTGCCGGGCGGAATCGCTCTGGGCGAACAGCTCGCGGATGGGGTCGAACGCGCCCACGTAGACGGCCGGGTTGGACCGCGGTGTCCGGCCGATGGGGGATTGGTCGACGAGCACGACCTGGGAAAGGTGCTGGGCGCCGTGCAGTCGTGCGCCTCGCGGAAGGTCTTCACGGTCGGCAAGCTCCGGATCCTGTGCCGCCTCCCCGCCCGGCGGTTGGGGAACCGGTCGGGCGCGGTTCTCCAGCGCGGCGGCCAGCAGCGGATGCAGAACATCGCGGATGAGCGTGGTTTTGCCTGACCCGCTGACACCGGTCACGCCGACGAGTCGGGCGAGCGGGATCTCCACGGTGAAGTCCCTCAAATTGTGCATGGTGACGCCCTCGAGGCGAAGCCGGGGCAGGGTGGCCAGGTCGACCTCGCGACGACGTGGCGCGTCCAGCTTGCGCTTCCCCGATAGGTAGTGCCCCGTGAGGGACGACCGGGACTTCAGAAGCTGGCCATAGCTCCCGGCGAAGACCACGTTCCCGCCGGATTCGCCGTGGCCCGGGCCGAGGTCCACCACGTGGTCGGCGGCGCGAATGACGCCGGGTTCGTGCTCGACGACGACTACGGTGTTCCCGAGGTCGCGGAGTCGGGCGAGGACCTGGACGAGGCGGCGGGTATCGCGGGGGTGCAGGCCGACGCTGGGTTCGTCAAGGACGTAGAGGGTGTTGACCAGTTGGGTGCCGAGGCAGGTGGTCAGTTGGACGCGTTCGGTTTCGCCCCCGGAGAGGGTGCGCGTGGGGCGGTCGAGGGTGAGGTAACCGACGCCGACATCGACCAGGTAGGCGAGGCGTTTGCGGATTTCCGCGATGAGGAACGCGAGCTGAGGATCGAGGGCGGGTTTGGCCCTGGTGGCGAGGGCGTTGACCACCCGGAGGGCATCCCGAATGGGCAATTGGCAGAAATCCGCGAGCGTGAGCGACGAAGGGATCGATCGGCCGGCGTGGGGGGCGTCGGAGGGAGCGACGTCGCACGCAACCCGGAAGTCGAGTGCCTCCGGCTGGAAGCGGCGGCCGTGGCAATCGGGGCAGGTCGTATAGGCGCGGTAGCGGGAGAGCAGGACCCGGACGTGCATTTTGTAAGCTTTGGTTTCCAGCCAGCGGAAGTAGCCTTTGACGCCGTACCACGCCCGGGGCCACTCATGTTCCTCGTCCTTGCCGTACTCGGGGTCGCCGTCGACGATCCAGCGCCGGTGTTCCTCCGGGAGCCGGGAGAAGGGGACATCGGTGCGAATGCCTTGGGCCCGACAGAAGCGGAGGAGATCCCGCTGGCATTCGAGGCCCTGGCCGCTCTGCCAGGGGCGGACGACACCCTGGGCGACGGTTCGCGACGGATCCGGCAGGGCGCGCTGGTAATCGATCCCGATGACGCGTCCGAACCCCCGGCACGTGGGGCACGCGCCGAGTGGATGATTGAAGCTGAAGAGGGCCGGCGACGGTTCCCGATACTCCCGGTCGCACTCGGCGCAGTGCCAGCGGTTCGAGAACCGCATCTCTTGCCAACGATCGCCCGTCCGCAGGAGGAGCGTGAGACGGCCCTTGCCGAAGTGGTAGGCCTGTTCACAGGCCTCGGCGAAGCGGGCGCGCTGGGATTGGGCCAACCGGATCCGATCCTGGACCACGGTCAGGGCGGCTGGCCGGGCGCGGGCCAGTCTGACTTCGGCTTCTTCGAGCCGAACCGCCTGGCCGTCCAACCACAGCCGCTGGTATCCCTGGCGACCGACCAGCGCCAGCGATTCGCCGAGCGACAGCTTCTCGGAGAGGGAAAGGTGGAAAGTGACCCAGGCCTCGTCCGCGGACGGGAGCGATTCCCAGATTCGGGCGGGCGCGTCTTTGCGGACCAGCCGATCGCAGGAGCGGCAGTGGAGCTCGGCCACGTGGGGCCAGAGCAGTTTCAGGTAATCGCCAATCTCGGTGATGGTGCCGATGGTCGAGCGCGTGGTGCGGACCGCGTTGCGCTGTTCGATGGCGATGGCCGGAGGAATGCCTTCCACGTGGTCGACTTGCGGTTTGTCCATCCGATCGAAGAACTGCCGGGCGTAGGGGGAGAACGTCTCGACATACCGCCGCTGGCCTTCGGCAAACAGGGTGTCGAAGGCCAGCGAACTCTTGCCGGACCCGCTGGGGCCGGTGATCACGATCAACCGGCGCAGCGGCAGGTCGAGGTCGAAGTTCTTCAGGTTGTTCTGCCGAACACCCCGCAGACGGATGAGCGGCGCCACCGATCCACTCGGCATGGCTGGCAGTCTATCCCGAATCACTCTCGCGGCAAACGCTGAACCACCGCGGATGACGGAACGAATTGCGCCAGAACTACTGTTCTCCCCGCTGATCCTGCATTCCGCGGTTCGTTCCGTTCCCGGTCAGACTGCCTGGCGGAGCGTGCTCTTCACGAACTGGGTCAGCGTGGAGGGAGTGTAGGGTTTGGGAAGGAAGTTCATCCCTTCCTGAAAGCGCTCCTCGGACTCGGCGAGGTCCACGCTGTAGCCGCTGCTGTAGATGACCTTGAGGGTTGGCTTCTCGGCGAGCAGGCGATCCGCCAGTTGGCGGCCGGTCATCCCCTCGGGCATGACCATGTCGGTCAGCAGCAAGGTGATTTCGTCCCGATGCTGATCCCACAGGCGCAGGGCGCACACGCCGGATTCGGCCAGGAGCACGCGGTATCCCTGGTGGGCGAGCACGCGCTGCACGATCCTGCGCAGTTGGGCTTCGTCTTCCACAACCAGGATGGTCTCGCCGCCGGAAACGGGCACCGGCGAAGTGGCGGGCTCGACTGGGGTCGCCTGGGCCACGGTTGGAGCCACCTCGAGGGCCGAAGCGAGTTGGGAAGCGGGACCGGCGACGGACACGGCTGCGGAGCGCCCAACGGCTGCGCTGGCGCGGCTGGCGGGCGGCGGGTGGAGACCGGGAGCGGTGCGCACGTGGGCGCCGGTGCGGCTGGCGCGAGGCGGGAGATCGGGGGTGGCGGCCGATGCCGATTCGGGCCGCTGATCTGTTTCCGGGAACGCGATTTGGAACGTGGTGCCGCGACCGACGGCGCTGTCGACCTGAATCCAGCCTTGGTGCTGGCGCACGATGGCATAGACGGTGGCGAGGCCGAGCCCGGTGCCTTGACCGACGTCCTTGGTGGTATAGAAGGGTTCGAAGATGCGGGGGAGGACGGATGGTTCGATGCCGTGACCGGTATCCTGCACTTCGAGGCGCACGTGCCAGCCCGGTCGGGTGTCCAGGCTGCCCTGCGCCTGTTCGGGAGTGAGCAGCACGCGGCTCGTGCGCAGCGTGAGCTTGCCGCCGTCAGGCATGGCATTGCGCGCGTTCATCGTGAGGTTGACCAGGATCTGCTCCAACATGCTTGTGTCGGCGAGGATGGCCGGCAGGTCGGGGGCCGCATGCACCTCGAGTTGGACCTGTTCTCCGAGGAGGCGCGCGAGCATGTCGGTCACGTTGGCCAGGACGGCGTTGAGGTCGACGGCACGGCGATGGAGAGGTTGCTTGCGGCTGAAGGTGAGCAGGTGCCGGGTCAGGCTGGCAGCGCGGCGCGACGACTCGGTGATCTCTTTGACGGCATCTTTCGCGTCCGGCGAGAGATGCGGATCCAAATTCACGAGGGAGGCATGCCCTTGGATGACCGTGAGGAGGTTGTTGAATTCGTGGGCGACGCCGGCGGCGAGTTGCCCGACGGACTCCATCTTGTGGGCGTGTTGCAACTGGGCCTGAAGGTGGTGGCGCTCCGTGACGTCGCGGGCGGCAAACTGGAGACCCACCGCCTGACCGTTGTGGTGGATGACGCGATCGTTGGTCTCCAGGATCGCCTCGCTGCCGTCGTGGCGACGGGCGCGGATCTCCAGTGGTCCGGGCGGTTGCCCGGCGAGCAGGGCGCGCACGTGTTCGCGGACGCGATCGAGGTCGGCAGGGCTGACCAGATCCGCCAACTGGAGGTGCAGCATATCGGCGGAATCCCGGCCGAAGAACGACACCGCCGCGCGGTTGGCGGAGGTGCAGCGGCCCTCACGGTCGAAGGTGAGCAGGATGTCAGTGGCGTTCTCGAAGAGTTCCCGGTATCGGGCTTCGAGGGCGGCCTCGGCCTCGAGGCGCTGTCGGATGATCCCGGTTTGTTGGCGCACGCGGCGTCGCAGAGTAACGGCCCAGGCGAGGGCCAGGCCGGCGATGGCGCCGACACCTCCCAAGAGCAGGAGGACGTGGCGGAGCACCAGGCCGGACGGCGTCTGGAGAATCACCAGGTCGGCGGGGGAGCCCAGCAGCAGTTGGAGCGAGCGCGGTTCCTGCCACTGACCGCCCTGGACACTGCACACGCCGGTCAACTGCAAGATGGTCCCGGCCGGAAGGGGTGACGGGGCCTTCCCGCTGCCGACGGGAAGAACCGCCCAGAAGAACGTCGGGCCGTCCTGCATCAGCAATCGGGATTGGAGGGTCAGATCGACGGTCTTAACCAGTCGGGCTTCCATCCGCACGCGGGTGGCGTTATTCGTGCCGTTGCCGAGGATGTCTTCGGCGCGCACTGCCACCGGCGCCGGCAACGGTTGGCGTCCCCGGACCTGGAAGACGGCTTCCTGCAGAGCTGGCGACACGACTCCGGGGGAGGGATAGCCGACCACCTCCAATTCCTGCCCCGGCGTCACCAACTCTGTGTGCCGCGCGTTCACCCGGATGCCGCCCGTGGTGTCTTGCACGTAGAAGACGTCGGCGCTCGCCACCGCGGTGACCACACCGTGAACCTTGACTTGGCGCTGACCGCCCGGCGCGGCGCCGTAGGTGGACACCGACGCGATGGGCGTGGTGGGGAGCTCGAACCGGTTGGTGAGGGCGGCTTGCAGGACCTCCACGTGGTCCAGGCCGGGAACTTGCACGATGATCCCAATGAGCCGGTTGTTGCCGTCCAACTCGGCCGTGCACACCCCGCGCAACCGAACCTGGGCGTCCACAAGATGCGTCGGCATCGGCGTGTCGCGAAGACCGGGGACCAGGGCCTTGAAGCTGCCGCGTCGCGTGACGATTTCGAAGTAGACGTGCCCCCAGTTGTTCACCAGCGAACGCACGCGGCCTTCCACCTCCACCCACAGGCTGTCCAATTCTCCACTGGTCATGTCGTCCAGATAGGCCTTGACGGGCGCGGGGAGCGGCTTCTGGCCCAATTGCCGAACCGCAGGACCTCCGACGACGGGGGCGTAGCGCGAGGGTTCGGTGACGCCGGCGAGTTCCACCCAATCACCCGGCTTCAGGCCGGGCTGCCGATAGCTGAAGAACGTCCCGCTGGTCTCGTCCTGGAAGAAGTGCACCCCCCACTCCGGGTCGGCGTAGGTGATCACGCCGGACAACTGCACCGGCGCACCACGGGCGACCTCTTCGCGGCGGAGAGCTCGCATCGCCGCCACCGTCGTCAGGGGGGTGTTGGTGGGAACCACTTCCGCGATCCCGGCGGCCGTTGGTGGCGACCCGGCTTCTCCAGTGGAAGCGCTCGCCTCGTTCACTCTGCAGAACGCATCGACCAGGTTCAAGACGCCGCCGATCAGGCGCGGGAAACCCCAGACGTCGACTTGTGTTCCCTCGGGCAAATCCGCCGCCTGCGGGGTCAGGACGCGCGTGCTGCCCGTGACGTCCCGAACGATGAGCGCGTCCTTCTGGCTGGAGGTCACGGTGCCCCGGATGCGGACCCGCTTCGACGTGTTGAGGCGGTTGGCGGAATCCTGGAGCAACCGCGCCGCGGAGACCTCGATGTCCTCCAGTTTGGTCGAGGCGCGTTCGAGCACCGTGATGTTCGTCAATCCCGGGACGAAGAGAATGCCGGAGACAACGCGGCCATCGCGCAACTCACTGGCGTTGACGCCCCGAATCCTGAGCTTGGAGTCAATCGAGGGCAGGGGCAATCGCCGCCGGCCCGGGGCGACCGTGGCCATCAGGGGGAGGCTGCCGTCGCTGAGGTAGAACTGCAGATGGTTGCCGTTGGTGCTGATCCAGCGCAGAGAGCCTTCGCATTCCACCCATCCGCTACCGGCCTCGTGGAGATCCTTGATGGCCAGTCGCTTGGGTTCGGGCAGGCGGCCGGGTCCCAGGCGGGTGACGGACTGCTGCAGAATGGCGACCGTTTCCCCTTGGAGACCAGTCGTCCCTCGCAACTCGACTGCGTCCCCAAACCGAAGATGCACCCCCAAGCCGGCCGGATTCAGAAAGAACCCCTGCTGCCCGTCGTGGAGGTAGAGCATGTTCCAATCCCCATCGACGTAGGTCACCACGCCCTGAACGCGGACTGGCCAGCCGCGGGCGACCTCGCTTTGGGGCATGGCCCAGAGTTCCTGAAAGGAGCGAACCTCGGTTGCGGTGCCCTCGGCCCCCAAGGCGATCACCCCGACCCAGAGCAATAAGCCCAGGGTCGCAGCCGTTCCGCGGGCCGATCCTGAGCACGCGCGGAGATGCAGGCCACACCTCATGAATTGGCTGCGGGCTCAGCCGAAGCCGGTCCACCGAAATCGGATGCGATGGAAACCGCTGCTCAGTCCGCCCCGCCATCACCCTATCGGCGGCAACGCGCCCCCACTTAAGGCAACTTGGTGAAAAAAACAATGCGGTTCGTGTTGGTCCCGCGCCGCTGGTTGTCCACCCCCCAGCAGTTGGCGGTCTTGGTGAACTGCTGATCGTTAATCAGGATCAACTCGGGAACCAAGCCCGCTGCCATCCCGCACGGCACCACGGCTTCCTCCAGACGGGTCGCGCCACCGTGGACTTCCCCGACCTCGAAGGCGACATGGCCGCCGGGCCGGAGAACGCGGTGCAGCTCGTAAAACACGTCAGTCATCGCCTTCTGCCAGTCGACAACCTTGCGGAGTTGCGAAAGTCTCACCGACTGGGCGTCGATGCCCAGAAACCAGCAGCGCAACCAGTTGTCCGTCGCGTAGTCAACCACGTTCAGAAACGGTGGCGAAGTGACGACGAGGTCGACGGCCCCAGCGGCGATCTCGGGGGTGTGGTGGGCCGGTTGGGTGAGCAGTTGGGCGCGGGCGGCGAGCCCGGCCAACCGTTGCCGGAGAGCGGCGTCGCACTCCGCCAGCAGATAGTTCGACTTCTTCAGGATCAGCGCGGGCACGTGGCGCCGAGGCGGCGACTGCTGCCGCCGGGCGTTGATGCGCCGCTGGGACTTGACGGACACCGCCTGGTTCGGGGGCAGGGAGTAGACGGAGAAGAACCCGGCCGAATGCCCCGTCAAACGATTGAGGGCCACCAGGGTGATCCACTCGTCGACCGCATCGGCGGTGCCCTCGGCGTGGCGGTAGCGGAGGTAGCGTTTGAGGGCGCAGATCTCGACCAGGGTCTCCGGGTGGTAGAACACCAGCAGATCCTCCGGGAACTCGTCGTGAGCGCGGAAGTCGATCCCCCGCAGCCGCTCACCAACGCCTTCCGGGTCCGGCGGCCGCAGACGCGGACGCGTCAAAACCACGCTGAGCGGGTTGATGTCGCATCCGAAAGGGACGCGGTCGAGCAACGCCGCCTCCACCAGAGTCGTTCCCCGGCCCATGAATGGGTCGTAGACGACGTCCCCAGGCCGGGTCAGGCGTTCGATGAAGAACCGCGGGAGCTGGGGTTTGAAGCAGGCGCGATACGAAATCTCGTGCAACCGATCCGCCTGCCGCTGGCCGGCCGTCCAGAACTCGTTGACAAACGTCGGAACCTCAACCCGCTGTCCGTTGCCCTCCGCCGTCGTCGCCAGTATCCGGGTCTCCTTGCCGAAGTCGCGGAACGCGGCCAGTTCCCTGGCGAGGTCCGCCGCGGAAGACGGCGTGCCTGGGGAAGGCCCTTCCGGCGGGCGGCGGATCCGCCGGCCGCGGGCGCCTTGGGCAACCTTGGAGGCGGGGCGGACCGGTTCCATCCCGAGCGGCAGTTCGGGCGTGATCAGGTCGCTGACTTGACGGCGGCGGCGCATGTGTTTTCTTGCTGGCGGCAAGCGCGCCTTTCTCCTAGCGTCTTTGCGCCATCAAGCAATCGTTTTTATGGATGTGAAACTCCCCAAACTCGGCGAAGGAGCCGAATCCGGCGTCGTGGTCGGCATCCTGGTGAAAGAGGGCGACCGCGTCAGCGAGGGCCAGACCCTCATCGAACTGGAGAACGAGAAAGCGGTTGCCCCCATACCCTCCAGTGCGGCCGGGATCGTCTCGCGGATCCGGGTGAAAGAGGGCGATCGGATTTCGGCGGGGGCGGTGATTTTGTCGCGGGGCGGGGAGGGGGAGGAGACTGCGGCGCCAGCGCCGGCAGCGGCAGCGGCGCCGCCACCGGCGGCGGGTCGGAAGCGGGGGGCGGCCGCGCCGGCCGTGCCCGTCATGCCGGCAGCGGAGGCGACAACCAACGTGGCGGTGGTGGAGGAAATCCCGCAGCGGTCGGAGGCGCCCCTGGCGGCTCCGCCGGCAATCCGCCGCCTGGCCCGCGAATTGGGGATCGACCTCGCCCGGGTCCGCGGCACCGAACGCGGGGGGCGGATTGGGATGACGGATTTGCGGGCGTATGTCGAGTTGGTGCAGCGGCTGGCGTTCCAGCGGCGCGAGCCGGCCGCCAAGGAGTCGCCGGCGACACCGGCCGCGGAACGGGTCGACTTCTCAAAATGGGGCCCGATCACGCGCAAGCCGCTTTCCGCCCTGCGCCAGACCATTCGCCAGCGGATGTCGGCGAGTTGGACGGCGGTTCCGCGGGTCACGCAGTTCGACGAGGCGGACATCACGCGGTTGATGGAACTGCGCAAGAAGCACGCGCCGGCCTACGAGGCCAAGGGGACCAAGCTGACCGTCACCCCCCTCCTCGTGCAGGCGGTGGCGCGCACTCTCCGACAGCACCCGCTCCTCAATTGCAGCCTCGACGAAGCCGCCAACGAGCTGGTTCTCAAGGATTACGTCCACATCGGCCTGGCGGTGGACACGGAAGCAGGCTTGATTGTCCCCGTGATTCGCGATGCCGATCGCAAGAGCGTGCTCCAACTGGCGCAGGAGGTCGAGTCCCTCGCCGCCCGGGCGCGCGAACGGAAAGTGTCCCTCGAGGAACTCCGGGGGGGGACGTTCACCATCTCGAACCAGGGCGGGATTGGCGGCGCCCATTTCACCCCGATTGTGAATCTGCCGGAAGTGGCCATCCTGGGCCTGGGCCGGGGCGCGATGAAACCGGTGGTTCGCGACAAGAAGATCGAGCCGCGGCTTCTCCTGCCGTTGGCGCTCTCCTATGATCATCGGGTGATCGATGGGGCGACCGCCGCCCGGTTCGTCACCGACCTCGTGAAGGCGTTTCAGGAATTCCCCGAAGACCAAATCCCGCTGTAGCGGCGGCAACCATCGAGAACCTATGGAACCTGTACAGACAGAGCTGGCGGTATTGGGCGCGGGCCCCGGCGGCTACGCGGCGGCCTTCTACGCCGCCGACCTCGGCAAGAAGGTGATTCTGGTGGAGCAGGACCGACGGCTCGGTGGCGTCTGCCTGAACCGCGGCTGCATTCCATCCAAAGCCTTCCTCCACGCCACGCACGTCCTCGCGGCCGCCAAGGACTCCGTCCAGCGCGGGATCACGCTCGGCGCGGCCACGGTCGATTTGCCCCGCCTGCGCGCCTGGAAGGAAGGCATCCTGGACAAGCTCTCGGGCGGCGTCGCCCAACTCGCCAAGCTGCGCAACGTCGAGGTCTGGCGCGGGCGCGGGTATTTCGAGGATTCGCAGACGCTGCGGGTGGAGACGGAGCAGGGGCAGCGGTTCATCCGTTATCAGCAGGCGATTCTGGCTCACGGCTCGAAGCCGGCCATGCCCAAGGCCTTTGATCTGGGCAATCCGCGGATCATGACCTCGAACGAGGCGCTGGAGATCGAGGAGATCCCCGAGAGCCTGCTGGTGATTGGCGGCGGTTACATCGGGCTCGAGCTGGGCAGCGTCTACGCGGCGCTGGGCAGCAAGGTGGTGATTGTGGAACTCATGGAAACGCTGTTGATGGGTGCGGATCCGGACCTGGTGCGGCCGGTGTTCACCTATGCACGGAAGCACTTCCAAGAGGTCCGCCTCAAGGCCAAGGTGCTGGAGATGGCGACCAGCGGCCGGCAGATCAAGGTCCATCTGGATCTGGAAGGCCAACGACTGGAGGAAAACTACGACCGCGTCCTGGTCGCCGTCGGCCGCGCCCCCAGCGGCGACGATCTCGGCCTCGAAAACACCAAGGTCCAGCGAACCGACAAGGGCTTCGTCAAAGTCAACGAACGGCAGCAAACCGACGACCCGAGCATCTACTGCATCGGGGACGCGGCGGGCGGGATCCTCCTCGCCCATAAGGCCTCCCGCGAAGCGCGAATCGCCGTCGATGTCATCACCGGGAACGAGTCCGCGCCGGACCAATTCGTCATTCCGGCCGTGGTCTTCACCGACCCGGAGCTCGCCTGGTGCGGCATTACCGAAAACGAAGCCCGGGACCGGAACCTGAAGGTCGAAGTCGCCAA
>CAYSPU010000102.1:0-18938 GCA_964432995.1 uncultured Verrucomicrobiota bacterium
GCATCGGCAACTTCGAGATGCCAGTGTTGTCCTACACCCCCACACCCTCGCCGCCACTGGGCGACTTTGAAGTGTTCCCGGTCACGGATACGTGGCTGGCGCGGTTGAGTCAGCCGATCGCGTCAAGGCCGAGCGACCGGTGACAACATGCAGCGGCGCCTCGATGCCGGCAACAGCACGCCGTGCTACCGATACTCGAAAGAACCACGGCTCGCTCAGGAGTGCGGCTAGGCTCGCAACAGGGCGCCGACGGAGACACTCGTTTTTGGGCTCACCGTTTTCGGTGGAACCAATCCGACCTTTCGACGGCTGTCCACCCCGTCACCGCCCCCGCCTACTCGCCGGCGTGAGCGCGACTGACCGACGAACTCCTTGCTCTGGCAATGCGGACAGCATTCCGGTTCCCCTTCCGGCCGCACCGTGTACCAGACCGCCCCCTTCTGGTATTCGGTGCGCACGTAGCGATAGGTCTTGGGAATCCCAAAGGCATGGTAGAGCAGGCTTTGTGACATGGCCCCATGGGATCGGATCGGACCCTACCGAGCAACTCTTCACCCCCTGGGGAAAGCCGCAAAGAAACGTCACCCAACGGCGCCAAGGAGGTGGGGTCCTACCTCGCGCGGGCCCGTGGGGCAGACGGTTCGCCGGGGGGGCTGTGGGGGGCGAACCGGCTGCGGCCCGCGCCACTTCTCCAAAACAGACTTCTCGTGATGACCCCTTGTTTCTCGCGGCCCGGCAGCGCACTCTGGCGGAGTGAAACCCCATCTGATGCGATGCCTCGACGTGCTGCTCTTGGTAAACGCATACGCACACGCGGAGGATCTGAAACCACAAGAGCTCTACAAGAGAGTGCTTCCCAGTCTTGTGACCTTGTCTGTACAGCATCGCCAAGGGACGAGCAGTCAGGGTTCCGGCTTCCTTGCCTTAAAGGAGGGGATGGCCATCACCGCTTGGCACGTGGTTCGTGATGCCGAGACGGTCGTGGCAAAGTTCGCGGATGGTGAAGTGTTCGAGTCATCCGGACTTGTAGACCGCGACGAGGTCCGGGACTTGGCTCTGATCCGAGTTAAGGTGGCAGGCAGACCGCTGTTGCAGATAAGCCCATCACAACCCGATGTCGGATCGCCCGCCTTCGTAGTCGGGGCACCTCGTGGTTTCGAGTTCAGCATCAGTGATGGACTGGTATCGCAGGTCCAGGCGATTGGTGAGCACAAGGAATACCAGTTCACATGTCCTGCGTCGCCTGGCAACAGCGGTGGGCCGCTTCTGGATTCTTCCGGAGAAGTCATCGGCGTCGTATCCTGGACCGTGCGCAGCGGCCAGAACCTCAACTTCGCCATCCCTGCTGTCTACGCTGCGGGCCTTGACCATAGCTTACCCACGACTCCGTGGGCAGACGTTGTAAGCCGTGGGGCTCCAACCGCGATCCAGGCCGACGGTCCAACACCATCCGTGCCCAAGCTCTTCTCTGATGCCGAGTCGGACCAACTGCTCGCGGATGCGTTCGTTGCATTAGCTTACGCTGCTCAGGTCGGCCATTGTGCTGACGAGCTTGTGGCGAGGAGGCAATGGGCCTTCAGATATGGAGTACCGTCCGATACCTATTCCGCGATGCAGGGCGTGGAAACCAGTTTGGCGGCACTCTACAACGCCGGAACGACAAATGAAGACAGGGCGTACCTCCTCAAGGATTTGGTTGAGAAGCTGAGCAAGGCTCGCGAGGTGCTGGACCTTCAATCTGCCTCGATCAAAGCAGCACAGAGGCAGGGTGGTTGGCTTGGTGAACCCAACGATCTTCTTGCGAAGTCTCGCGCAGCAAGCCGGGCTTTGGCCCTCTCCCCGCGCTCTCTTCAACTGATGCGCTCCACAGCATCGCTGCTGGACCGCCTGCCCGAGGATCTCCAGGAGACCACCAACGTGAAGAGACATTCGACCATCAAGCTCGGGGTGTATTTCCTGCCCGCTCCCAGTCTCTTGGTGTTCAAAGTCGTTGCCAAGAGCCTTGCAGAGGATCTCGGTATTCGACCTGGAGATGCTCTCAGGTCGATAGATGGGCAGCCGATCCGGTCGGTTGTTGGGCTAAAGCGTCTGCTCGCCGAGCGTGCGGGAAAGCGCGTCGAGATCACGGTGCAACGCGACGGCAAAGAGCGGGTGCTCAAAGCGAAGGTACCTCGTGATCTCAGCCGTTATTCTGTGGATGATGCACCCGAGGAACAGAAGGAGCCCAAGTAGTCTTCCACCACTGCGGCGTTGGCAATCCGACCCACGTGTGCAACGCCCCCCTCATCCTCCCCCGCCAGCATCGGCGTGCCCTCGACTATCCGGCACACTCGCACAGAGACCAACACCCTCGCCGAGAATCTCCTCAGCCTCCTTTTTGTGCTCAGAGAATTCGGGGCGTTCCCATCTATCTTTCGACGCCAGGCGCCGGCCGAGGCCCCCCCGGGGGGGTGCTGGCCTGCGGCAGCGTGCTCGGGCCGGCCGCGGACGCGGGTCACTTGTCCCTGCCCGGAATCCTCACCTTGCCATCCAGGTACGCCCGCACAAGTTCCAGAACGACATCGGCCATGGTGAGTCCTTCGAGTGCCGCTCGTGCCTTCAACTGCCGGTGAACGTCTTCGGGCAACCGGATGTTCAACTGCTGTGCTCTGACTTCGGTGGGGCGGGTGCTCATGGCTTCCGGTCCTTCCTCAGATAGGCGAGTGTGCGCTGGGCGTCCACCTCGCCGGCCTCGACCATGCGGACCAGTTCCTTCATCGCGGGATGATCCGCCAGTTTCCCGGACTTGCGCCGGGTGCGTCTGTCATGCTTCGCACGATGTATGACAACGACCTTCTTCACGCTGCCTCCCTTTCGAGGATCTGCTTCACAATCTGCGGGTGCCAGTGTGTCCGCCCTGTCTTGGTCGTATAACCGCGGAGTTCCAACTCCACCGCAATCCGCCGCAGGGAGTTGCCGGCGTCGCGAAGCTCATGGATCAGGACGATCGCCTTTTGCTCGGCCGGATCCGGGACGAGGCGCCCTTGTTCAAGGCGGAAGCCGTAGGGCACATCGCCGCCCGTCTTCTGGTGGTTTGCCCGCTTGTGTGCCAAGGCGAATCGCGTGCGCTCGCTCACTTGGTCACGCTCGAACTCCGAGAGGACGGCCAGCATCCTGAAGACCATCTTGCCGGCGGCGGTCGTTGTGTCGATCCGCTCCGACAGGCTCACCAGATCCGCGCCACGCTTGTCCAGGGTCTCGGCAATCGTGATCGTGTCCTTCGTAGACCGGGCCAGGCGGGACAAGGAATAGACGATCAGCGCGTCACCTGGTCCGACGGCGAGCAACGCCTCCTGGAGCCCGGGGCGGTTATCCGCTCGCTTCCCGGACAAGCCCGCATCGCGGAAGATGGTCACACGCTCCACTCCGTTCAGTTCCGCCCATGCCCGGACCTTGGCTTCCTGCGCGTCCAAGGAAACGCCGTCCTGGGCCTGTCCTTCGGTGCTCACACGGATGTAGCCGATTGCATTCATCGCTGGCCTTTCTGCTGTCGTCTTGCTATATAAATAGCATTCTAGCTCAGTGAGGCAAGGGGTTTCTGCCGACGGCCGCACGCTACCGGCCCCTGGATGAGGGGGGCGTGATGCGGCTACGATCCCTCCGGGTTCGGTGGGGGCAGCTCGCCCGCAGGCTCCGGTTTCGCGCTGGGCAGGCTAGCGAGCATGCGGTCCATGGCAGCGCGGATGGCTTCCGGCGAGATTTCTTTGCGGACCTGGACGATCGAGGTGGCTTGGTCGTCCATTAGGCGCATTTTGTCGAGAGAGAGTCCCGATAAGATCGGTAGTACATGGGGTTTGATAACACCAGCATGTAGATTGTCTAATAACTGAGTCCAGGATTCCTCAGTGACTTCTGCTATCAGTGACACTAATCGTTCGCGGAGAATGGGTAAGCGGCCTGACTCCTCAGCGCGTCGTCGAATTGCGCGGATGGCAGCGGGGGTCACACCGGTTTCCCTGTTGATGCTGCGGGTTCCAGCCCCAAGGCTGAGCATGGCCAGGACTTTGGCGTGCAGGCTGGGGTCGGTGGCTTCAATCGAGCGGTGGTGAGGTCGAGACAGTATTGAAGCCTCTGGCCGTGCTCGGCTCCTGGGGGCCTTTGGGGTGGATCTCGGTTCCGCTGGTGGGGCTTTGGGGTTCATAGAGTGTCAATCTCCTCTTGCGTTGTCGCGAGCCGTGAATCGGGGTGTTCATGAGTTTCCGGACTTGGTTTTCCGGTAGTCCGGTGTCCGGTATCCTTTCAGGATTACCGGACTACCGGTCCGGAAAGTCCGCTAACGGGGGTTTCTGGAGTTTCCGGTCACTTGGCCCTCTTCCACCTCCCGGCCCTGGTTTCGGTGACCGCTCCCGCCTTCTCCAGGCCGCGCTTCAGGTCGTGGAACGTGGTCTTGCTCATGCCCGTCTTTTCCATCACGGCTCTGCACCATTCCTTGGTGGTCAGCGAGCGCTTCCCAAGGACATCAAGCAGCATCTCCGGCGTGTACTTGGACGGGCGTCCGCCCTTGGCTTGCTGCAAATCGCTCGGGTCAAGACCTTCGGCTAGCCGCATCAAGGGCCATTGCCATCGGACAACAAATGGTTCGACGGGCTTGTGCGCCCGCAGCGTCGCCTCAACCACGTAAGCATCCTCCTGCTTGTGCGCAGTAAAGGTCAGCAGGGCATCCGGATCCCGACTGAAGACACCAGTGCCGGAGATGCGGTCAATACTGCGTTTCCCGGATTGGTTGCCTTTCGAGAAATGCTGCGCGTAGACGATGCTCGCCCCGGTCGCGGCCTCGAGGGATTCAAAGAAAGTGAGCAACTCGGTTGCGTGGGCGGTATTGTTTTCGTCGAGCCCCGGCTGCAGCTTGTAAAAGGGATCCAGCACGATGGCAGAAGCCTTCAGCTCCCGAGCCTCCCGCACGATCATGCGGCGGAGGGTGTCAAGTGACGGCCGCGGATGCATCTCCCGCACATGCAGGAACCGCAGCGTGCCGGGCTTGATGGTCAACTGCCGTTCCCGGATGATGTCCTGAACCCGCCGCTGACAAGTCCAGGCCTTCAACTCCAGGTTGGCAAAGAGGACACCGCCTTGGGTTGTCTTCCAAGATAGCCAAGAAGAGCCGCCGGCGATGCAGCAGGATAGGTCAAGGAGCGCCCAGCTCTTGAACGTCTTGGACCCGCCGGCCACGGAGAGTCGGCAGCCCTGGGAGACCATTCCCCAAACCAAGTCCGGCGGTGTCTCGATATGCCGGCCAAGGAATTCGGTGGCGTCCTCGGCCGCGATGTCCACCGGCGTCCGCCGGCGCTCCAGCAACTCCAAGGCCCGTCCAAGGTCCTCGGCGCAGTCGGCCCCATCCCGGGATGCGGCGCTGATGCTCGCCCCAAGCCGGCCCAACTCCCGGCGGTCCGCCAAGACCTTCAACTCGGGCAGGTAGGTATCGAACGCGGAGGTAGCCGGCGCGGAGTCTGGCAAAGTGGCAACAGCTTCGGCCCCGCCGGCGTCCTCCAGCTCGCCAGAGGCGCGTAGACGTTCCAGCAGTAGAACCGGGTCCGGCACCTGGCCATCGTCGACGGTCCGCCTGAGGGTGCGAAAGACGGTCTTGGTGGCGACGGTGTAGAAGTCTTCGGTGTTCAGCAGGTTGAGTCGTTCGGCGGCGGCCTCCGGGTCGAGTAGGATGGTCCCGAGGATGGCGCGCTCGACGTCCTCCGAGTGCGGCGGGAGCTGGCTGGTGTCAGTTGGTGAGCTCATCCCTCGCCCTCCTGGACGAGCCGCCGGATTTCGTTGGCCAGCCGGCCCCGGATTGACGCGATCTGATTTCGCTCCGCGATCTCGCGCTCTTGGCATGCGTTGAGTTGGTCAACATCCATCACGGAGATCAACGCCTCATGCAGCGTCCGCGACAACTCGTCCGGCGGGATGCTTTCGCATTCCCACGTGTCCTTCGTCCCCGTCCGACGCACGTACTCGGCCAGCCGGCTGGAGCCCTCCTTGGCGGGATTCGGATGCGCGCCGAACGTTTTCACCTGGTCCACCGTGATGGCGGCGCGAACGACCTCGACGGGCAAGTGGTGGCGATCTCGGAGTGACCGAACCGCATCATCCACGAGGTCGAAGCCTTCGGGGTCATGATCGCTGAGGAAAACCAGGATCAACTTCCGGGTGCCGACGCTTGCCTTGCCAGCCGCGTCGCACGCCCGCCGATACCGGCGTTCGATCTCGCGCCAGACCGACGGACCGCCGTAACCGCCCAACGCGGTCAAGGGGACGTGCAGTCGAGCGCACACGCCTTCGCAAACGTTGAGCAGCGTCTTTTTCTCAAGCACCACCTCAACTTGATGCGGCTGGCCGGTCTGCCGATCGACGTAGTAGCCCCGGAGGAAGCCTTCCACCTGCTCCCGCACAAACGCGTTGACACCGTCGAAAGTCTTCCAGGTCAGGGAAGGGCGGGTCGCGTCTTGAACGGCCTCGAACGGTATGTGGCCAGCGTAACGCGCAGCAACGAGGAGCTTGCTCAACTTGGAGTAGCAGGCCAGGTTGTTTCTGTAGCGCCATCGCTCGTTCCGATCTTTTGTTGTTTGGGTGAGCGGCGGGTCGTTTAGCAGTTGGTAGTGAACCTGCCTGACGGTCAACGGCCAGTACGAGTTCATCCGGTTGACGACCGCCCTCACAGCTTTCAAGAACTCCTGCTTGCGGGGGCCGATCTCCGGGTCATCCTTGCAGCCGTCGACCTCTTCAAACTCTACGGACACCTCGGCGCGTCTGGCGCGGAACTCGCCCAGGGCCTCGCTGCTATCGTCGCTGTCCTTTTCAAGCAATGCCTCGGCCAGGGTTGTCGCGACGGTCTTGACCCGCTGCGGGTTGTATTGGGCCAACAGCCGATGATAGTCGGAGACGTCCGCACGTTTGACGGCGGCGAACCGAGCTGGAACCGCATCCCATCCCAGCTCTTCGACGGCCGCGAACCGCCGATGACCTGATAGAATGTACTTGTCCCGGGTGAGGATCAGCGGTTCCTCCAAGCCGAGCCGCCGGATGCTGCGGACCAAGGCGGGGAGTTCCGGATCATTGATGTGGTCGATGGCGCCGTACAGCTCCTGGTTCTCGGGGGAAGGCAGAACCTCGGAGACGGGTACCAACTCGACACGATACCGGGCGAGAATCGATTTCGAGACATGATCCTTTTTGCCGCCGGAGGGGGGCCGGATGTTCTCCCCAGCCTGCAGATTTCCGGCGCTTGACGACCCGCAGGACGGGCCATAGGTTTGGCCCGGTCGTTTCCCCCGGTTCCGTGTCGCAGCGGCCGGGGAGTGCACGGGAGGCGTGATCACGCGGCACCCCTGGTCTGAGCAGCAAGCTCTGCCTCAACGAGCGCGCGCACGGATGCCATGTGAATCAGGCGGAGCCCGTGCTTCTGACCCCGAATGCGAAGGGAAATCGACTTGATCTTGCCGTCCGCAATCAGGTTGTAGATCGACCCTCTCTTGATGCCAAAAAGGCGCGCAACATCATTGACCCGGACAAACTCGGGTTCAAGGCGTGCGGCGTTCCCAGCAGCCGCGGGCTTCTTCGTCAGCTTTCTCATGGCAGTCGTCGTTTCCAACGCTGCCACGGTAAACCACAGGGGACGGACACTAAGGCTTACTGTCCGACTTTTTTCGCTCCCTTTTTCAGCCGGCGGATCTGGCGCCGGATGCTGCTGAGGCGGCCAGCGACGCCGGCCGCCTCCATCGTCTCGATGATTCGTCGAGCCAGCTTCAATTCGCCCATGGCCCTCCAGTTGGGGTTCATTCCATCCAAGATGTCGCGAACGGATTTTAGGCGCGGGCGACGTGGTTGCTTCGTCGCCTGGTGCGCCTTCTGTCCGCGCCAGGCATCCTTCTCCTTTGAGCACAGCAGCAGCCGCGAAAAGTGGAAGCCAGCCAGAAATGATTGCACCAGCCCGTACTGAACGTCCCATAGCCCTTGCTTGTGCTCTGGAGCGCTGAGCATGAGCTGGACGTAGGCCGCGTGGACCCGGGTGCCACACTGGAGAGCTTGGACGTGGGACGGCTGCCCGGCGGTGCTCCACTTCCTGCACTCACTGACGACCCAATCCAGCAGTTCGTTGATGTCATCGGTCGGGCCGGGGAACACCGGAAGGACGATGCCGGCACGGTCCAAGAACAACAGCGTGTCGAGCCCCGTGCTGACTTTGAGTTCCTTGGGTGGGCCGGTTCTCATTCAACCTCCGGAAGTTTGTCGATGTAACCCTGCGCGTCGGCTGCCGTCAGGTGGGTGTAATGCCTGGAGACCTCGGCGGACTCATGCCCGACGATCATCTGCGCCACGGCCTCCGTCGCCCCCGTCTTCTTCAGCCAGGTGACGAAGTTGTGCCGCAGGGAATGGAACGTGATGGGAGTGGCGGCCCGCTTGCCCCGCCGGCCTCTACCCGTGGACTCGGATTTCTTCGCCCGCGGCGTCACCAGTCCAGCCGGTGTCAGGACCTCCCGATAGAAGTCGTCGGACAGGTTGGTGCGGTGGGCGGCGGTCGGGAATACGTAGTCGGCGGGATCATCGGCGGACGGCAAGGCCTCGAAGTAGTCGAGCAAGGGTTTCGCGAGGTGCATCTCCAGGCGCACGCCGGTCTTGCGAGTCTCGAACCGGATCAGCTTGGCGGTCAGGTCGATTTGTCCCCACCGCAGACTGGCAACGTCATTGAGCCGTTGCCCAGTATAAAGCCCGCAGAGCACCATGCCGCGCCACTCGGTCTGACCACAGGCCTGGACCAGTCGCCGCAGTTCCTCGGCGGTGAAAGGCCGGCGCTTGGACGTCCCCTCCCTGGCGAAGGGGATCCGTGAAGCCACGTTCTTTGGGATCAGCTCGAGCAGGGCAGCGTCCCCGAGACAGGACCGGACAACGCGAAGGTTGGTATTCGCCGTTCCAGGGGATAGACGCTTGGCGGTGGCGTCCCGGTAGGCGAGGACGTCTTCCCTGGTGATCTGCCCCAGGTCCAAGCCCGCCTTATCCCTGAGGAATGCCTCGAAGTCTCGAATCGCCAGCCCGTAGCGATCCGCGGTGCTCTGGGCCGTGTCGATGGACTTGGTTTCGAGCCACCGGGCGAACCATGCCTTGGATGTGGACGACGGCAGCTCAGCGCCCGCTCGAAGCATCATGTCGGCCATGGCCTCGGTGATGAGTCGTCGCGCCTCATCCGTGTTGAACTTGCCGGCTTTGGTCAACCGTGCGGCCTTCTCCCGGGCCCGACAAATGATGATGGCGTCCTTCTTCGATGTGGTACCCGTCGAGACGAAATGCTGCTTCCCCTCGCCGTCCCGGTAGGCGCAGAACCAGTTTTTCTTGCCCGGTTGCCGATGCACACTTGACATGGCATAACAGAAAAGCATAACGTCAAGCGTGTCAAGACTATCATTGAAGCCGCAGTTTCCTGAGGAAATCAGCATTTCCGGGACTTGGAGCGGTGGTGCGGGTTCGAGTCCCGCCACCGGCACCAAGCTTCGAGAACCAGCGCTTCGAGTGAGCCCAGCATTCTGGCGCCAAGAACATCGCGCCCAAGCGCTCCGCTTCGTTTTGGCCGAGCGCCCCGTCGGCAGGAAACCTCTCGTGAACTGGCGCTGACAGTTTGCGATCTGGAGATGATTGCTGTTGGCAAGCGGTGCCAGCCGCGTAGGGTCCCGCGCATGTCGAATGGGACAAGGGTGGCAGGGGTGGGTTTGCTGGGTGCGCTGATGACGTTGGCGCCGGCAAGTTGGGCGCATCGCCGTCCGGACGCTCCCGTGCCCAGCCTGGCGGTGCTCACGGTGGACGCGCCGCTGACCGTCGACGGGGTGTTGGACGAGCCCTTCTGGGCGGAGTGCGCGGTGGGTACCGGACTGATCGACATTCGGACGCAGCAGCCGGCCGCGGAGCAGACGACCATCCGGATCGCCTGCACGCGGGAGCACCTCTATGTGGGCGTCGAGTGCTTCGACCGGGACATGTCACAAATCCGCGCCACGGAACAGCGGGAGGATCGCGTGTTTCAGGGTGACGACTGGGTGGAGGTGCATTTCGACCCGCCGCACCGGCATCGGGGCAAATACGCTTTCTTCACCAACCCCCTGGGCACCAAGGCGGATGCCAATGAGGGACCCTCGGGCCAGTTCAACTACGGCTGGAGCGCCGACTGGGATTGCGCGGCGCGGATTGGCACCGACCGCTGGACGTTCGAGATGCGGATACCGCTGAAGGTGATGAACTACTTTCGGACGGACGGCCAGCGCTGGGGTTTCAACCTGACCCGGCTGCAGCGGCGAACCGACGTCACCAGTTTCTGGAGCTTCAGCGCCACGGACATGTACAAGCCGCGCCACTTCGGGCATCTGACCGGCCTGGATCTCGCCGGGACGGTTTTCGACCGCAACTGGGAGTTTGCGCCCTACGTCAGCACGCGGACCGACTTCAACGGCGACGTCGACACCTTCTTCTCGGCCGGCATCGACATCGGCGCCCGCCTCACGCCGTCGATCAGCGCCGCGGTGACCATCAACCCCGACTTCGGCCAGGTGGAAGCGGACGACGACACCATCGAGTTGCGGGACACCGAGCGGTTTCTGCCGGAGAAACGCCTGTTCTTCCGGGAAGGGGACGAGCTGATCCGGCCGCCGCACCTCGTCTACTACAGCCGGCGGTTGACGGACATCGAGGCCGGGCTCAAGAGCACCGGATCGGGCCGCGGCTTCTCGTTCCTCTTTCAGAACCTGCAGAGCGAAATCGCCCACGACGGCGACTACTATGGGAATTCGTCGATGCTTTACGTGTCGCAGGACCTGGGGGTACGGTCCTACCTTGGGTGGTACGGCGCCTACTCCCAACTGCACGAAGGCTACGCGGGCGCGGGCAGCCTCGATGGTTACCTTTTCCTGAACGACGCCTGGCGGATTCGATTCCAGGCCGCGCTGGCCGAGGAATGGCTCGAGGGCCCCCAGGAGGTCGAGCTCAAGGACAGCACAGATTTCCTGGGACTCGCTTCGCTGATTTACTCGCGCTACCCGTGGGAGCTCCAACTCAGCTACACGGCGATCACCGACGACTTCAATCCCATGTTGGGTTACATCCCGCGGCGTGACATCTTCGGTCCCAGCTTTCAGGGCACCTACCACGTCAAGGCCGGCGAAGGGTGGTTCAAGGAACTGACCTTCGCCTACAGTCCGAAGCTCTACTTCAATGAAGACGGCGACAACACCCTGCGCGATCACGAACTCTACGCCTCCGGCATCCTGCGGAATGATCTCGGCCTGAGGGCCGGTTACCTGGACGAATACCACCGTCCCTACCACAACTACCGCCTCAGCGGGGGAGTGGACGTTTTCGCTTCCGACTACTTCAAGGCAATCAATCTGGCGGTGGCCGGCGGCGAATTCCAGGAGACGCGCTACCAGGAGGGGAGTCTGGGCAAGCGCATCAAGTTCTGGGACCGACTGCCGATCAAGGAAGAACTGGTCATGCGCTGGGAACAACGCCCCGGCGGCGACCAGGAGTTGGTGTGGCTGAACCGCGTGGTTTTCGATCTGTTCCTGCGTTCGAACATGTGGCTCAAGGGCTCTCTCCAGATCCGGAACGACGACCTCCACAATTACAGCATCATCTACGGTTGGGAGTTTCACCGTCGAGCGTGGTTCTACCTGGTCTACAACGAGGTGGAGGACGACACGCCCGACGCCGGGCGCAGCGTGTTCGCGAAGATCACTTACAGCTTCTAGCCCGCATGTTTCACACGTGGCGAGCTTCGGGCTAACTCTTGAGTCGCAGCCGGGTGCATGCGTCGGGTGCTGCGGGTCATCCCGCGGCCGCGGGACGCGGTCCGGAAGGGGTGGTTTACCGGCGAGCGCTCCCGGTTCGTCGTCAGCTCGCCAGGCTTCGGACCGCGGGCTAGTCAGCGGCGGGGCAGCGACTTCGCGGCCGTCAGCAGGTTGGTCCAGCGTTGGTCCCAATCGGTCCACGCGCTTTCCCAGTCGCTACCGGTCAATCGACGCCGCGCCTCGGGCCAGAGCTTCTCGAGCGCCGCGACCTGCGGCCAGACCAGATCTGGTTCCTTCCAGAGAAGCCCGGACTCCGCCAGGTTGAGCCGATTCTCGGGATGCTCGGGGTCGAGTTCGACGGCGCGCCGCAGGTGTCGACGTGCCCGGGTGCGATCGCCGATGCTGGCCGGCCAGCCGGGGGCTTCGCGGTAGAGCAGGCCCAGATTGCGGTCGGGTCCCGCGTGGTCGAAGCCCTCCTTGAGCTGCCGTGCCTTCTCGAAGGCCGCGCGCATCTTGCCGACAAGGCGCAAGGCGGAAAGGGGGCGCACGCGCGCGAGTTGGCCGAGGTTCATTCCCAGGTAGTAGTGCGCGGCCGGATGGTCGGGGTGCTGCGCGAGTGCCGATTGACAGGCCGCGATCCCTTCGAGCGCCAACTCCTCACGTCGACGGGTGGGGATCGGGGTCTCGGCGAGGTCGAACGTCAGGCGGGCTAGTCGGCACGCCAGGGCCGGTTGATTGGCGCTGGCGAGATGCGCGCGCTGAGCCTCCCGATACGCGGCCTCGAGCGGATCCGCCGGTGTCGCCGTGGTCTCCGCGGCGATGAGGTTCGCGAAGGTTGCGGTCGCGAGAAGTCCCCACCAGCCGGCCGTCGCCCACCGGTGTCGAATCGAACACACCTTCCTCCGGCACCACTTTGTCAGTGGCCGATTCGCATCCTGCAGCGTGAACACATCGCCCTCACCCCAGCCCTCTCCCGTCCGACGGGAGAGGGCGACGGCTCGACGTCCCTGGGGCGCAAGCGGACGTCCGCGCGGGCTCGCGGGCTGCGGTTCTCGGGCACTCCACACGCCGCTCAATGTACTGCGGAAGACCCCCAAGGCAAGCGACACTCCGGCGCCAAGCGCGGCCGAAACGGTGATCACACCGGACCGCCCGCCGTCCCGGCGGGCAGCACCCCCGCAGCCGGGCGTGCTCTCGAAGCCTCGCAAACCGAACGGCGTGCGGAGCGCCGCGTTGCACGCGGCCCGAAGACATGCACCTAGGGTCCGCAACGGACTGACGCGCGTTGCTGCAACGGAACCGGATAAGCGGGGATGTGGGGAAAACAACCAAGACACGAAGACGCGAAGGGCAGTGGAATCTGAATGCCGAGCTCAGTTCAGATTGCAGTTTGGCACCAGCGGCTGCCTCAATTGGCCCTCTTCGTTGCTTCGCGCCTTTGTTGTTTGTTCCCTCCGGCTCGGCACGTTGGCACATCGGCACATCGGCACGTCGGCACGTCGGCACGTCGGCACATCGGCACATCGGCACGTCGGCACGTCGGCACGCCGGCAGGTCAGCGATTGCGGTCCGCCCCAGGTCTGGAGGCTGAATCCCGCTGCCGCCGCGGCATCTCCCCTGTCCTTGCTCACGCGGCGCTCCGGCCGACGAAAGCGGTGCCGCAGCACCGCACTCCAAGACGCGGCCGCGAGTCTCGCGCACGATTCCGAACTGCGCTCGCTGTCCTGGAGTGCGCCGCCGCCGCGGCGCTTTCGGTCCGACGGCGTTGCAGCGGCTGCCTCCGTGATCCTTTGGCGCCCTCGGAGAGGTCGCCCTACCATCTGCTCGAGTTGCATATGGTAAAGTGCGATCTCCGGGCGTGCCGAGAACGCTTGCTTCGCTGGTTACCCCTTCGGTGCCTCCCACGAGGTCTCTGCCCCTGAGATTCCACAGCTCTGTCCAGATGCTCCGGGCATTGCGCCAGTGACCAAAGTGTGGTTCAAGAGTGACGAAGCATGAGCATTCGATGTCTCGCCCTCTGGACGGTCGTCGTGGGTGCCCCGCTCGCGGCGGCCAATATCGAACAGCGGTTGGTCGACGCGCCGCAGACCCCTCCGTTCGTTTGGCCGGACGAGGCGCCGGCGGGTTGTCCGTTCCCGCGGTCGGTCGAGCTGACCGGGATCGTGTTTACCGGTGTGCACAGCGATTACCACTGCGGCGATACGTGGTACCCCTCCTGGGCTTCGGACGGGAACCTCTATTCGCCGTGGACCGACGGCACCACCGAAGGCGTGGGCTCGTCATCGGGAGGAGAAGGCGCGGTGACCGGGAACGCGGTGATGATCGGCGACGACCCGCTGCGGCTGACGATTCGCAACACGTCGCCGCCGCAGCCGGCCAGCCCGCGCCCATACGAGGGACGCTATCCCTGCGGGAGCCTCGTCTACAACGGCGTGTGGTATTACGGGACGTACTGCCTGGGCCCGAGCGGATCGGTGCAGCACGAAGGTTTCACGTACAACTGGCCGGTCCTGGGGCCGATGCCCGGCTTCCGGATTTCGACCGATGGCGGCAAGACGTGGACGCCCTCGCCGCTGTCGCCGGAGAAGCCGCTCTTTCCGGAGCCCGCCCGTTTCATGGGCCCCGTCCAAATGGGCTGCCCGCACTTCGTCGATTTCGGGAAGAACCTCGAGCACTCACCCGATGGCAAGGCGTACCTGGTTGGCATGGGTGCGGAGGAGAACGATCCGCAACCGCGCTACGCCAACCTCAGTTGGATCACCGGCGACCAGGTCTATCTGGCGCGGGTCGCGCCCAGCATCCGGAACATGAACGACGTGCGGCAGTATGAGTTCTTCGCGGGCCACGATGCGCAACAGCAGCCGATTTGGACATCGGACTTTGGGAAGATCCGGCCGTTGTTGGACTGGAACAACCACATGGGCTGTGTGACGGTGACCTACAACGCGCCGCTACGAAAGTACCTGATGTGCGTGACGGACGGGTGGCCCACGGTCGCCAAGATGCATTCCTACATCCTCGAGGCCGACCGGCTCACCGGGCCGTGGCGACGCGTGGTCTTCATGAAGGACTTCGGGGAGCAGGCCTACTTCCTGAACTTCCCGTCCAAGTTCATCTCCGCCGACGGAAAGCGGCTGTGGCTCTGTTACTCGGCCAACTTTAGTCCGGGCTGGAACAACGTGGTGCTCCGGTTCCATCCGCCGGGCGGACGCTACGGGCTTTGTTTGCACGAGTGTCGGCTGTTGATGGGGGGCGAGAAGCCGGACACGGCGGTGCCGCCGCATCCCCTCGCGACGAAGGCCAATCTGGCGCGGGTCGCCGAAGTCACGGTCTCGTCGACGTACCATGGCTATCAGGGTGGAGGCGCGGCGGATGGTGTCGTCGGCGGGCACCCGGGGGATACTGCGGCGGAATGGGCAAGCGCGGGCGAGAGCGTCGGGGCTTGGATCCGATTGAGCTGGAAAGAGCCTCAGCGGGTGGGGCGCGTCCAGTTGTTTGATCGTCCCAATGAACTCGACCAGGTGACGGGAGGCAGGATCGAGCTCAGTGATGGGGCGGTATTCACTTTCGCGGAGGCGTTGCCGGACACGGCGGCTCGGGGGTTGGAGATCGAGTTCCCGGCGCGGGCCGTCACGTGGGTGCGGTTCACGGTGACGGCCGTGAAGAAAGACTCGCCGAACATCGGTCTGAGCGAATTTGCAGTGTTTGGGCCGCGGGGCGGATGACAATAAAGGAACGGTGACTGTTCACGTGGACCACATTGAACCGCGAAATACGCGAAATGCGCGAACCCGGAGCAGTCAGTGGGAGTGCATTGTCTCGCCGTTTTCGCGTGTTTGGCGTGTTTCGCGGTTTACTCTCCTGAGCAGTGACAAGGAACCAAGGCGCGAAGAGAGACTGGAATCTGGCGGATTGTCTTTGTCACTTTGCGCCTTTGTTGTTCACTCCCTCCGAGCGCAGGGCCTCGATCATGCGGGCGACCCGTTCGCGGTGGGCCAGGATCGGGCGCGGGTCGGTGGTGAAGTGTCTGAGGTCCTTCGAAATCTCGGGAGGCACCTCGAGCAAAGCGCGGGCTTCCCCGACGATCCGGCGGCCGGCCTCGGTTCCTTCCGCCCG
The DNA here is from genome assembly GCA_964432995.1 of uncultured Verrucomicrobiota bacterium. Lineage (GTDB taxonomy): Bacteria > Verrucomicrobiota > Verrucomicrobiia > Limisphaerales > JAHDYP01 > CAYSPU01. The sequence continues at coordinate 15,915 of CAYSPU010000102.1, forward strand.
CTCGATCGCCTGTTGGAGGAGCCAGAGGTATTCGTAGTCTTCCATGCCATCGCGGAGGTTTTCCCAGCGCAGGGAGTCCACGGGGCCGTCGAGGCACGGGGCGGAGGCGGTGTTCGGATCTCGGCGCGGGGGATAGAGGAACCGTCCGTCGCCGTTGCCCCAGGGGCTTTTGTGGCCGACCGGGTTGCCGTAGCCGGTGACCCAGCTCATGGGGTCCTGCCAGGGGTCTTGGACATTGGGTTCCGGGTAGACGAGCGGGCTGGTCCAATACACGGTAGCCCAGACCAGGAGACCGCTGACACCGTATTGCCACGACTGCCATGGCCACAGCCGCAACTCGGTTCCCGGGTGATCGATGAACTCCGTCACGTACGGCGCCTTGGGGGCGGTGCAGATATACCACCAGACTTCCTCGCCGGCACGCCTTCGGGCTTGCACTTTCTCGCGGCTCCATTCGGGAGTCAGGCCGCACCAGATATCGACGTGGCCGAACAACGCTTCTTCGGGTTGCTCGGTGAGCATGCGGCGCAGGCCGGGTGCGGCGGCCTTCAGTCGTTTCATTCCGGCGACGACGAACTCGTAGTCCTTGGGGTCGGGTTCGTCGAACCAGTAGACGAAGGCGCGGTCGAGCCAGCCGCGTTCGCGCAGGTGGCGTTCCACTTGGCCGAGGTAATCGCCGAACAACCGCGCGTGCTCGGGGGTGCCTTCCTGGAACCCGGCCAACTCGCCGAGATGCCGCGAATGGAATGTGCCGCCGCCCATGCCGAGAATCGGCAGTTGGAAGGTCGTGAAACCGTCGGGCCCGAGCCAGCGTTCGGCGGCCTGGTCGAAACGACGGAAATCGACGTGCGCTCGTTTGTCGGCTCCTTCGCCGGCGAACGTCACGTCGATGGGCGCGTCGTCGAAGAAGGAATAAGGGCTGATCCGGTGTTCGACGAAGTTCTGGAGGTATCTGGCGAACACGGCCTCCTGGTCTTCGCGGCGTTCGAGCCGATGGTAGCGGTTGATGATGTCGGATCCCAAGCCGAGGGCGCTGCGCAGGTGGGTTTCGCGCGGCATCTCGAAGTTGTAGACGTGGATGCCGATGGGGAAGGCGACCTTGCCCCAACTGGTGTTCAGTTCGACCTTCGACGTGAAATCGCCGGCGGGTGTCTCGCGCGGGACGTGGACCGTCAGCCAGAGCGGCTGGTTCTGATTGGCTGCCAGCCCGAGCGGGAGCTGCAAAGGGGGCAGGGGATCCGGGTACCACCCGCGCCGGGTGCTGCCGTCAGTCGGTTGCGTCACCCGGACATAGGCGACTTCATCCACGTGGAGTTGGATCGGGGCCTTCTGTTTCCGGCGGTTGACGAACGGACCGACGCGAACGGAGCGAAGTTCTCCGTTCTGCGGCGGACGGAGGACGACCTGGAACGGTTCGTATTCGCCGCGCGCGGCGCTGATGCGAATCGGTGTCGCGGAAGAGTTCTTGTCGGGTGCCGGGCGGTCGCGGCCGACCTTCCATCCGCTTTCGCACCACCAGACGTCGAGGCCGCGGCGGCCGCCGAGTCGGTGACCGTAGTCGGCGCGGTCGAGCAAGCCCACCTCGAGCTCGGTGCGACCGATGAACGCGCCACCGCCACCCGTCAGGCGGATTTCCATTTCCTGTTTCGGCCCGACTGGGGCCCACCAGGCAGACTCTTGAATGTCGAACGACTCTGATTCCATGGGACGCAGCCCCAGACTCCGTCCGGGGTCTCCTCCTAATCCTCCTAATTGCCTGAAACTGTCACGACCCATTTCGCGAAGTCCGACCCAGACCCCAAGACCCAACGGCTGCTCGGTTCTGTTCTCCGCCCACAGTGTGGTGGCGACACGCCCGCGGGGGTCGAGTTGGGGCGGCGACAACCAGCGAACGTTCACGTCGGGATGCGATGCGAGGACCCGCAGGAAGTGAGTGCTGCCGATGGTGTCGGGGAACGGGTCTTTCAGGACCGCCTCGTAGTCGCAGCCGTCGACCTGGAGACTAGCGTCGGCTTCGGCCAGGAGCCGCAGCTCGATGGCTTCCGCGGGGAAGAGAGCGTCTGGCAAGGTGAAGGCGCCCGTCCGCCGGGCGCCGTCCAATCGCCCCAGGGCGGTCCAGGAACCGTCGCCGCGTCTGGCCGCGATCTGGAGGGCGCCCGAGGTGTGGTGGTTCAGATTCACCCGGACGCGGGCGGATCGCTGGGGTAACGAGGGCAGCGCAAACCGGTAACGAACCTCCGCGCCCGGGAAGAAGACCCAGCGGTCGGAGTTGAACGCGGCACGCTGGAGGACGAGAGGCCGGTGGGCCATCGAGCCCGTCCAGCCGAACTGCGGTTCGAAGCGATAGACACCGTCCTGAATGCTCTCGGCTTCGCCCAGTTCCACGCCTCCGGGAAGCGGCAGCGACTGATGGCTCACGAGCGCGGGATGGACCGCGACTTCGTCAAACAACAGCGCCCCGCGCACCTGCCATTGACCGAGGCGCAGGACTTCGGGTTCGGCGATCTCCGGCATGCGGAAGACGAACCCGTGGGTTTCCCAGGATTCGGTCAGTGGGAAGTCGCGGTTGGCGCGGCTGGGGCCGGTGATGGCGCTACCGCCGGTGGCGCCGGGGGCGCGGCGGCCGGAGAATTCGAGCCGGTAGACCTGGCCGGGTTCGAGGAATGGGGTGTCGGTCTGCCACCAACTCGAGTCGTCGCCGGTGCCGAGAGTGCGGGCGGTGTGTTGGCCGGTGCGGCCTTCACTGCTCCAGTCCGCCGAGCCACCGGCCGGTTTCCAGGCCGCGGTTCCAGTGTCGAAGCCCGGCGCCAGTTGCTGCGCCGGCACGGTCACGCGCCCAGCGGCCACGGCGACCAACAGGGCGAAGAAGGGGGGCAGGAGACGGAAACACGTTTTCATCGGAGGCGGATTTCGTTGGGAGGATAGCGCCTGGGACGGACGGTGGGAACAGGAATTCGACGGGGGTTAGGATATCTCGATTCCTGCTGCCACAGCCCCACAAGCCATGGCGGGTATGTGTGCAAC
>CAYSPU010000103.1:0-18499 GCA_964432995.1 uncultured Verrucomicrobiota bacterium
CGCGGGGCAGGTCGAGAACCTGTACGTGTTCGTGGTCGAGGAGGACCGGTCGTTCTTCCCCTATGCCGACCGGCTGCGGCTGGTGCGCGAGGGCGCGGCCGACCTGCCGAACGTCACGGTTTTGCCTGGCGGGCGCTTCATCATATCGTCCACGACGTTGCCGGGGTACTTTGAGAAGGCCTCGCTCGGCGACGTGCCGCTCGACGCCACGCTTGACCTCGAGATATTCGCCTCGATCGCGCGGCGGCTGCGCATCGGCGTGCGCTTTGCGGGCCACGAGCCGCTGGACGCGTTTACGCGGCAGTACAACGAGAACATGCGCGCGATCCTGCCGACGTACGGTATCTCGTTCGTCGAGATCGAGCGCGTCGAATCCGGCGGCAACGTCATCAGCGCGTCGCGCGTGCGCAAGTGCCTCGCGGAAAAGGACTTTGCCGCAATCGAGCCGCTGGTGCCCGCGCACGTGCTGCGGTATCTAATGGAGAAGTACGCGTCCTGACCGACCTTTGCCGCGGGGACTGCGGGGGGGCGCAGCACGCGCGGGCCGCATACTATAATGGGGATTTTTATGCCGCACGCCGCCGCGAAAACAATCGCGGCGGCGTTGTTTCCTGGCATACCGGCAAGAACGGACGGCGTACCTGCCGCCGTCCTACCGTCCCACCGTCGTACCGACCTGAAGGCGGAGGGCCCTCGAGGAGCTGGTGATCCTCGCTATCCGGCGCGCCGATTGGCCCGGCGAGAAGTGCGCGCCGGCCGCACGGCCTTCCGCAGTTGCGGCTCGAGCCCGCGGGCGTTGAAGTAGAATCCCAGCGAGTTGCAGTGGACGCCGTCCACCAAACCATCGCTCTGCTCCGGACCGAGCATCTCGAGACCGTCCACGAACCGGATCTGGCGATCACCGGCCTTGCGCCGTTGCTCGACGAACTGACGGGCAGTGTTCCGCTTGCTGGATTGAGATCGGGCCAGGTCTTCGGACGCCCGTTCACCCGGGAAGTGGAATGGACCCGTAACGAGGATGGGCACCCGCGGGAGGTTCCGGCGGAGAATGTCGACGAAAACGGGTAAGGCTGCCGCATACTGCTCGGCCGACGGGTTGGCCCAGAAGTCCAACACGATGCAGGAGGGACTCAGTTCACATATGGCTTCCGCCACTGCCGGTTCCCCCAGCCCGTTTCCGCTGAACCCCAGGTTGACGAAGTCCGCGTCGAGCCAACGTTCCAGCATCGCCTGGCAGGAGCCGCCGGGGTTCGAAGCGCAGCCTCCCTGCGTGATGCTCGATCCGTAGTAGACGATCGGCTGGCGAACGGCATGGGGAGTGGCGGGTTCCAACCGCGCCTCCGGGTCGAACGTGAATTCCCGGATGGTCACCGCTTTGTAGAGCGGCAGATAGAGTGTGACCTCCCGCATCTGGCGTTCGCGCCCCACCTGCCATTCCTTGGCGATCTTGCCGTTCCCGTCCGGCCACGCGCTTCCCAGGTATGCCCCGTCCACGTAGATATCGAAGCCGTTCTCACCCACACTCGCCATGTGGTGCATGTTTGAGAAGGAAGGGTTCTCCGCCACGATCCCGATCCGGGCGGAGTCCGTCCGGAAACGGATCCGGCCGCCGCTCGGGTGTTGGGCCAGGTTCCAGACCGGTTCCCGGAAGCGATCCTTCAGGCGGAGTGGCAGGCGTCGGAGCGCCGGCTGATCTTCCTTGAACCAGGGCAGCCCGTGGACCGCCAGGCGCGGATCCGGAAAGGCGATGCGCTGCCGGGATGCGGGGGGCTCGGCCGCGAGACAGTGCCCGATGGCCACCAGAAGGCAGGCCGCAACGATTGAAGTGGAGAACGACTGTCGCAGAGGTTTCATGATCGGATCCGCAGCAACGGAAGGATGTTCTCTCCGGCGCCGGGCACAAGGGGAATCGTCACCTCCGTCTGGGGTCAGGCTCCTGTGGGTTCGGCTGTGCGTCTGGCCGGTGCGGCTGCTGCCCGCCGGGACGGCGGGGGGTCCGACGGAGCGCGACTCGCCTGCCGTGCGGAAGCCTTGGCGTAGGCAGGTCCCCGGTTACAGCGGCAGCTATAGGCCAGGAGACACTGGAAGGTTCAGAGGTGTATCCGCCTGCCGTAGCGCCGGCTTTCAGCCGGCCGGAGGAGAGCGAGGGATAACGGTCTCAGTAGCGACCGAATTCCAGTCCCGCGTCGATGAACGCCCGGTAGTTCGCCTCGGTCTTCGGCGACAGGGGAACGTCGATCGGCGCGGCCGTGGGCATGAGGACGAAGGCGCCACCGGCTTTGGCCTGGCTCATGATGTTCCGCACCTCGGCCCGGATCTGCTCGGGCGTGCCTTGTTCCAGGAGCTTCAGTTCGATGTTCCCCCAGACCGAGACCCGCCGCGACTGGCATCGGCGTTTCACTTCGTCGAGACCGATGTCCCCGTCGGGAGGCGGTTCGCAGGGATCGATCCCGTCGCAACCGGTTTCCAGGATCATGTCGAGCACGCGCCCGATCTTGCCGTGACAATGCAGGCGGACCTTGCCGCCGCGACTGTGAATCAGGCGGGTCATCGCGGTCACGTGCGGCAGCACGAACCGCTCGAACATTGCCGGCGGCAGGTACGGCGGCGTGAAATACTCCGGGCCCACGATGCGGTAGCAATCGAGCACACAACAATCGAGTTGCCGACGCAGATTCTCCAGGACCCGTTCCGCGAGGATGTCGACGACGCGGGCGAAATGATCCGTATGCTCGAACGCCCACATCAGAAAGTCCTGAAATGACATGAGGTCGGCCGCCAGATATGCCGGGTCGCCGATCGAGGCCAGGACGATGCCATCCTCGCCCAGCTCCGCCCGGACTCGGGGCAGGTCGGAGGCGTCGTAGGTCGCAGGCTCGTAGGGGACGCTGAGCGCCGTGTCGACGTCGGCGATGTTCTTGCACCAATGCTCCACGCGCCAGGTGGTGTAGACCTCCGCTTGAGACTGGCGGACCAGCCGGAGGTCGCCTTTTGGGGTGCGGCAGACGGTCGTGGTACGCTCGAAGGTCCCCTCCCTCTCCGTGTGGGTTTCCATCGGCACGGGGAAGTCCGAGCAGAGAAACCGTTCCTCGCAGGTGTAGCGGTCGTTCGCCGGGCGCGGGTTCCAGTTGGTGATGCAGTCGGTGTGCGCCCGGATGGAGTCCATCAGCGCGCGGTAACTGGGCTGGCGGTTATACCAGTCGAGGGTGTTGCGTCCCGCCAGTTCGTAGGTGTTGATCGGCACGCGGTCAGGGACACCGCCGGACAGCGCGGTGAGAAGGCGGCGGCGGCTGGTCCAGGGGCTAGCCGGCATGGTTCCCTGCCTCCGGAGTGTGGCGAACACGCTGCCTTCCGTGAACCGTCAGCGTCGACATTCGTGTCGGCGTCCTGCCGGCTGGAAAGCCGGCGCTACGCAGTTCATGGGCCGAAGGCGCATCAAGCTGTTGGATGGCAGAGCTCTCCATGAGAGAGATGGGCGCGTGGGCGATGCACTCCGCGGTGTTCACGGCTCTTGAGCCGGTCCCTTCGTCCAGAGCCGGCTGATGACCCAGATGAGAACCGCGCCGCTGCCGACGAACACGGCGAAGAGCAGTGCGGCCAAGGGCCATCTTCCGTAGAGCGCGTTCCCCACGGTGAACAGGGAGGACCAGATCACGGTGCAGCCGGCAGTCCAGCCCAGGAGTGCGAGCGGCATGTTTTCGTGGGTCGCTGCCGCTTCCTGCTCGCTGATCCCGGCCTCCTCGCGCACGGGGCGCCAGCCTGGTCCGAACGGCCGCACCTTCTTGTAGAAGTCGATCAGCGTGCGGCGGTCCGTTTGCGGGCCGAGGAAGGCCGTCAGCAGCCAGCACACGGTCGTCACTCCGATGGTGATCAGCAGGGCGTTGTGGGTGCCGAGCTGGACGCCGTACCACTGCTTCAGGATTAGGAGCAGGACGGAGACGGAGAAGGAACTGACCATGGCGACGACTTCGCACCAGGCGTTGATGCGCCACCAGAACCAGCGCAGCAGGTAGAGCAGGCCGGTGCCGGCTCCCACTTGCAGGATGATGTCGAAGGTGTCCTTGGCTGACTCGAGCAGGTAGACCATGGCCGAAGAAGCCAGGAAGAGGCCGATGGTGGTCAGTCGGCCGGCCAGGACGTAGTGTTTTTCCGTGGCGTCGCGGCGGATGAACCGCCGGTAGAAGTCGTGCACGAGGTACGACGAGCCCCAATTCAGGTGGGTGAGAATGGTGGAGGAGTTGGCGGCGATCAAGCCGCCCACCATGAGCCCGATGAAGCCCACCGGGAGGAACTTGAGCATCGCGGGAAATGCGATGTCGTGGCCCAGAAGCTTCGGGTCCATGTCCGGAAAGGCCTTCTGGATGTCCGACAACTGTGGAAAGACCAGCAGCGAGCACAAGCCGACCAGGATCCACGGCCAGGGGCGCAACACGTAGTGCGCGACATTGAAGAAGAGAACGGCGCCGAGGGAATCGCGTTCCGATTTGGAGGCGAGCATGCGTTGGGCGATGTAACTGCCGCCGCCCGGTTCGGCCCCGGGGTACCAGGTGGCCCACCACTGCACGGCAAGGGGCATGATGAAGATGGCCACCAGGATATCGCGGTTGCTGCCGAAATCCGGCAGCACGTTCAGATAGTGCAGCATCGAGACGCCGTCGGGACTCAGGCGGGGCGCGGAGAGCTGCTGCACCATGGCCTCGAGGCCGCCGACGTGCTGCACCGCAAAGTAGGCGGCGGCGATGACCGCGGTCATCTTGATGAAGAACTGGATCATGTCGATCACCAGCACGCCCCAGAGACCGGAGTGCGTGGCGAACACCACGTTCAGCATGCCGACGGCCAGGAGCGTCTGCCACCTGGGCAGGCCGAAGAGCACGTTGGCGATCTTGCAGGCGGCGAGGTTCACCGAGGCCATGATGACGCAGTTGAAGAACAGGCCCAGATACACCGACCGGAAGCCGCGCACGACGCTCGCCGCCTTGCCCGAGTACCGGAGTTCATAGAACTCGAGGTCCGTCAGCACCTCCGAACGTCGCCACAGCCGCGCGTAGAAGAACACGGTCGCCACGCCGGTGAGGACGAAGGCCCACCACACCCAGTTGCCGGCCACACCCCGTTGGCGCACGATGTCGGTGACCAGGTTGGGGGTGTCGCTGCTGAAGGTGGTGGCCACCATCGACAGCCCCGCCAGCCACCACGGCACCGCCCGGCCGGAGGCGAAGAACTCCGACGTGTTCTTGCCCGCCCGTTTCCCGAAGAACAGCGCGGGAACAAAGCAAATCAGAAGCGAGAAGGCGACGATGACCCAATCGATGAATTGGAGTTTCATGGTGTGGCGGCGTGCGGCCCCAACGGCTCGGGTTTCCGGTGTCCGCCAAGCTGACCAAGACGCCTCAAACCGAGCAAGATTATCTTGGTAACAGATTATCTTGGCAACCGGAGGATTGGCCCCTACGTCGAGCTTGGCGTCTTGGAACCACCGTTGGTTCGATCGCTTGTCTTGGCGCGGCCGAGGGCCAACGGTCGGCGACGTATCCCGCTGGCACACGGAAGGCGGACGGCAGGCCACGCGAGGCCAGGGCATAAGGGCCTGGGCAAGAGAAGGATCCTCGGCTTAGTCCTCCGATCCATGCTCGCTGACATCACGATGATCGAGGGAATGTTCCCAGAGTTCCAGTTCGGCCGCGCGCATCGCCCGGAGGAGCTGCCGGTTGTCCGGGCTGGTGGGGACTCGCAGGGAAGCCGTGAAGAAGGTGGTCACGATTTCCGGGGGAAGGTGGTGGGCCCGCCCGTCCAAACTGGTCTTCAGCATCTTTGTCATGCGCGACTCCTCCTTATCAACTCGCGAAGTCGTGATCTGGTCACACGAGAAAAGGCGAAACTACGGGCACATTCAGCCGCTGCAGCCCTCCGGGCCGCTTGACGACCGAGCAGCCTGGCCAGTTTCTGTGTGCGTTCCGCATGGGCGAATCAAAGGTGGATGGCACGGTGAAATGTGGCCAACGCGCGCCAGTTGCGGTATCATTGGTAGCGGAGGGAAGAGTGAGAGTGGCTGCTTACAGGAACCGATTTGTCTCGGCTCGCAGGATGTTGACGCTTGGCCTGTTGCTGGCCTGGGCGGCGGCGGTCAGTCCGGCTGCTCGGCCAGCAATGATGCCTGGGGGCAGCGGTCACCAGCGTCTGACCTTTACCAGACACCATCCTCTGAGCACCTTGGACGAAGTTGTCCGCCGGCTGGACATACGTTTTGACACCATGAGGCCATCCGACGCGGTTCTCGCGAAACAGGAGTACGATCTAGCCGGCGAGTCTTTCGAGGTCTTCGTCCCCTCTGCCTACAAACCCGAAGTGGCGCATGGGCTGTTCGTCTGGGCAGGTGTGACGCCCGTGTCGCCTGAATGGCTCGAGGTGTTCGGCCGGCGCAAGTTGATCTCCGTCACGGCGATCCCCGTGAACGGCACGCTCGGTTTCGGCCGCACACGTCTACCGCTGGACGCGGTGCACAACATGAAGCAGCTCTTCCGTATTGATGAGAATCGGGTCTACGTCTCAGGCTTCTCCGCCGGCGCCGGGGTAGCTTCGCACTTGGTTTGTGGTTTCCCCGAGGTCTTTCGCGGCGGCTACTTCCTCATGGGCGGAGGTTTCTGCGTCGTGCACAAAACCGCCTCGGGGGGCTATGAACCGACACTGGAAAGGGTGGCGCCGACGTGGAAAGGACCGTTCGACAAGATCAGGAAGGACCTGCGGCTGGTTCTGATGCGGGCCGAAGGCGACACGACGTACAGCCCGCAAGAGGATCGAGCCCAGTACCTGGGGCTCTTGCTCGACGGTTTCGAGCGGGTGAACTACATCGTGCTGCCCGGCGGCGGGCATCGACCTCCCGATGCTTCTTCGTTCGAGCGGGGTCTCGCGGCTTTGGAGTCGCCGCCCCGGCCGGTGCTCGTGACCACCCCAACCGATCAGCCGAATCCACTGCCCGGCCAGATCGGCCAAGCTCAGCGCATTCTCGCCACCGCTCTGCTTCATTTGGAGCGCAAGTGCCCCAAGCAATACAGCAAGGAGCAGGTCGAGCGACTCCGCAAGTCCAACCAGGAGCGGGCCCGCAAGCACCTGCAGCAGGTGATATCCGAGTACCCCACCACGCCCGCCGCTGCGAGAGCCCGCGAATTGCTGGCCGGGATGGTCCCGGCGCCGTTGCCTTAGGACTCGTGCGAGGCAAGTTCGAATGCCCGAAGCGGCTGGATTTCGCCCTGCCGCGGGGATCATCTCCCGGGCTCGCCAACCGGGGCGGCCAAGCGGCCGAGTTTCTCCTGCAGGAAGGCCACGCAGCCGGGCACTTGTTGTTCACTCAGTCCGTGGAGCAACAGCGGGCCTCTGAAGTCATGGGCGTGCAGCAACGACACGTAGCGGTCGTAATCGAGCTTGCCCTGGCCGGCGGGCAGGTGGCCGGCGTCGCCGTCGTGGTCGAGATCCTTGGCGTGGGCCAGCACAATGTCCCGGCCCACCAGCGCAAACGCCTCGTCCAGGATCTCCCGCATCCGCGGCAATTCGCCCGTGTGAAAGATGTTCGCCGGATCGATGGTGACCTTCAGGTGCGGGGAGCCGACCTCGTCCAGGAGGCGCCGGGCCTTGCGCGCGGAATCGACCACGTTGTTCACTTCGGGTTCGAAGGCGAGGACCACACCCGCCTGTCGGGCGATGTCGGTTGCCTCGCGAACGCACGCGACCATGTCCTGCCAGGCGGCCGGCGAATCGTTGTCGGGGTGACGGCGCCACATGCTCCGGCGGTCGCGTGTGCCGGTGCAGAGGTGAATTCGCGCCGTGCCCATTTGCGGACAGGCAGCGGCCAGGACCCGGAGTCGCCGCAGCCCCTCCTGGCGTTGTTCCGCATCGGGGTGGCTCATGTTGAAGGTGCCGTCCACGGAGGCAACCGTGAGGCCGCGGGCCGCGGTTTCCCGGCGAATCCGTTCGGACAGTTCCTGCGGTATTTCGTCGGGCATCGTCGGCAATCCGGCGCAGTCCAGGCTGATTTGGACGCAGCGGAGGCCGCAGGCTTTCGCGGCGTCCAGGCGCGCCTCCAGCGTTGGGCGCGAGAACGTCCCCAGCAAGATGCCGATCTGGATGAGCGGAGCCTGTCTCGCGTCCGGTTCCCCGGACCTGGAACCTTGGGGAGTCGCGGCGGGGGCTTCGGGCTCTGCCGCCGTCAGCAGGCTTCGCCCGCAACTCGTCCCGACCATCAGCGCGCCGGCAGTGTGCAGAAAGCCGCGGCGGCTGGTGGGGGTAATGTCACGGCTGAGTGAATCGAGCATAGGCTTCTCTCCATCCGCAAGGCTACCCGAAGACCGCGCCGATGCGAGCCAAAGTGGTGCGGAATCGAGGCATCAGCTCGGGCTGCCAGCCGGCCAGAAGACAGTGATCGGTGACTGTGACTCCGGCCGCGTGCAACGCGGCGCTCCGCAGGGCGGGGGAGTCGGGATGGTTCGGTGGCGACGAAGTTGGCGACAGAGGTCGGGCCAAACCGGAGCCCGTCCTCATGCGAACTGGCATTCCAGGATGAGCGCGGGGACTCATGGTTTCCCCAGCCGGCGGTAATAGACGATGGCGGACCCGGGTGCCGACGGGATGTGCACTTGGAGCCGGGCCAGCTCTTTTCCCCGGATCTTCCGGGTCTCGGGCGCATCCTCGAAGCGGACTGTGTACATCGCCCGGGGCTTGATCTCCCGGAGCGGAACGACTTGCCGGCCCTCAGCGCACTGCTCGCGACGGAACACCAACGCCATCCCCGCGTCGCGGTCGGGTTGGTGAAACTGGTACCCGAACCACACCGCCTCACTGGCGTCGTGCGGGAAGATGCGGTAAAAATCGCCCGTGAGGTAGGGGCGAATCTTCCGGTAGATGGCCGTGGTGCGGCGGGCCTCCGCGTCGGTCTCCGCGTCCGCGGTGCTCAAATGGCCACGGCTGTTGACGCCCACGACGATGTTGCCGCCGCACATCCCGCTGCGGAACGTGTAGCTCGGCTCGTAGCCGAAGGTCCCGCACGCATGAAAGGGCACCCACCGATACAAGCCGGCGTTCTGGAGTTGTTCGCCGGCCGGATTCCCTTTTGCGCAGATCATGTCGCTGTGCCACAGCGGCAGACTGCGTCGGCACGTTTCCACATCGATTCTCCGGCCTCCGCTGGCGCAGTTGTCGATCATCAAACCGGGATGCCGCCGCCGCAGTTCGTCCCACATGGCGTAGAGCCCTTCGAGGTGTCGGATTTCGGAGATCCCCTGGCGATCGGGGGCATCGTTGCCGCGCCAGTGCTTCAGGGGTTCCATGTTGAAATCCCAGCGCACCCAGGTGATCTGCGCTTCGGTCACGTAGCGGTCCAGCAGTTCCAGCATCCAATTCCAGGCCGTCGGATCGCCGAACTTGAACAGGCCTCCATTGCTCCCGCCATGCACGAACTCGGGATGCTCGCGGGCCACGCGCGTGCCGGGCGCAACCCGTTCCGGTTCGAACCACAGCAGATAACCAAGTCCGGCCGCGCGGGCGGCCCGGCCCACCGGGGCCAAACCGTTCGGGTATTTCTTCGGGTCCACCACCCAATTGCCGGTCCCCTGGGGGAAATCGCCGGGATACCAATGCTGCGGGTCCATGTCCGACCAGAACACCTCGAACCCGCGTCCGGCCAGGGCCGGCATCACCTGAACATGCGGCCCTTCATAGCTGCCATCGGGATCGGTGTGGTTGACACTCGCACAAATAGGCGGGAACACCCATTGCCCCTCGCGGCGTGGCGCGTAATGGGCCAACTGCAGTTGCCGAAACAGGTTGTTGCCGCGCAGCGCTTCGGCCCCCCGCCAGAAGACCAGAAGCACACCCGGCGTGCGCACGGTCTCACCGGGATGCAAGCGAAACCGGGTCAACTGTTGGCCCGCGCGGATGGCGACCGCGTCCGTTCCCGATGGTCCAAAGCCCGCCTCCCATTGGCCCGACCAACCGACGGCGATGACGATCCCGTCGCTCGGACGTTGCAGGTTGAAATACGGCAGGTGCGGATCCGAGGAACGCCCGCCTTTGGGGGCAAACACCTTCTCCTGGCCACCCGAGGCGGGCAGGGTTTCCACCACGGGCTCGAAGCTGCGGGCCGAGTTGTGGTCACCCAGTGAGTAGTGCAAGCGCATGCCTTCGGCCGCGCCATCGACCGACGTGTCCAGGCTCCGGATCTGCTCCAGGAGGGGGGTGTCGTTCGCGCCGGTGTTGGTGAAGTGCAGCACCCATTCCACGGCGGGAAAGTCGCGGAAGGTCACCGCCACGCAACGCACCTCCAGACCGGTCGCCGGGTCGGTCCAGGTCAGCGTGTGCCGGACCCGACTCGGATCGAGCGGCTCCGTCTTCAGGCTTCGGCGCCAACCCGCCAGTGCCTCGTCAGCGGGTCGACCATCGAAGATGAAGGCGAACGGCAAGGGGCGGTCGCGCTGCTCCGACATGGCTTCCAGCAGATGTGCCTTGACCCAACGATCGCGGTCCCGCAGCTCGCCGCCGGTCGGTGCCACGGCCAGGGCCCGGACACACAGACAGAATGCGAAGGCGAAAGCCAATCGGAGGATGGGTGCGTTCATGAGATGCGCGTGCAAGCCATCACCTGAGGCGGTCCGGGTCAAACGAAAACACTTCCTCCCTCACGGGACAAGAGGCGGATTCTGATCGGGGCAGTGTCTGCTGATGGCTCGAAGTTCAACGTTCGGGTGCCGCTCGGAGCATACCCCCTGGCCCGTAGCGAGGGGGCGGCCGGTGATACTGCATGCTGCCGCTCGAATCGTAGCATCCCCGGTAACCCGAGTTGCCAATCTAAAGGACCCCTGGGCCTTAACGGGAAACTCTTTTGCCGTTGCCACCTCCGAGGCCGCGCAGTTCTACCGGCTCCGGCAGTGCGAACGCTCGGGGTCAGATCTCACAAGTCGACAATCCCGTTACTCACTGATCGGGCGGCTGTTTGGAGCACAGACCGATCAGCCGCGAAAAGGCGCAGAAGGCACAAGAGCTCAGTTCTTTGCGCTCTTTGTGTCTCTTCGCGGCGATTCGTTTGTCGCCTATCCCACGCACCTGGCAGTATTCCATCCGCACCTTCTTCGTGCGGGATCGCTCCACGATCTCGAGGGCCGGGTGACGAACAAGGCGGACCAGGCCAGCGCGGAGATCCGGCTACCCCTGGGTCAGGCGTTAAGGGTTTCGGATCGTCTGTCTCCGACGGACTTGCGGGGCGAGGACGAAGCCCAACTTAAGTTCCTTAACGCCTGACCCTGAAACGCCCTGCCCCGGCAATGACTTCCGCGAGGATGGCGGCTGGACAAGGGATGCCGCGGTGGATGGGGCGCGTGCGAGACTTTGTTGCAGGTGCAACAAAGTTTTGCACGGCCGGAACTCGTGGGTCCGCTCCCAGGTCCTCGTGTTCTGGCCGGGCGATCGGCCTGGGCGATCGGCCTTGCTTCATTCCGTAGGGAGCCGTATGAAGGGTGCGATGCAAACCTCGTTACAGGATTTGCATTGGGCTCTTCGGCCGCTCCAGGGGAGGCGGGGCTTCACCACTGCAACGGTCCTCACGCTGGGCCGGGGGACCAAGGCAAACACCGCTATCTTCAGCCCGATCGTATGGAGAGACGAAAGCTGAACATCGTCGAACGCGATGAGCTGGACCGGCTCATCCGGTTGCTGCGTGACGAGGCGCACACAGTGATTGGCCCGCAGGTTCGGGACGGTGCGCTGGTCTATGCCGAGATTGCCGGGCTCGCCGACCTGCCCGTGGGCTACTCCGACCGCCAGGGGCCTGGTCGCTACGCGATCGAGCCGGGCGGGCATGAGCAGTACTTTCGTTACGTGCCGGGGGCCGATTCCTGGAAGGGGTTCCTGTTCCCTCCGCGGTTGAGGATCTCGGCGGCGCAGCGGGATGGCGGCAACGATCAGGCTCCCCGGCAAAGCGCGCGCCCCCGGGATCCGCCTCGATACGCCTTTTTCGGCGTGCGGGCCTGTGAGTTGGCGGCCATCGCGATCCAGGACAAGGTCCTGAATGCGGAGATTGCCGATCCGTATTACCGAGCGGCGCGCGCGCAAGCGTTCCTGGTCGCGGTCAACTGCGCCGAACCGGGAGGAACCTGCTTCTGCGCCTCGATGGGCACAGGACCGCGGTGCGAGCGCGGTTTCGACCTGTGTTTGACGGAGTTGAACGGGGAGTTTGCGGTGGAAGTGGGGAGCCCGAAGGGCGAGTTGGTCTTGGCGAAGCTGTCCTCGCGCTCGGCCACGGCATCGGAGTGTCGGCTGCAGGAGCTGATTCTGGAGAGGTCCGAGGAACGCATGGGGCGCCGGCTGGAGACCGCCGGGCTGCCCGAGTTGCTGGCGCGGAGTCTGGAGAGCCCGCGCTGGAGGATGATCGCCACGCGCTGCCTGGCCTGCGCCAACTGCACGATGGTTTGCCCCACCTGTTTCTGCTACAATGTGGGTGATGGTTCCGACTTGTCGCGCCGTCGGGCGGAACGCTGGCGCCTGTGGGGATCGTGTTTCACGCTGGAGTTCAGCTATCTGGGGGCGCACGCGGTGCGGACGGAGATTTCATCCCGCTACCGGCAATGGATGACCCACAAGCTCTCCTGGTGGCACGAGCAATTTGGAGTGTCGGGCTGCGTCGGGTGCGGGCGATGCATCACCTGGTGTCCGGTGGCATTGACATTACGGCCGAGGCCGAGGCCTTGCGGACGGAGGCGGGCGGACCGGCCGGCGATTGCGAAACCAGTCCCCTCCAGGAGGGCGCATGAGCACCCCGACCGATCGGCCGAGCACCGGCTTCCGCGAACCGCGGGTGATAACGCCCACGACGGCGAGCATCGTGGAAATCAAGGAGGAGACGGCCAACACCCGGACGTACCTCCTGCAATTCGACGACCCGGCGCTGCGGGGCCGATACCGGTTCCAGCCCGGTCAGTTCAACATGGTCTACGTGTTCGGGGTCGGGGAAGCCGCCATCTCGATCAGCAGCGACCCGCGAACTCCGGAACGAATGGCGCATACCATCCGCCACGTGGGCAGTGTCACGCGTGCCATCGGCACCATGCGGGTGGGCGACACGCTGGGCGTGCGCGGTCCGTTCGGGAACGGCTGGCCCCTCCAGGAATGCCGCCACCGCGATGTCGTGATGGTTGCGGGGGGCATCGGGCTGGCTCCGTTGCGGCCGCTGATCTACGCGCTCCTGGCCGAGCGCGACCGGTACGGGCGCCTGGTGTTGATGTATGGCGGCCGTTCTCCGGCGGACTTGCTGTTCCAGGATGAGCTGAGCGCGTGGCGGGACGAGGGGAAGCTGGATGTTCTGGTTTCGGTTGATTACGCGATCCGGGAATGGGATGGCCCCGTGGGGATGGTGACGGACCTGATCAAGCGCTTGCGGCTGCGGCCGGACCGGACTTCGGTGATGGTGTGCGGCCCGCGCGCCATGAACCGTCACGTGACCTGGCAGATCCTGCGGCTGCGCGTGCTCCCGGACCAACTGTTCCTGAGTCTGGAGCGCAACATGCGCTGCGGGGTCGGGCTCTGCGGCCACTGCCAGTTCGGCCCGAAGTTTGTCTGCAAGGACGGCCCGGTCTTCACCTATCAGAGCATCCAGGGCATTTTCGGGAAGGAGGAGGTCTGATCATGAGCGTTCAACCTTCGCCTCGGGCGCGGCCCAAGCTGGCCGTGTACAAGTTCAGCTCCTGCGATGGGTGCCAGTTGCAGTTGCTGGAACTGGAGGACGAGTTGCTGGAGTTGGCGGGCGAAATCGAGATCGCCTACTTCCTTGAGGCGCGCCGCCAGGTCCTGCCCGGCCCGTATGACATCGGGCTCGTCGAGGGCTCGATCTCGACGCCCGCCGAGGAGCAACTGATCCGACAGGCGCGCAAAGACTGCCGGGTCCTGGTGGCGATTGGCGCTTGCGCCACGTCCGGCGGCATCCAGGCGCTGCGCAACTGGGCCGAAGTGGAGGAGTTCGCCGCTTGTGTCTACGCGCGCCCCGAGTACATTGCGACGTTGGACGTGGCCTCGCCGGTCGCCGGTTATGTCTATGTGGACTTCGAACTGCGCGGTTGTCCGGTGAGCAAGTTCCAGTTGGTCGAAGTGCTGAGCGCCTTGCTGATTGGCCGCCGTCCGCAGATTCCCACCTACAGCGTGTGCCTGGAATGCAAACGCGAAGGCACGCCCTGCGTGATGGTGTCGCGGCGGGTCCCCTGTCTGGGACCGATCACGCAGGCGGGTTGCGGCGCCATTTGTCCCAAGTTCCACCGCGGCTGCTACGGCTGCTTTGGCCCGATGGAGACCCCCAACATTCCCTCGCTCTGTGGCTACTTCGAGAAGCACCTGGGAGTCACCAAGCCGGAACTGGTGCGGCTCCTCCGGGGATTCAACGGGTACCTGGAACCCTTCAAGACCGCGAGTGACAACTATGAGCAAGGCGCCGAAATCTGACGTGCGCGTCATTGACGTCCACGGCCTGGCCCGGGTGGAAGGGGAAGGCACGCTTCACCTCCAGCTCGAGGGCGACCGCGTGGTGCAAGCGCAGTTCGGGATCTTCGAGCCGCCTCGGTTCTTCGAGGCCTTCCTCCGGGGTCGGGCGTATTCGGAGGTGCCGGACATCACCGCGCGGATTTGCGGCATCTGCCCGGTGGCCTATCAGATGAGCGCCTGCCACGCGTTGGAGACGGCTTTCGGCATCACCGTCGGCGGCCAACTGCGCGCCTTGCGCCGGCTGCTGTACTGCGGGGAATGGATCGAGTCCCACGTGCTCCACATGTTCTTGCTGCACCTGCCGGACTTCCTGGGATACGAATCGGCCCTCAGCATGGCGGCGGACCACCGGGAACTGGTTGTCGGCGCCCTCCAGCTCAAGAAGGCCGGCAACGAAGTGGTCCGCGTCCTCGGCGGCCGCGAAGTGCATCCGGTGAATGTGCGGGTCGGGGGCTTCCACCGCGTGCCCAGCCGGGGCGAGTTGGAAGGGGTGGCCGAGGTGCTGCAAGCATCCCGGCCTTTTGCGGTTCAGGCGGTGAAGTTCCTGGCAACGCTGGACTACCCGGACTTGGAGATGGACTACGACTGGGTCGCGCTCCGGCATCCGGGCGAGGTCGCGTTCAACGAGGGCCATCTGGTGAGCCGGCGGGGACGGGTTGTCCCCATCGACCAGTTCTCGGAGCATTTCGAGGAGTTCCACGAGCGGCATTCCACCGCCCTGCGGGGCCGGTTCAAGGGTGGCGGCGGCAGCTACCTGGTCGGCCCGCTGGCCCGCCTCAACATCAACTGGGACCTCTACCCACAGAACCTCAGAGACCTGGGCGAGGCCATCGGGTTTTCCGTTCCGTGTCGCAACCAGTTCAAGAGCCTGCTCGCGCGCGGCATGGAGACTCTCTTTGCCCTCGATCACGCCGTGGAGATCATCCGGCAGTACGAACGCCCGGACGCACCGGCCGTGGAGTGCCGCCCGCGGGCCGGGGTGGGGCACGGCTGCACCGAGGCGCCGCGCGGGATTCTCTACCATCGTTATGAGGTCGGCGTCGATGGTCTCGTGCGCTCGGCCGTCATCGTGCCGCCCACGGCTCAGAACCAACTGCAGATCGAAGCCGACCTCACCGCCTACGTCCCCAAGGTGCTGCACTTGCCGCAGGAGGAAATGACGCGGCGCTGCGAGCACTTGATTCGGAACTACGATCCGTGTATTTCCTGCGCCACGCATTTCCTCCGGCTGACCGTCGAACGCAAGTAGCGCCGCCGATCCCGAATGAAGCCCGCCGCCTCTCTTCGGCCGATGTCGACCCCACTTCGCTCCATTGCCATTGCCGGGGCTTGGGGTTACATCGGCCGCAAGATCCTGGACGCGGCGTTGAAGCGCGGGCTGCGCGTCTGGGTCTATGACCCGGGGCCGATCCCGGCCGACCTCGATCCCCGGGCCGTGACGCGCCTTCTTGATGAGTCATCGTTCTACGATCTGGACGTGGACCTGTTCCATCTGGCGCTTCACCCGGAGGCCAGGGACACGGCGCAGCGTCGCCTCCTGCAGCGCGGCGCATCCGAAACCCTGTTCGTCTTGAACGAGAAGCCCATCGTTCCGCCGGCAAGGCCCCAGGACGCCCCGCCTCTCCTGGAGGCCGTGGAGCGGAGTCGGGTGGTGATGCTCTATGACTTTCCGGAGCTGTTCGATCCGCTGACACACCGAATCACCGAATACCTCCGCCGCTTCCACCGGATTGAGATTTCCTCCATGGTCGTGGAGCGCTCGAAAGACCGGGAAGACCCGGCGATTCCGCGGAACTACAAGCGGATGGTGCCGATCCAGTATCAGGAGACGGTGCATTGTCTGGCCTACGTGCTCCACGTGTTGGCGGCGCTCCGGGGGAGCTTCGAGGCGGCCCTGGCCGAAGGCGTGTCCGTCAGCGCGAACTCGGAGCCGTACTGCCCGCCGAATCCGGGAGCTTATCCGCACGTGGTGGATGGGCGTTGCGATTTCCGGCTGTCGCTGGGGCGGCTCAGCGTGGAGGGCATCACGAACTTCAAGCGGGGCGCGCCCTGGGCCAAGCGGCGCCTGCTGCGCGGGCAGGGTGACGGCCAGCCATTGGTCATCGAGGCCGACTACCTTGAGGGAAAGAAGCGCCTCCGGATCAATGGTGAGGACGAGGGCTGGGACCCGGCGGCAAGTTCCTACGAAGCGATCCTGTCCACGCTGGCACAGTGGCGCGCCACTGTTCCCGCCGCGACCCTGATGCGCGGCGTGTTTCCCAACCCCCGTCTGGCGTGGCTCGCCTTTCAACTGAGCGGGGTGCTCTGGCGAAGCTGCCACGAGCGAAGGCGGATCGACATTGCCAATCTGGCGGCGCTGAACGGATTCGACAGTGGTTTCCAGGCGGCGCGCGAGAGTTCCCTGCTGCCGCACAGCATGCTGGGCGGGAATGAAGGCCAGGGCGCTCATGGAAACTGAGATCGTCAAACAACGCCTGATCCGCGAACTGACGGGCCGATACCGCGTCGAGCCCCGGCTTGTTCGGATGGTGTGCGCCCCTTACCGGATCTGCCCGCTGGGGGCCCACATCGACCATCAGTTGGGCCCGGTGACGGCGATGGCGATCGACCGAGGGGTGCTCCTGGCCTACGCACCGGCGGCGATTCGCGAGGTGCGATTGAGCAGTCTGGATTTCCCCGGCGAAGTCCGGTTCGACCCGGCGGTTGCGGGCGCGCCCCAGGCGAGAGATTGGGGCAATTACGCCCGGGGTGCGGGTCAGGCGCTCACCCGGGGGGGATACAGCCTTCACCGCGGGCTGGTCGGCGTGGTGACGGGCCCGTGGAGTGAGGGCGGCTTGGGTTCGTCCGCCGCCGTAGGGGTTGCCTATTTGCTGGCGTTGGAGGATGTCAACCAGCTCTCCGTGGCGGTCGAGCAGAACATCCTCTTGGATCAGGCCATCGAGCGCGGATACCTCGGACTGCAGAACGGGATTCTCGATCAATCGGGCGTTCTGCTTTCCCGGAAGGACCATCTGACGCTCATCGATTGCGCGACCACCGGCCACCAACTGATTCGAGCGGCTCCCTCGGCACCCCCTTGGTGCGTCGTGTTGGCGTTCTCGGGCCTCAAGCAGGCGCTGGTCGGGACCGACTACAACCGCCGGGTGGCCGAGTGCCGGGAGGCAGCCAGGATTCTCCTCGACGCGACGGGGCGAACGGAGGAAGCGCCATGGTTGGGCCGCGTCGATCCCTCGGAGTACCGGGAGCACCAGGGCCGCCTGACCGAACCTCTTCGTCGTCGGGCGGCGCACTTCTTCTCCGAGGTCGAGCGCGTGCACTGCGGCGCGGAGGCCTGGAGGCAAGGGAACCTCAGGGAATTTGGCCGGCTCATGACGGCCTCCGGCGAAAGTTCCATCTGCAACTACGAGTGCGGCTGCCCGCCGCTGGTGGACCTCCACCGGATTCTGATTCAGGTCGAGGGCATGTATGGGGCCCGCTTCAGCGGCGCCGGGTTCCGGGGTTGCTGCATCGGTCTGGTGGATCGAACCCGCGCGGCGGAAGCGGCAGAGGCGATTCAACGAGCGTATGCCGAACGCCAACCCCACTTGGCCCCGGAGGCCTTCGTGGCCGTCTGCCACTCGGACGACGGCGCTCGGTTCCTGGGTGCAGCCAGCGCCGCATCCGCGTCGGAACATCCCCGCCACGACACCAACTTGACTCGGCACGACTGATGTCCGGCAAATCGGAATCCGAAGTTCGCGACGCGTCCGGCCGGGGGCATTTTCGCTGGGTTATCTGCGGACTGTTGCTGCTGGCGGCGATCATCAACTACGTCGATCGCCAGGTCATCGGCATCCTCAAACCCACCCTGGTCGACACGTTCGGGTGGTCGGACGAGCGCATTTACTCGTCGATCATCTTCTGTTTTCAACTGGCCTATGCCATTGGCTTCCTCTTCGCCGGCCGGGTGATGGACGCGATCGGGGTCCGGCGCGGGTTTGCCATTTCG
>CAYSPU010000103.1:18509-18781 GCA_964432995.1 uncultured Verrucomicrobiota bacterium
CCTGGGTCTGGGCGAATCGGGCGCGTTTCCGGCCTCGATCAAGACCGTGGCGGAGTGGTTTCCGAAGAAGGAGCGCGCCCTGGCCACTGGGATTTTCAACGCGGGGACGAACGTCGGCGCGCTGGTGACGCCTTTGGTGGTGCCGTGGGTCGCGCTGCGATGGGGCTGGCAATGGGCGTTCATTCTCACCGGCATGTTGGGCTTCCTCTGGGTCGGGTGCTGGTGGTCGATCTACCGACCACCGGAAGAGCATCCCCGAGTGAACGCGGCGG
>CAYSPU010000104.1:0-18768 GCA_964432995.1 uncultured Verrucomicrobiota bacterium
GATCAGCGGTTGTATCCAGCCGAACACACCTAACCCCTTCCGGAGTGGGCAGGTTGCCGATGGCCTGCGGCGATGGGCCACAGAGAATCATCGTTTGGGCCTGCACTTGGGCTGCGCCGCCCATGACGCTCGTGGGGGTGGGAAGGTAGCCTCCACCGGCAGGGGGTGAAAAGCTCTCCCAACCCTCTTGGTACCGGGCTCGGAACGGGGCAACGGAAGTTAGCGTCGCAGACTCCCCTGCGTAGCCGCTGTCCGAGCTGCTAAAACCGCCGGTCTCTCCGGCAGCGGATGCCTTCACCCAGTAATAGTAGATTCTTGCAGGCTCTGCCCTAGCGTCAACGTAGCTCGTAATAGTCACCCCACTGGCAAGTCGCTCTGCCGACTCGGAGCTGTCGCTGGCGCTACGCCAGACCTCATAGCTCGTCGCTCCAGTTACCGCGCTCCAGGTCACTTCAATCCGCCTTATGTACGTACCCTTGCTGGCCGTGACGCTTTGTGGCGGATCCATGGCCGGCACGCTCCGCAATGTGCGCGCGATAATCGTACCTGAATTGCCGCTGGTTCCTCCAGCATTGTAGGCCCTCACCCGATAATAGTACACGGTATCCAACTCCAAGCCGCTCACCTCATGCTGGCTCACGTCGCCTACATTCAGGTTCTCATACCCGGGAACAAAGCTGCTGAAAGCATCGCTGCTTGACACATCAAGGAAGTAGCATCTAGCCCCGCTGGCGGCGCTCCAGTTAGCCATGAAACCGGCCTTGGTGATCGACGTCGCGGGCCCTGCTGTCGGTGCTGCTGGCGGATCGGGCAGCGTCGCAGTACCTACCGTGCCTGAGTTGTCGCTAGGGCCTGACTGGTTGTATGCCCGAACTCTGAAGTAATAGGCCGAGTTCGGGTTCAGGTGAGTTACGGTCTCGCTTAACGCATTCCCTATGTCGTGATCCTGGTACCCCGAGACAAAGCCGCTGAAGTCGGCCGTAGTGGATACGTCGAGCCGGTATCCAGTGGCTCCCATCGCAGGACTCCAGTTGGCAATGAAGCTCGAGCTCGTCTGACTTGATGCGAAACACGTGGGTGGTGGCTGTGGGGGGCCGGCTTGCGTTGTGAATGTCCAACCATCGGTGATCGAGATGCCGGGCCACGGGCTGTCACTCGCTCCAGCTAATGTGCTGCAAAAGCAACCTGCGTCCACCAAAACGCAATAGGTCGTGGCCTCCGCCAGGGCGCTAGCAAGGTGAATAGAGGCGCGATTGCCGTCAATCACTATTCGGCTATCGCCGATAGGAATAGACTCGACGATCGCACCGTCGCCCCAGTGCACGACCCTAACACCACCGCTCGACCCCTTGCGAACTGGCACGGCCGCGCCCGAGGGCGGGTTTGCAAACTCGATTTCCAGAGTGGAGACCGGCTCTACGTCACGTGCGCCGGGTTCCGGACGAAATGCGGTCGCTGTCACAAACAGCCGTGGAGACATAAAATTGTACGAGTAGTACTGGAATCCTGCAACAAACAGGCTGAACCGCGCTTCGTCACCGTCGGTTCCATAATAACCTTTGAATAGTGCCTCGGCGTCGTCAGGACCTCTGGCAGCCAACCAGTCCCCCATCCACGCGCGATCTGCCCACTCATACGAAGACTCTGAGGAGAACATCGGCCAGATCTCGGTTCGACTGTCCGTTCGCTGCGCAAATTGCGGCGCATAGTCTAGAAACTTATCATACGCTGCTTCGGGAGTAACGGCATAGCACGGAATAAGTAGGCGATCCGCCAACTCGGCGAAGGCCTGCGCCTGGTCTGGGGTCATTGCATTCAGCGCGCCAGTTGAAAGGTACACCTCCGCCTCAAGACCAAACTCGGCGCCCAAGACCTTCATGTGGTTGAGCACAGCCAGGTAGGTCGCGATCGGGTTGTTGGCATCTTCGGCTTCTAAGTTCAAGACATCGCATTTGCCCTCGGTGGCCGGATGTGTGTTGTACCGTATAAAGTGGTCAAACAGCGCCGTGTCGGCCCCCGCAATAAAACCGACTTTCTGGACGCCGTAGCACCGTTTCGCTAACATAATGAAATCACTCAAGACCGTGTTGTCTGGAGCGTCAAGATAGTGGCTTTCCTGAACGCGTAGTGCGAGATACGTGATATGGAGCTGTTTTGCGTACTCAAGAACGGACAGTTGGGCCGCACGGCTCCTGAGAACACAAACAGGGTTTTCTTTCGATTCAACCATGCAATCTAAGTCCATCCCGCGAAGTGACTGTTCGACTCTAATCACCCATGTGACGTCGGCGCTGTATGCTCCACGGCTGTCGAAGGCTTGGCACGCAATCGTGTGGGATCCAATTGAGGTAAATGCATGGGCGCGCAGGAAGCGTGCCGCATCGCCTGTCCCTCCAACGTCGAGCACATGTTGAGTCAAGAGGTTACCGCCGTCCTTGTACCAGGTAACTCCACTGAGATTGCCATCCGCGTCCACTGCGTGAGCGATGAACACGATGACGGTGTCATTAGGGATTGTGATCGTGGCATACGTTGGTGACACGCTAGTTACTATGGGTGCATCGTTGGCCGTCAAGGTGCGCCCAGACTCCGCAGGACCTCGGGTTGTAGACACACGATCACCATTCCGTGCGGCAACACTGAAGTAGTACCTGGTATTTGGTGAGAGCCCAGTGACTGCGACCGCTCCCCAGTCACTATCGGTGCGCCAGACCGGCGTCGAACCATTGTCCGCTCCGTCAGAGCGGACCCAGTACCCTGAGGTGTCGTTATGAATGGCAAACTCGGTTCTGGCTGGGTTGCCATTAGGTTGGACGTCTACGTCAAGAGAATGCTCTGTCGGGCGCGAGACGATGGGGGAGGCGGGAGTATTCGCGAGCGTGTATGCGTAAAGGGTCGTCGAATACGCTGTTTTGTTTTCCCAAGAGTCCGAGGCGAGCACTTGATATCCGTATCGCGTGTTTACGTTGAGCCCGTCATCGACGTACTCCCGGCTTGGCGTAAAGCCGAAGTCGCCTCCACCACCGCCGTTAAGCGCACAAAGAAAATAGTATTCCACACCACGAGGATCACTCGCCAGGTCTGCTACCATACGCACGGAGGTCGTTGAGTACCCGTAGGGGGCGGTGCTGAACTGCATCGGGTTGGGAACAGGGGCAGTCGCATCCGAAACATAAAGCCCAACTTCGTCGAGCCACACACCGCTGGGCGCGCTGGGAACGAAGGAGGCGTCGCTTTCAAACAGGAACTGAATTATCAGCCCTGACTGGCCAAGGTAGGAGTTAAGACTGATCTGTCTAGACTGCCAGCCTAATGCACTGTCATTGCCGCTGTCTGAAAACAACTCCCCCCAAACACCGGCTTGATTGCGTATGAGGAGCCTCAAGCGATCGTAGCCCTGCTCAGTGTTAAGCCAATAATAGAAGACTAGTGTCGCAACGTCCCATCCGACGAGGGAGACACCTGTTCGCTGCAAATAGTTGGTCAGGCTATTTGCGTAGAGCGTCTTAGTGTAGCTGCCATCCTCGGCACAGAAAACGCTCCGAACACCGTTGTACTGCTTAGCCTGATTGGGCGCCCAACCGAAGGCGGTATTACCTCCATTGTGGCCCACGGCCCAGGAAGCTGGGAATGATCCTTCAAAACCGTCATAGAATATGGTGTCACCCATGACCTGCGTCTGCGTCAGGACGAGCACGGCAGACAGCGCAGCCGCGCGTGCCCACACTCTGAGGATGGAGCTCCGTTGCAGGTATTGAAGGGTTTTCATGGCTGGGGTAAGGGGCAACAAGGGGATTAGTGTTCGCCCGTTCAGGTAAGGAGAGTAAGAGCGTGTGGGTTGCTTTGGAGCGAGCACTCCGTCTCGCGGTATGGCTTGGACTCAGACGTGGGCTCGGTTGCATGGGGAACCGGAAAGGCACAACGAGCGTCACGATCACACCCCCAGTAATCGGTTGCGCGATGGTCAACCATCGACATAGCCAGAGTACGTCGCACGAACTTCTTCACGGCCTCTAGACAGCCTCTACACAGCGCTGTCAATTGTCTCGCCCGGATGTGATACGAGCTATATCAGGTTCCTGCGGGCTGAGCAAGGGCGTAGATGCACTGGCTGCATGTCAGACACTGGGTGAGGGGGCGAGTTTGGTTTTTGCCGGCAGAAGAGGCCGAACGACGCGGACCGCTTCCATTGTGCGCGGCGTGGTCGGCGGGCTCAACGGAACCTCCTGGCGGCAGGAGGCGGGTGAGGAACTGACCCCAGGTCGGACGGCGCGTGCGCGGTTCCCGGTTCGAGCGGTGAGAGCACGCTGCGCTGGCCCCAGTTGCTCAGCTCCTTGCGTCCCGATGGGACGCGGCGGGGTGGGGTGTGCCAATCTAGATACGTTACGTCCCTGCCGGGACGAGCGCCTGGCGATGATCGCCAACCAACGGGATCAGACATTTCAGATTGCTTGGGAATCTCGTGCGGGTCGTGCGGGGTCGGACCATTGCAGGCTCCTCCAAGTCCGTATCCGTCTCGGCATCGGCCAATCTGGGGCGCCAGGCTCCAAGTCCGGTCATGGGGCCGGTGTCACGGGTCGGTTCAGCCGACTGTCTTCGGGAGGTCTTTTCCGCCGCTCAAGGGATGTACAGCCGCGCACAATCCGCACGCGTGGCAATGACACGGTCGCAGGCAACGCCCCACATCTCCCAGGCGCCGTCGATGTAGTCGTCGTTGGCCGGCCGCCCGCAAGCCTGCGCAAATAAGTACCACTTTCCATTGATCAGGTAGAGCGCTGGCGTCGCCACATGGTAGAGGGTCCTGTCGTCGTAGAGCCCAGACCACTTCGTTTGCAGCATGGTGTCGAGATCCAGCTGCATCCATCCCTTCACGGGGTCCGTGCTGACGGCGAGGCCCGGTCGCCAGCGCGCACCGTGGTCCACACCCACCTCGATGCACAGGACGTACGTCGCGCCGACCTTGAAAACCTGGTGCCACTCGTAGTAGGCCCCGGGTGTCGAGCGAAAGATTTGTCCCATCCCGCGCGGATCCTCAGCGTTGAAGCGCCGGGTCCATTTCTTGCCGTCCTGTGAAGTCGCCAGGCGGATGCCGGGTAGCGTGCCATCCTTCCCGCGGTAGGAGTAGTACAGGTACCAATCCCAGCGCCGTGCCGTGCGGTTCCACTCCCGCAGCACCGCGGCCTGCGAGGCCATCTCCTCGTGGAACGGCGCAGCCGGCTCCGGCGCCAGCACCGGGGCCGTGCCGTAGCGGGCAATCGTGGACGCGGTCACCCCGGTGTAGCCGTCGGCACCCGTCGGGCAGATCGCCAGGCCGATGCGGTCCTGAACCGGGCCGGTGGAACCGGAGTAGTAGATGTAGTAGGCGTCTTCTTCCGGTAGGTAGAGGACCGTGTCGAGACGGATGGTGGTGGAGTCCCAGCCGAGTTCGGCAGGTCGCAAAATCGGGTTGGCTTCGTCTTGGTGCCAGCGGAAGGGAGAGTGCGTATCCGCCCAGGCTTTCCCAATGGCCGCCACGACCCGATTGGTGGCGGACACGGCCCCATAGAACATGATCAGGCGCCCCGGCACCTTGGGGTTGGGCAGGATGCAGGGCTCTTCGATTTGCTGCGACATCCACTCGTGGCTGGCCCGCGCCAGCACGATTTCGCCGCGGATGGGCGGCGGCGGCGTGCCGGGCTCTCCGGCCCAGAGCTGTGTCCCTGTCAGCGTCACGGTTGCCGCAACAGCGATCCGCGCGGCGGCGGCGATCCCCGAAGCGTTTCGCCAAGCTGAAAACGGATCAGCACGCAAGTCCCTGACTGGATTCATGGAGGCCAACCTTGCCGCATCGCGGCGGCTAAAGAAAGGAACACTTCCGCGGCGGGCCCAGTGCCTGCGGCAACGAGGTTTCGGTCTACGTATTCCTCCGCCTCCTCGCCCTTGGTAGAACAGCCTTGCGCGAGAGCTTGGCCAATCCCTGCTCCACACCTGCGGTTGTGTTTGTCACCCCCATTTGTCACCCCCGAGCTTTGAAAATGGGGCCCTGTCGTTCCCGAAGAGTCCACAGTGAAATCGGCCTTCGCCGTTCGAAGCCAGAGGTTTGTCCCCGAGAGTCCAGATGGCGGCCATGTGAGCCCTTGAGGCTGAAACTACTTGCGAAGAGAGGCGCTCACCCCGTCGGCAGGGAGATCAGAACCTCACCGCCGGCAGCTTGTCCACTTGCCCCGCATACGTGCTGGCAGTGATGCCGATACTTGCGTGCCCCAGGAGCTTCGAGCCGATGAAGATCCCGTGATCTGCCACCGCCAAAGACCCGAAACATTTTCGCAGGTAATGCACGGGCTTGGAATCCTTGACCCCGTGCTCCCGCAACCAGGTGCACAGTCTGTCGTGGACCTCCGTCGGGGAGGATGCAATCAGGGTCCCTTGCC
This sequence comes from uncultured Verrucomicrobiota bacterium, assembly GCA_964432995.1. GTDB lineage: Bacteria > Verrucomicrobiota > Verrucomicrobiia > Limisphaerales > JAHDYP01 > CAYSPU01. The sequence continues at coordinate 6,411 of CAYSPU010000104.1, forward strand.
CTCGGGCTCGCTCCAGAACCCCCTGCACCCGCTTCCCGATGGGGATCAATCGAGCTCGTCGACCTTTGGCTTTCTCGGCGGATATGCGCACGCGGCCTGGCTGCACCTCTTCCCAAGGCAGGGAGATGATCTCTCCCCAACGCAAGCCAGCACCCAACGCCAAGACAAATGCCAACCGAGGTTCACCCCGTAGTTCGTCGATGCCCTGCCGCATGAGCTCCTGGATCCATTCCCGAGGCGGTGCCGTGAAGGGTTCCCGATCCACCTTCGGTCTCACCAACTGGGCAAAGGGATTGGGCACATCCGTCATTCCCAAGGACTGAAGCGAAGGTCGGGAGAACACGACCGCCGCGTTCTTGATCGCCGCCCGGAGTGTGATGGGCTTGAGCCGGCTGTCCCGGATCCAGGACTGCAAGGCTTCTGGAGTGAGCTCACTCAAACGTCGGGCTCCGAGCTCGCGGGTGATCCGGCGAAGGTCTTTTCGAGCGCTGGCGATGGAGCGGGGGCGTAAGCCGCGGGCGACGGCGCAGCGGCAGAATTGTTCGAGTAATTGCTCGATGGTCAGGCTGCCCTGGCTGCTGGGCAGGGCCGCGGCCCGGCTCCAGCCCTGTTGTCGAACCGAGGCGACAAAGAGCTTGGCGCGCTGCGTGGCGAGGCGATAGTCCGCAGTGCCCAGGGTGCGGCAGGTGCGTTTGCCCTGGTGCTGGAAGCGGACGCACCAGTTGGGGCTCTCGATGCGGCGGCCGTCGGGTTTGACGCTGACGGGTCGGAAGAGGTCGAAGCGTTTTCGGCGAGTAGTAGGCTTGCCATTGTCTATGCCATTTTCGGTTTCCACAGTGTGGGAAGTTATGCCAGGATATGGTAGGCGTCAAGCTGCATAACGCGCAGGATGTGAGCATATTGTGCAAGGCCATGCCAGGCTGTTCCAAGGCATGCAACTCCATGAAATAGCAGACTTGTAGCCGGCCCAAAGACCGTGATCAATGCCTGGGCCTCTTGGTATGCGGAGCGAGGCTGAATCGTGGGCGGCCAGCACCGTCTGGCCGCGCCTGGTGCAAGGGCGTGCTGCGGGTCAGAAGACCCGCGGTCCGGAAGAGCTGATGTGGTGGCGGCAGTGACGCACCGAGCCGCTTCCATTTGTAGCCCTCTGCAGGCCTTGAACAACCTCAGAATGCGTGGCACACAGAATCAAGTGCGATGGTCGATTCCAGCTTGGCGCCTCGTCTGGTGGATCTTCTTGATCCCGGCGCTGGGCGTCGCCGCTCAGTCTGCCGAGCCTGGCCGCTCGCGTTTGCCTGCCGATGCCGAAGGGCCGCCGCCGTTTGCCGACAGCCAGCAGGCGGAGGAAGACCGCAGGCTGCGCGCGGAGCAGCTCGATGCGGCACGGGAACTCTATCGCGAATACCCCCAGAGCGACGCCCTGCCCGTGCTCGGGGTCGTTCACTTCGAGCAAGGAGATCTTGAAGGTGCCATCCGGTTCTGGGAGGAAGCGCTGCGCCTCGAGCCCGGCGCTCTCAGACTCCATGGCCGCGCCCAGACGCTCTCGAATCTCGGCGACGCACTCCGCACCCGCGGCGAGTTCCCAAGGGCGGAAACCATGTTGCGGGAGGCTCTGCGCGTCGATCTCCGGCGGCAAGACGCGCGCCAGCGCCTGGCGCAGTTGCTCTACGATCAGGATCGCCTCGAGGAATCCCTCGCCGTTCTGGACGAAGACAATCTGAAGACGCCTCCGGCACACCTTTTGCGGGGACAGACCTTCCAGCGCCTGGAGCGAATGGCCGAGGCCAAACGTTCCCTGGAGGAAGCGATACGGTTGGACCCGGCCCTCGTCCAGGCCTACTACGGCTTGGCGATGACCTGCGCGCGCCTCGGAGACCAGGCCAAGGCCGACGAGTATCGCCAGCAGTTTGCCACCCTCAGGGCCGCGCAGCAGGAATCGGGACGGGTCATCCGCCGGCTCTATGATCCCCTGCACAGCACCCGCCAGAGTGTGGCCCAGACGCACACGCAGGTGGCCTGGGTCTACGAAGCCCAGGGCCGTCTCGACAAGGCGGAAGCGCTCTGGAAACGCGCGGCGGCCATCGACCCAGCCGACACCGCCTGCCGGTTTCACCTCCTCATGCTCTACCAGAAAGGCGGCCGGAACCAGGACGGCCTCGAGGTCTGCCGCGAGATGATCCAGGCCGAGCCGGCCAACGCCATGCACCACATCAGTCTCGGCAACTTCCACGTCCGCCTGCAGCAACGCCCCGAGGCCGAAGCGGCTTACCGTAAAGCCACCGAACTCGCCCCCAATCGCCCCGAGCCCTGCTTCGCTCTCGCCCAGTTCTACCTGCAAGGAACCACGAACCTCGCCGAAGCCGTCCGCCTCGCCCAGCGAGCGGTCGACCTCGCCCCGGCTGCCCCACATTACTTCATGCTCGGCCGCGCCCTGGCGCGGATTGGTGACCGCCCCGGCGCCCTCGCGGCCAGCGAGAAGGCCTGCGAACTCGCCCCCGGCAATCCCCAGTATGAGAGACTGCGCACGTCCCTGCAGCACGCCCCGTAGCCTGGAGGCGCCAACGGCCGAGTTGCGGGCACGCGGCCTCCTGCTTCCCGCGGATCGTGCGTTCGTAGGCGAATCGGTTGGACGCCCGCGGCCGGGCATCCCTACCTGGCGGTTACCCAGAAAACTGGTAGGGCGCGACCTCCGGGCGCGCCGGAAACAAGTCGATGGCACATACTCTCCCGGCGCCCTCGGAGAGGTCGCCCTACCTTTCATGCGAAGTGGTATCCCAGAATGGGTAGGGGGATTCATGGGAAGGCCGGACCTCCAGAGTTTGGACGCGCGTTGGTGCCATGAACCGGAACGAACATCGAACGCTGAACGTCGAACATCGAACATCGAACATCCTTTATGTTCAACGTTGGACGTTGGAAGTTCGACGTTCGACGTTTGGTTCATTATCAGCAACTTGCGCGTACGGTTCATGGTAAGCCGCTACATCCAACCGTCCCCTCGGGTTCACGAACTGCGTAGCGCTGGCTTTCCAGCCGGCACGACGCCGACACGAATGTCGGCACCACGGTTCGGGGAAAGAGCGTCCGAAGAACAGGTGCGAGCGTGGCGAACTCCCCGGACCCAACGCCCAGCGAGTCCTACATTGTCCGTGCTCGCCGCGGTCTCGCTCTGGTCGCTCGCCGGTATGCTCGCCCTCGTGGCCGCTGCTTCGCCTCCGGAGAGCCGGGCGCCTGTCCAACTCACGGACGTCACCCGCCAAACGGGCATCGACTTCGTCCACACCGACGGCAGTTCCGGCCAACGGTACATCGTCGAAACCGTCTGCGCGGGCCTCGCGACGTTCGACTACAACAACGACGGTCGGATCGACATCCTCTTCCTGAGTGGCACGGCGCTGCCGGGCTCGACGAATCCCCCGTCGACCTGCCGCCTCTACCGCAACGAGGGGAACTGGAAGTTCACCGATGTCACCCGCCCCGCCGGGCTCGCCGTTCCCTGCTATGCCCTGGGCGTGGCGATTGGCGACTACGACAACGACGGGCATGCCGACATCTACCTCAACAACTTCGGCACCAACCTCCTCTTCCGCAATCGCGGCGACGGCACGTTCGCCGATACCACCGCCCACGCCGGCGTGGCCGACGATCCCCACGTCGGCGCCGGTGCCTGTTTCCTCGACATGGACGCCGATGGTGACCTTGACCTGTTCGTCGGGCATTACATCGACTTCACCTTCGAGAAACATCACTTTGTCCGGTTCAATGGCCACCCGGCCTACGTCGGCCCCTTGAACTACGCCGCCACGAACAACCGCATGTTCCGCAACAACGGGGACGGCACCTTCACCGATGTCAGCATCGAGTCTGGCATCGCCAGCCACGAGGGAGCCGCCATGGGAATGGTCAGCGCCGATTTCGATCAGGACGGCGATACCGACATCTTCGTGGGCAACGACGAGATCGGCAATGCCCTGTTCCTGAACGACGGCCGCGGCCGCTTCCAGGAGGCCGGCCTCGGCAGCGGCACCGCCTACGACTTCAATGGAAAGGCCCACGGCACCATGGGCGTCGAGTGCGGCGACTTCGACAACGACGGGCTCCTGGACGCCTATGCCACCTCCTACCAGGGGGAGTCTCCGGTCCTGTTCCGCAACCTGGGCAGCCGGCTTTTCGAAGACGTCAGTGCCGCCACCCGCGCCAATGTCAACATGCGCTCCCTCGTGACCTGGGGCTGCGGCCTGGTCGACTTTGACAATGACGGTTGGCGGGATGTGTTCGTCGCCGCAGGTCACCTCCATGACAACGTGGAGCTGTTCGACACCAGCACCACTTACTTTCAGCAAAACCGCCTCCTCCGCAACCTCGGCCAGGGGCGGTTCGCCGAAATCACCAACCAGGCCGGGGACGGCTTGTCCGTCGCCCTCAGCAGCCGCGGCGCCGCCTTCGACGACCTCGACAACGACGGCGACATCGATGTCGTTGTTCTGAACTCGCGCCGCGAGCCCACCATCCTCCGCAACGAGTCCCCGCGTGGAAACCACTGGCTCCAAGTGCAACTCCGCGGAGCCGCATCCAACCACAGCTCGCCGGCGGCACTCTCCCTGCCGGACCCCGGGTCTTCCGACCTCCCAGGACGATCCGACGCAAGCTCCCCACCCCCAGACGGTGTCCCGAAACCGCCGCTCCGCGGCCGGAACTCCAATCGCGACGGCGTCGGCGCCCGCGTCACCGTGTTCACGGACGGTCTGCAGCTCGTAGACGAAGTCCACAGCGGCCGCAGCTACCAGAGCCACTTCGGCTCGCGACTGCATTTTGGCCTGGGCCAACGCGACCGCGTCCGCGCCATCGAAGTTCGCTGGATCGGCGGTGGCGTCACGCGAGTCGAGAACCCCGGCATCGACCAGTTGCTGACCATTCCCGAAGCCCCGGCCGCCCGCTCGCCGATTCCATAGGCAACCTATGACGCAAAACAACACGTCTCCATCCTCAACGTCGCACTTCCGTGCACCGCGCTCCATGAACTCCGTAGCGCCGGCTTTCCAGCCGGCACGACGCCGACAGGAATGTCGGCGCTACGGTTCATGGCGAGGGTGTTCCCGCACCGCGGGGGCGAGGGTCTCCTCAGGACTCGTTGCAGAACCAGTGTTCTCGCGGCGTGCAGTCCGGACCCTCCTCGTGGCGGTTTGCGCCGCCTTCACCCTCTCGGCCTCCGCCGCCAGCGAAGGCGCCATCTCCGTCGCCGTCGACCAGCCGGGCGCCAAAGTCAGCCCCCTCCTCTGGGGCATCTTCTTCGAGGACATCAACCTCTCCGCCGACGGCGGCATCTACCCGGAACAAGTGCGCAACCGGTCGTTCGAGGACGCCACCACGCCCGAGAACTGGACCCTGACCAAGGAAGGCGACGGCCGGAGCGAGATGAGCATCGACACCCGGACGCCATTGAACCCCATCAACCGCCGCAGCCTCCACGTGCGCGTCGACGGCGCCGGTTCTCTGCTCAACGAGGGCTACTGGGGCATGAATGTCGTCCAAGGTGAGACCTACCACGTGCGGCTGGCCGCACGCGCCGCCGGCGGCTTCCAAGGACCCCTGACCATCCGTTTGCAGACGGCTTCCGGCCGGGAGTTGGCCCGCGGCGAGATCGGGGCGTTAACGGACGGATGGAAGAACCACGCCCTGGAACTGGTGGCCTCCGGTTCGGACCGCAAAGCCCGCCTCAACATCGCCTTCCAGGGGAAAGGGGATCTGTGGCTCGACATGGTATCAATCATGCCTCAGCGAACTTGGAAGGGACACGGTCTGCGTCCCGACCTGTGTGAGATGCTCGCCGCGCTTCAGCCGTCGTTCCTCCGGTTTCCGGGCGGCTGCTGGGTGGAAGGCGACGACATGGCGCACATGTATCACTGGAAGGAAACCATCGGCGATCCGGCCCATCGCAAGCCGCTCTGGAACCTGTGGCACTACTGGGCGACCCACGGTCTTGGTTTCCACGAATACCTGCAGCTCAGCGAAGACCTGGGCGCCGAACCCCTGTTCTGCATCAACGTCGGCATGTCCCATCGTGAGGTTGTCCCCCTCGACCAGATGGGGCAGTGGGTCCAGGACGCCCTCGACGCCCTCGAGTATGCGAACGGCCCCACGAACAGCGTCTGGGGCGGCCTCCGCGCGCTCCACGGTCACCCGGCGCCGTTCCACCTGAAGTATCTCGAAATCGGCAACGAGAACGGCGGACCGCCCTACGCCGAACGCTGGCCCCTCTTCCATCGCGCCCTCAAAGCCAAATACCCCGAAGTCCAACTCATCGCCAACGTCTGGGGCGGTTACCCCACCAACCCGATGCCGGACATCATCGACGAGCACTACTACAACAACCCGGAGTTCTTCATGCTCCAGGCGAACAAGTACGATTCCTACGACCGGAATGGGCCCAAGGTGTTCGTGGGCGAATACGCCGTCACCTCGGGCGCCGGTCTCGGGAACCTCCGCGGCGCCATCGGCGAAGCCGCCTTCATGACCGGCATGGAACGAAACGCCGACGTCGTCGCCATGGCCGCCTACGCCCCCCTGCTCGTGAACGTCAACCACAAGCGCTGGCCCATCAACCTCATCAACTTCGATAACGCCCGCGCCTTCGGTCTCCCCAGCTACTACGTCCAACTGCTCTTCAGCCAACACCGCGGCGATGTCGTCCTCCCCGTCCGCCTCGACTCTCCCGCCGTCGAGCAACGACCTCGCGGCGGACGCATCGGCGTCGGCACCTGGCTCACCCAGGCCGAGTTCAAGGACATCCGCGTCACCCGCGGCGGCGAGACCGTGTTCGCCTCGGACGCCGCCAAGGGCCTCGAGGGCTGGCGCCAGCTCGGCGACGGCGATTGGAAGGCCGACGTCGGCGTCCTGCGCCAGAACGGCCGCGCCGAGAACGTCCGCGCCGTCGCCGGCGACCGCAACTGGACGGACTACACCTACAGCCTGAAAGCGCGCAAGCTCGGCGGCAACGAGGGCTTTCTCATCCTCTTCGCCGCGCAACGGGACGACGAGAAGTCCTGGTGGAACCTCGGCGGCTGGGGCAACACCCGCCACGCCCTCGAGATGGGCGGCATCGTCGGCAACGAAGTCCAGGGCCGCATCGAAACCGGACGCTGGTACGATATCCGCATCGAGCTCCAGGGCGCCCGCATCCGCTGTTACCTCGACGGCCAACTCCTGCACGACGTCGAACAGCCCACCATGAAGTCTCTCCACGCATCCGCTACCCGCGACTCGTCGACCGGTGAGGTGATCCTGAAAGTGGTCAACGTGGCGCCCGATCCCCTCACCACCACCATCGAATTCCCGGGCGCGTCCAGCCTGCGCAGCCCCGTTCAGGCCTTCGTCCTCACCTCCGATGACCCCGCCGCTGAGAATACCCTCGACGAACCGCGAAAAGTCGTGCCGGTGGAGAAGGAGTTCCGCCTCCAAGGAACGAGGCTTCGTGAATCGTTCCCCGGCAACTCGCTCACCGTGTTGCGGGTGAAGACGAGGTGATCTTCGGGAGGAGTCCGGAGTCAGACGTCGGCACGTCGGAGGGCGGCACGTCGGAGGTCGGCACGTCGGAGGTCGGCCCCGGCAGTTCACGCTCCCGGCATGGCCACGGTGCGGGCCAACGTCCGCAGCCATGTTCCGAGGCGCCAACGTGCGGGGTGCCGGGGCGGGCGAAGTGCAGTTCGCAAACTGGCGACTCATAAACGCGAACGAATGGTGTCGCTTCTGCGATGGGTTCCAGTAGATTACCCCCGGTTGGCTCCCGTTGAGCCAATGTAACCCTGCAACACAGAAGCCATATGAATGCAAACGTTTCCCCATCTCACCGCGTGAGACTTGTCGCCACGCGGGTGCTGTTGGCCGGCGCCTTGACTTGGGCGCTCGCCCAGAACGCCTCGGCGGGCCTCAAGCACCGCTACAGTTTCGAAACGGACAACCAAGTCATCGATTCTGTGGGCGGTGCCAACGGCACCATCATGAACAACGCCTCGGTGAGCGGCGGCGCGGCGTATCTCCCCGCCAGCGTGGCATCGGGTCCGACGTGCGACTACATCGAGCTGCCGTCGGGGATGATCACCGGGTTGACGAGCGTCACCTTCGAGATCTGGATGGATGCCCTGGAAAACGCGAATTGGGTCGAGGTCTTCGCCTTTGGCAACCAAAACACCTCGGGTCAGGGCGCCCACATGGTCATGTTCTGTCCCCACTCGGGTTCGACCCCAAGCGACTTCCGCATGAGCTACGCGCAAGCCAGCCCCGGCTACAATGACGAGTACGTGGTCAACGGCGGGGCGCCCTTGGACAACCTCGGCCCCGCTTTCATCGCCTGCGTGTATGACCCGCCGAACAACGTCCTGTCGCTGTACAAGGACGGCGTGTTGGTCGGCTCGCTCTCGCCGCCGGTCTCCGCCGGCTTCTCCCTGTCCAAAGTGAACAACCAGTTCTCCTGGCTGGGTCGTTCGCTCTACAACGGGGATGCGGCCTACAACGGCTACATCGATGAGTTCCGCATCCACGACACGGCGCTGGGGCCCCTCCAGATCGCCGTGGACAGCCGCGCCGGCATGAACACCGTGGTGACCGATATCGTGGTCAACTCGGTCGATTGGAGCGCCAACCCCACAATGACCGTCGGCTCGCGCCAGTCCACGGCCGTGACCTTCAACACCGCCAGCTACGGCGCCATCACGGTGACCGATTCCACCGAGGCCACCTACGTCTCCAGCAATCCCGCGGTGGTGAGCGTCAACACGCGCGGACAGCTCTTCGCCCTGTCAGTGGGCGCGGCCCCGGTGAGCGGTTCCTACGGAGGCCAGGAGAAGGAAGTGGCCGTCGAGGTGACCTCGCCGGAGATGATCCACCGCTACAGCTTCACGACCGACGCCAGCGACTCGATCGGCACCGCTCACGGCACGCTGGTCGGCGCGACGATCAACAACAACGCGGTCGAACTGACGGGCAACGGCACCTCGGCGACGGGCGAGTCCTACGTCGATCTTCCCAACGACCTGCTCAGCAGCCTGACCACCATCACGATTGAGGCGTGGGTCACCGACAACGGCAGTGCCTCCTGGGCGCGGATCTGGGACTTCGGCAACAGCGACGCGGGCGAGGGCCAGAGCGGCAACGGCAGCCGCTACATGTTCCTCTCGCTGCCGGGCGGGGCCAACCAACTCACCGGATCCATTCGGGTCAGCGATCGCGCCGGCGGCGAGAACGCCATGACGTATGTCAATAACGGACGCCCCGCCGTGAGCCAGAAGGCGCACATTGCCTGGGTCACCGACGTGGCCAATCTGCGAGGCTACCTATACGTGAACGGATCCTTGGTCGGCAACAACACCAGCATGAACCTCGCCCCCGTCGACATCGGCCCCATGAACAACGTCTGGCTCGGCCGCTCCCAGTACAGCGGAGACGCGATGTTCAACGGTGCCATCGACGAGTTGCGCATCTGGAACGGCCCGCTCAGCGCCTTGCAGGTCGCCCTGAGCGCCGCCGCCGGACCGGACAACCCGGTCACGACCGATCCCGGCACGCTCCAGTCCCTGGAGCTGACGCTGGCGGCACCACAGGTGGTCTTCGGCGGTGGCCCTGTCCAGGTCACCCTGATGGGCGACTTCGTCAGCATGAACGACGTCAACCTCACGAGTGTTGAGGGGACGACCTACCAGTCCAGCGACCCCGGCGTCGCGACCATCAACGCGCAAGGCCTGGTCGAGGCCACCGGCTTGGGCACCGCCACCCTCACCGGTTCCTACGGCGGCCAGAGCGCCACCCTGACCGTCACCACAACAACACCCGCGGGCTACAAAGAGCCTACCCTCGTGCACCGCTACAGCTTCAGCGAAGCCGTCGGCAGCACCGCGGTCAACGACTCCGTCGGCACCGCCCACGGCACCGTCAAGGGTCAGGGCGCCGCGTTTGACGGAAACGGGCAACTCTCACTCCCGGGAGGCACCAGTTCGGATGCGGACCCGGTGGCGGGCTATGTGGACCTGCCCAACTACATCATCAGCCCGCTCACGGACCTGTCGATCGAAACCTGGATCACCTGGGAGGGCTCCGGCGCCTGGCAGCGGATCTTCGACCTCGGCACCTCGGCTGGCGGCGAAGATGTGGCCAACGGCAACGGCAACTACCTGTTCCTGTCGCCTGCGGGCGGCTCGAACCTGCGGTTCTCCGTTCGGGATCCCGAAACGGGCGGCGAACCGGCCCCGCTGACCGCCGCGACACCATTGCCGGCCGGGCAGGAAATCTGTCTGACCGTGGTCTACAGCCACACGGCCAATCTCGCCCGGCTCTACAGCAACGCCGTCGTCGTCGCCTCCGGCGCCGCCCCGGTCGACATCACCACGATCGACGACGTCAACAACTGGCTCGGACGCTCGCAGTGGGCCGACCCGATGTTCCAGGGCAAATACAATGAGTTCCGCATCTGGGACGGCCTGCTCTTGCCCGATCGCGTGGCCGCCAACTATGCCGCCGGACCGGACTCGCTCGAGGCCCAGCCCGCGCTCGCCGTGTCGGCGGTGGCTGGCAGTATTGTCATCGCTTGGCCCGCGTCGAGCCCCTTCACCCTCGAATCCACGACCGCCCTGGAGGCAACACCGACCTGGACGGTGGTCGACACATCCGGCGCGGTGGTTGAAGGGGACCAGAAGAAGCTGACCGTGCTGCCATCCCAAGCGGCGACCTTCTATCGGATGAAGAAGTAGCGCTTGGCCGATTCGTTGGTGAACGGGGCCGGAGGGTTCGCCTCCGGCCCCGTTCCCATATCGACCGCCGGGAGTGGTTCCAACTGCCGCCCGCGGTTCCATCCGCGCCGATCTGCGTCGTCCGCGGTTCGTCCACGCAGACAAGCCTCTATGCGTTTTGCTGCGGGTCAGGAAGACCTGCGGTCGTGCGGTTGGAGCGCGACACGTCTCGGGTCGGAGCAGCAGCGAGCGGGCGGGAGGCGGTCGGAGGTTCGGAGTTGCGTCCGACGGGTGGGGCTGCTGGCCGCCGGGACGTCGGGCGGTCCGGGGAAGGCCTGGTTCGCATGCGCTTCCGGTTGGGCACTCGACGGCCCGCAAGGTTGGGGACCGCGGCTCGTCTTGAGCCGCAGCCAAGGGTGTGTGCGTTCTGCTGCGGGTCACTCCGCGGCCGCAGGACGCGCCCCAAAGGGTCGAGCGGGCGGATGGGGGCGGTGTCCTCAAGCAGCGCCCCGTTGAATTCCGTGTGTGAATTCCATGCTGCGCGTCCTCTCTCGTCCTGCTACCCTTCGCGACATGACCAAACCCAACCGACGCACATTCCTGGGCGCCCTCGGCGTCTCGGCCGCTTCCACATTGGCCGCGACCAGCCCGCAGGCGCAGGTATCGGCAACCGGAAGCAACATCAAGCTCGTGGGAGTGGGCTGCAGCCCGCGTCCGGGCAAGAGCACCACGCTTGCCGCCGTGAAGTTGGCGCTCGAGGCCGCCAAAGAGGCCTACCCCGCCATCGAGATCGAGCTGATCGAGCTCGCCGGTTTCAAGATTCCCGGCGAAGTGGCCGCCGGCGTGCCGCTTGAACCAGGCGCCCGCGACGATTTTCCCAAGGTCGCGGAGAAACTCACCGACCCGCGCGTCAGGGGGATCATCGTCGGAACACCCACGTACATGGGGAGCATGAGCTCGCTCTGCAAGGCGTTCCTCGACCGCACGATCGCCTTCCGCAAAGAGTGGCTCCTGCGCGACAAGGTCGTCGGGGCCATCGCGGTCGGCGCCGCGCGTCAGGGCGGCCAGGACACGACCGTTTTGGCGGTGCTCGCCGCCTTGATGCGGCAGGACGTGATCGTGGTGGGCGACGGCAAGCCCGGGGCCCATCCGGGAGCCACCCTCCAGAGCCAGAACGACAGCATCGCCGGCGACGAGGGCGGGGTCGCTTCCGCCAAGTGCCTGGGGAAGCGCGTTGCGGAGGTCGCGCTGAGGCTCTCCCGTGGCTGACTGTAGACTGGGCCGATACAACCCGGGTTGTGACGCGAATTCCGCGAATTCTCACGAATTCACATTGCTTTCGCGGTAATTCGTGCAATTCGCGTCTCAACGTCTTTCTCGCAGCACAGCCACATACGGCAGGTTCCGGAACCGCTCGGCGTGGTCCAACCCGTAACCGATCACATACACGTCCGGGATGCGGAAGCCGACGTAATCGGCGCGGACGTCGATGGCGCGGCGGCCTCGTTTCTCGAGGAGCACGCAGGTGCGCAGTGTGCGCGGGCGTTCGGCTCGCAGCCTGGTCACCACATGGTGAAGGGTCCGGCCGGTGTCGAGGATGTCGTCCACGACCAGCACGTCGCACCCGAGGATCTCCTGTC
>CAYSPU010000105.1:0-8376 GCA_964432995.1 uncultured Verrucomicrobiota bacterium
ACCGAATTCAGAACTTGATCTGTCAACAACGTGTTTTGAGCTTCAAGGACTCTAGAGCAACCGGGGCTGCCGCTGCTCCTTGGCGAGCGTCTCGCCCAGTGTCTCCACCCGGGCGCGCCGCCGCTCGATGATGCTCTTGTCCAACTCGGGATCGTACGGCACCGGGTACCGGCCGTCGTAACAGGCCATGCAGAACGAATTCACCGGCAGCCCCGTGGCCGCGATCATGCCTTCCTGGGATAGATAGCTCAACGAATCGGCGTCGAGGTACTTCCGAATGTCGTCGCGCGTGAAGTTCGCCGCCATCAGCTTGCCGCGGTCCGGAAAGTCGATGCCGTAAACGCAGGGATTCACGTGCGGCGGGCAACTGACCATCACGTGTACTTCCCGCGCCCCCGCTTCCTTCAGGTTGTTCACCCGCGTCTTGCAGGTCGTTCCCCGCACGATCGAGTCGTCCACGATGACCACCCGCCGGTCGCGAACCAGCTCCTCGATCAGGTTCAGTTTGACGCGGACGTTGAAGTCGCGAATCAACTGCGTGGGCTGCAGGAAACTCCGCCCCACATAATGGTTGCGCACAAACGCCATCTCGTAAGGAATCCCGGACTCCAACGAGTAACCCAACGCCGCACAGTTCCCGCTGTCCGGAACCGGAACGACAATGTCGGCCGCCACCGGATGCTCCCGCGCCAGCCGGCGCCCCAACTCCACCCGGGTCTGATAGACGCTGCGCCCCGACAAATGACTGTCCGGCCGGGCAAAATAGACGAACTCGAAAATGCAGAAGGCCCGCCGCGCGTGCTCCGGAAACGCCTGAATGCTCCGCAGGCCGTTCCGGTCAATGATGACGATCTCCCCGGGCTCCACGTCCCGCACGGGACGGGCGTGCACCAGGTCAAACGCGCACGTCTCGCTTGCCAGGACGTAGGCATCCCCCAGCTTCCCAATGGACAACGGCCGGAACCCGTGCGGATCCCGAATGCCGATCAACTCCTGCTCGGTCATCAGCACCAGCGCGTAGGCCCCCTCGATCCGGCGCACCGTCTGCACCAGCGTGTTCTCCCGCCCTTCCACCGTCGGCCGCGCCATCAAGTGCAGGATGATCTCGCTGTCCACGGTCGTCTGGAAGATCGACCCCTGGTTCTCCAGATCGTCCCGCAGCACCGCCGCATTGGTCAGATTGCCGTTGTGCGCAATGGCGAGTTGCCCGCGCGCGCAGTCCACTGTCAGCGGCTGCGCGTTCCGCAGGTGCGACGACCCCGTCGTCGAATACCGGGTGTGCCCCAGCGCCATGTGCCCCGCCAGACCCTGCAGCACCGCGCTGTCAAAAACCTGGGAAACCAAACCCATCCCCTTGTGCGCCCGGAACTGCTGCCCGTCACAGGCCACAATCCCGGCGCTCTCCTGCCCCCGATGCTGCAGCGCAAACAACCCGTAGTAGGCCACCTCGGCCGCGTTCGCGTGACCGTAGACCCCGAAAATGCCGCAGTAGTGCTTGGGATACGCTTGCATCGCCGTCTGGTTGCCCAAAATCCAACCGGGCTTTCCCTCTCAACGCAAGCCCCAAGTCGAACCCCGGATCCTCGCGCACGCGGCGCTGGGGGTTCGGTCGTCCCCGGTCCAACACCTAGCCCCCAACCTCTCAACCCTGAACCTCTCAACCCTGAACCTCTCAACCCTGAACCTCTCAACCCTGAACCTCCCAACCCTGAACCTCCCAACCTTGAACCTCCCAACCCTGAACCTCCCAACCCTGAACCTCCCAACCTTGAACCTCCCAACCTTGAACCTCCCAACCCTGAACCCCTATCTCACGGGAGGACCGATTCAAAGCGGTAGTCGCCGGAGCCGAGGGCGAGGATGGCTTTACCGTCCTCCATTCGGAGGAACTGGATTCCTTGCGCGCGTTCGACGGCTTTTCCGCCTTCCGTGATTGTCGTCCGCTCGCGTGCAGGGAGGACAAGGGTGGCGGTGGTGCCGACGGGCACGCGCACGTGCCAGCGGAACTGGTCGGCATTGCGGGTCCATTCGCTGACGACGGTGCCACGCACGGAATCGTAGCGCGCCTTCACCCACTGGAGATCGCCGACGACCTGCGGGGCCAGGAGGATCCGGTCGAAGCCGACGGCCTCAGGGGCGGGTTGAATGCCGGCGAGGGCCTTGTAGAACCATTCGCTCACGGAACCGAACATCGGGTGGTTGTGCGAGTAGGTGTTATCGCTGAACTCCCAATGCTCCCAGAGGGTGGTGGCGCCGCCTTCGAGCATGTGTCCCCAGCCGGGGAAGGTCCGCTGATTGACGATCTGGTAAGCGACATCCGCCCGGCCGAGATCGGTCAGGGTGTTCAGCAGGAATTTGGTGCCGAAGATGCCGGTGGTCAGGTGTCCCTGGTGCGCGCTTTGGATATCCTGCACCAGAACTGCAAGCGCGCGCGCTTGCTCTTCGGGAGGAACGAGCCCGAGGTGAAGCGCGAAGGCCTGGCACGCTTGCGTGGCGGCGTCGTAGCGACCGGTGTCGGTCTGGAGAAACCGCCGGTTGAAGGCGGCGCGGATCTGTTCGGAAAGAGCCTCGGCCTCGGCGGCGTCGGCTTCGTGGCCAAGCGCCCGGGCGAGCTGCGCAAACAGCTTCACGTTGAGGAAGTAGAAAGCGGTCCCGGTGAGGGCGCGCGGTTTCGGTGCGAGGCTCTCGTGATCGCTGATGCCGTTGTCGAGGATGCCGTCCTTGGCGCAGGAACGGAGGAGGGCGATCCACTTCTTGGTGGCGGGGAATTGCTCTTCGGCGAGGCGCCGGTCGCCGTAGAACTGCCGGAGTTGCCAGAGCAAGACCGGTTGGGCCGAGCCCCACCCGATCGGGCCGGCCTGGCCGCCCAGGCTCTCGTCGGCGATCCCCACAAACGGCGCGGTCTCCGTGAAACCGCCGTTCGGGCGGACGGCATCCAGAAGATCGTTGGCTGCTTTGGCATAGAACCGCGCCATGTCGAAGTTCAGCATTCCCATTTCGCTGGAGGCGACGATATCGCCGCCGTAGCCGAACTTCTCGCGGTGGGGGCAGTCGGATTGGACGCTGAACAGGTTGGCGAGTTCGGTCCAGAGCACCATTTGCTGGATGCGGTTGAACCGGTCGTTCGAGCATTCGAACGAGCCGGCGGAGGCGACGTCGGAGTTGAGCCGGAGCCCTTCGAGCGCGGCGAGGGTGGGTGTGCCGGGGAAGCCGGTGACTTCGACGTAGCGGAAGCCGTGGAAGGTGAACCGGGGCGTGAAGACTTCGGTTCCCTGACCCTTGAGGACGTATTCGTCGAGCTGGAAGGCGGTCTTCGGTCTGCCGACGCCGTCATAGCGGTAGTCCGGGCCGCCGTCCTTGATCTGGCCGACGACGGCCGTCATGCCGTTGAGGGTCCCATCGGGATAGAGGAGTTCGCCGGAGCGGAGGCGCACGCGGGTGCCCGCGGGACCGTTCACCCGCAGCCGGCACCAACCGGCGAAGTTCTGTCCGAAATCGAAGATGTAAACACCGGGCTTGGGCTCGGTGAGCCGGACCGGCGCGAGGGTGCGCGTGACCCGGATAGGAGGCGCGTCCTGGGCTCGGAGCGGGCCGAGGTCGGGCGCGCCCGCCACCGCGGCGGGCTTCCAACTCGCCTCGTCGAAGCCCGCACGGTCCCAGCCCGGTTGTTCGCGGCGAGCGTCGTAGACTTCGCCCAGGTAGACGCTGTTGCGGAGGATGGGCCCGTCGCCGACCCGCCAGGTGGGGTCGGTTCCCACAATTTGCGCGGTGCCGTCGGTGAACTCGACGACCAGTTGGGCGATCACGCGGGGTTCGCCAATGGTGAGCGCGTTGCGGGGGTTGATGTGGCCCCACATGGCCAGCGGCAGGGGGTTGAACCAACCGTTGCCAAGCATCACGCCCAGGGCGTTTCGTCCGCGCTCGAGTTGCTTCGTCACGTCATACGTTGAGTAGAGCACGCGCTTCGAGTAGGTCGTCCAGCCGGGATCCAGGACGTGATCCCCGACGCGTTCGCCGTTGAGGCGGAGTTCGTAGTAGCCGAGGCCGCTGACGTAGGGGCGGGCGGGGGGGTTTTTCTTGTCCGGGGTGAACTCCTTGCGGAACAAGGGGGCGGGGTAACCATCGAAGGCTTGGTCGGGCGGGAGGGGGTGGGCGGTGGGGCTTTGAATCCAGCGGGCCTGCCAGTCGGCTGGGGAGAGCAGCGCCGTCTCGAACCAGGCGGGTTTGCTGAAGGCGGAGGCCCGGCCGGCCGCGTTCCAGGCGCGGACCTTCCAGAAGACGCGCTGGCCCGAGCGGAGCGGTTTACCGGCATAGACTACGTGGACCGACTCGCTCGAGTTCACCCGGCCGCTGACCCAGAGGTCTGCGTCCGCCCGACGCAGCTTCGCGGCGCTGGTGGCGGCGAGGATCTCGTAGGCCGTCTGGGTCTCGCCGCGGCGGTTCGACTCCAGGACCCAGCTCAGGCGCGGTTGGGGGGCATCGATCCCGAGCGGCTGCGTGCGGTATTCGCAGCGGAGATCGCCGACCTTCAGAGGAGCGGCGAAACACGAACACCAGGAGAAGGCGAGGGCCAGAGCAATTGAACCGAAACGGGAGTGGGCGTTCACGCGGGCCACTGTAGCTCTCTCGCCCGGGCGGGCCAATGCCGGAAGTGGCCAGGTAGATGTACCGGGCGCTGCTTCCAAACGTCGAACGCGGAACACCGAACATCGAATCGAGAGCGTCGTTCAACGTTCGAAGTCCAGTGTTGGATGTTCGATGTTTGGCCACTGTCCCCTTCCACGCCCGGAACGGTCTTGCGGTGCTGGACCCTGCCCCCATTCCCTCCTGTGGGCGGGTAACACCGTTGCCCGCGAGCCAAGCCCGAGCGCGGCCAGGCGGTGCTGGCCGCCCATCACCGGCAACCCGGGGATGCACCGGGGGAATCTGAGGCGAGATTCATGGCGAAATTTAAGGAATTGACGGAATTAGCCTACCCACTAACATTCAGCACCCTAAAGCCGCGAGAGAAGCTGCCTGCGCTTGGATTGTGTCGGCGTGGTGCCGGGGGAAGCAGCAGGATGGACGGCAGGCAGCGCCCGGGCGGCCAGAGCTGAAGTCCCAGAAGACGAACGTCATACAGACCTCGCAGTGCAAACGCGCCTAAAGACCGACTGAAAGGAACTCCATGATCCGGACTATGAGCAGCGCAAAGGCCTCCTTGGCAGCAGCCGTTCTCTTTGCGGCGGGCACAGGCAGCAGCCTGGCGCAATCGGCCTCAGTATCCATCCCCATGCCGCCGGCGGCGCCCCCACCGGCCGGGACCCCGGCCGCGCCGAAACCGGCGCCCCCCGCACCGAGCGCTTTCGAGGACTTCGCGACGAAGTCCAAGAAACCGGTCGACTGGTTCTCGTGGGGTGCCGACCTGCGAGTCCGCCAGGAGTATTTCGACAATTCGCTGAGCCTGACCAGCGATGACGCGCTCGCCGGGCAGAACCTGATGCGGTTTCGCGGCCGGCTCTGGACGACGTTCACGCCGATGACCGATCTGACCCTCAACGCCCGGCTCGCGGCCGAGCCGAGGTACTTCCTGAAGGACGGTTTCGCGGGGACCTTCCGCAGCGACCACAACAACCCGCGGGAGGGGATGGAGTGGCGCTACGGAATCCTCGACAACCTCAACGTGAAATGGAACAACATGTTCGGCAGCCCCGTCTCGATGTCGGTCGGCCGGCAGGACCTGTTGTTCGGCGATTTCTGGAATTGGTGGCTGGTCGCCGATGGCACGCCCGGCGACGGTTCCTGGACCTACTTCCTCGACAGCGCCCGGGCGACGGTCGATCTCAAGGACATCAAGACGAAGATCGACGCGGTCTACATCTACCAAAACGCGCGGCCGGACGAGTGGATCCCGACCTTCGACAACTCCTGGAACTACGGACTGACCGAGCAGAACGAGCAGGGCGTGATCCTCTATGCCTCCAACAAGCTGCTCGAGAACACCACGGTGGACGCTTACTTCATCTACAAACGCGATGACGCCGAGTTCGCGAACGGGGACAACGCCGACATCTTCACGCTGGGCGCCCGGTTCGCGGGCTACTTCGCCGATCGTTTCCATTACTCGGTCGAGGGTGCCTATCAGTTCGGCGAGAAACAGGATCCGACCGTCCGCACCCCGGTCAATGTCGGCTCCAGGGAACGCGACATCAGCGCCTTCGGCGGGAACGCCAAGCTCAGCTACCTTCTCAAGGACCGCCTCAACAACCAGGCGCACGTGGTCTTCGAATACCTCTCCGGCGACGACCCGGACACGACCGGCGATGACGAGATGTTCGATATTCTCTGGGGGCGCTGGCCGCGCTGGAGCGAACTCTACATCTATTCCTATGCCCGCGAGACGAGCGGCAAGGTCGCCCAGCTCAACAACCTCATGCGGGTGGGCGCGGGTTGGACCACGACGCCGATGAAAGGCATGTCGCTCGGGGCCTACTACAACGCCCTGTTCGCACCCGAGGAAGTGCCGACCCGGACCGTGGCGGCGGCGCGATTCAGCCAGGACGGCAATTTCCGCGGGCACATGGCCCAGGCGGTTCTCGGCTACACGTGCAACAAACACGTCAAGTACCATGTCTGGGCCGAGCTCGTGAACCAGGACGACTACTACGCGCAACGCGACCTGATGACTTTCTTCCGCTGGGAAGTCAGCTTCACCTGGTAGAAACGAGGCCAAGAGACTACTTCCTGGGACCGATCAGTTCCAGGAAGTTGCCGTCGGGATCCTTGACCGCCACCAGGAACGTGCCGCCACCCAGGTCGACCGGCGTGTCGCCGAGCAGCGGGACCTTGGCCTTTTCCAGGCGTTTCAAAGCCTGGCCAATGTCCTTCACATAGAGCGTCAGATACCGCATCCCGAGCGTGGAATGGATGTAGGCCTGGTCCGGTTGCTTCCCCTGCGCCTGGGGGAACGAGAGCACCTTGACGCGCGTCGCCTGGTCGACTTCCTCAAGCACAAAGACGCGGACGTTCACCGCATGCCCGTCGATCAGGCCGATCTTGCGACCCAATTCGCCGGTCACCGGGAAACCCTGCACCTCGCGAAAACCGATCGCGTTGGTCAGGAAGGCCGCGGTGCGATCGGCGTCCTTCACGACCATGCCGAGATCGATGACCGCTTTCGAGAACTCGCCGCCAGCGTCGGCCGCGCGGAGTCCGGACGTTGGTGTGAGGTGGAACGCCAGCAGGAGCGCCGGGATGAAGTAACGAAGCCGGAGGGACATCAGGAGAGAGATGGATTTCATGGGGCGAACGTAGCGTGCTTCCCGGTGCAAGGGAATCCCGGTCTTGAACAGGAGCCCGCAGGGGGCTGAGGGGTGAGTGCTCTCGGCTTTGAACAGAAGCTCGCAAAGAGCCGCAAAGAGAGGCCATCGAACAGCAGAGCAGCCGCTTCTTTGGAACCAGACGGCGGCCCCCTCAACGACCGGAATCGAAACCTCATGGGTCGGAGCCACACGCCCGCTTCCTGAAGCTGGCGGCCCTCGTGCGGTAGGGACGCGATGTCTGTAGACGGGTGCGTCCGAACGTGCCGCGATCGAGGTGGGGACGCGATCTGTCAGGGGACAGGTGTCCAGTCGGAACCAAGAGTGCGGATGGCCCCGACGTCAGTCGGCGCGGGTATTCGATGTGCGACCCCGGCGCAGGAGAGAAGTGCGCGGACTGACGTCCGCGGCCACCAACGACGGCGAATTGCCACCGACGTCAGCCAGCGCGGGCAATGGGTGACGGGGTTCTCTGGAAGGCGGGATGTCACTGCCAACTTCGTGTTGCATATGCAACATGAGGTTGCTACGGGGTGGACTGAGGTCCGCGGCTACTTGGGGTTTGGACACGTGGAACCGCGTGTCCCTACCGTCAAGGTTCTGCGTTCTGTGTTCCTTATTCACTGTGCGCCCGGAGAGCCCCCACCACCAACCGTGAACCTCCCAACCTCTCAACCGTGGACCTCCCCCCATTCTGCATTCTGCCTTCTTCATTCTGCATTTCCCTCTGCCAGCCTGGCGACGAGGCGTGGCGGGACACTGGGGGGAAGCAGTCGCCACTCGCGCTGCGGCACTTCGTCATTCGTGTACCGGGGTGGCACGCCCCAGGTCCAGAGGCTCCCGTCGGCAGCCAGGGCCACACCGAAGTCAGGCCACAGGAAGTCCGCCGCCAACCAAGGCTTCAGGTCTCTCAGACGGCTGAAGGACATCTGTTCGAGGTCAGTGTAGGCAGGACGGCCCGCACGGTCCCACGCGAAGGACGAGGCGATGGTGCCGTCCGACTTCAGACCAACCCCGCGGTCGAAATACCAGGAGAAGTTCACCCAATCGCGATCCGTGCTCACACGGGTAGGCCCTT